>JBJMMQ010000084.1:0-41173 GCA_045804705.1 Chloroflexota bacterium
GGGCATGCCGTGCCCTGCCTGCTCGTCGAGCCAATCGATCAATGTCCGGTCGAAGCCATCGAGCTGTGTCATGCGAATCTGCCCTCCGGCACATCTGCCGTCGGACGCGCATCGGCGTCCAGGCCGGCGCGCATGGACTGGAGCGCTCGGTGGAGACGCGATTTCGCGGTACCGAGCGGGATCCCGAGAACAGCCGCGACTTCGGGGAGCGGGAGGTCGAGATAGTGATGAAGGACGATCAAGGCCCGCGCCTCCGGTTCGAGGCGACGGAAGCCGCGCTCGAGCTGGTCGCGGTCGGTGATGGACGACGTCATGTCGTCCCCGGCGGGAAAGTCGATGGGAGTCAGTTCCACGTCGACGTGGTGGCGCCGGAGCCGTCGGGCCTCATCGATGCAGGCGCGGTATAGCAAGCGGTTGAGCCAGGCGTCGAAACGGTCGGGATCGCGCAAGGTCGGCAGGCCACGCCAGGCCCGGACGAGGGCCTCCTGGACAGCGTCCTTCGCTCGATCCGGGTCGCGCAGGATGAGCCGGGCGGTCGCATCCAGCCGGAAGAGCGCGGCGCCCGCAAGCGTGGCGAAGGCGTCATGATCGCCCCGTCGCGCTCGCTCCACGAGTTCCTGCTGCATGTCGCCCTCGGCGGTGGCACGACCGACGTGGCCGCGCTCACCGAGTATGGCGAGGCGACCGGCGTCGTTCGTTCCAACATCGGTCCGGCCGGCGAGGCGACGCGGTACCATCGCCCTCCCGCATCGAGCACGAGGAGCCGACGCCGCCCGTGAAGATCCAGGAAGCCGACGCGAAATCCCTCCTCGTCGCCCAGGGCCTGCCAGTGCCGGCTTGGGAGGTCGCCTACTCCGCCCCCGAAGCTCGGACAGCTGCGGAGAGGATCCTCACCTCGGGCTCGTCGGCCGTCGTCATCAAGGCGCAGGTCCTCGTCGGAGGTCGCGGCAAGGCGGGCGGCGTGAAGCTCGCGTCCGACGCACACGAGGCGGAGCGGATCGCGGGCCAGATCCTCGGCATGGACATCAAGGGCATCACCGTCCGCAAGGTGCTCGTCGCCCCCGCGGCCGACATCGTCCGCGAGTACTACATGGCGGCGGTCCTCGACCGCGCCGCGCGGCGGATCCTTCTCATGGGTTCGGCGGAAGGCGGCGTCGAGATCGAGCAGGTCGCGGTCGACCATCCGGAGGCGATCATCCGCCACCATGCAGACCCGATGCTAGGACTGCTCGGATACCAGGCACGCGCCTTCGCGTTCGAGATGGGCCTGGCAAGCCATCTGAAGGCGGCCGTCGGCATCGCCCAGGGCCTCGTCCGCACGATGCTCGCCTATGACGCCGACCTCGTGGAGATCAACCCGCTGGCGATCGTCCGCGAGACCGGGGCGGACGGGAGCGTCGCCGAGCGGCTCGTCTGTCTCGACGCGAAGGTCACCCTCGACGACTCGGCGCTGCCGCGCCATCCCGACCTCGAGAAGCTGCGCGACCCTGACGAGGAGGATCCGGCCGACCGAGAGGCTCGCGAGGCTGGGCTCACCTTCATCAAGCTCGACGGCACGATCGGCTGCATGGTCAACGGCGCCGGCCTCGCCATGACCACGATGGACCTCGTCAAGCGGGCGGGCGGCGAGCCGGCCAACTTCCTCGATATCGGGGGCGGGGCTCGTGCAGAAAAGGTGGCGGCCGCGATGCGGATCATCCTCGCCGACCCGAAGGTCAACGCCATCCTTGTCAACATCTTCGGCGGCATCACTCGGGGAGACGAGGTCGCCAAGGGGCTCATCGAGGCTCGCGGGGTCCAGGAACGGGACGTGCCCATGGTGGTCCGGATCGTCGGGACGAACGCAGCCGAAGCCGCCGTCCTTCTCGAGGCGGCCGACTTCGCGACCGCGTCGTCGCTCGACGAGGCCGCGGCCAAGGCCGTGGCGGCATCACGGGGAGCGGCCGCGTGAGCATCATCGTCGGACCCGAGACGCGTCTCCTCGTCCAGGGCATCACCGGGCGCGAGGGCGAGTTCCACAGCCGGGCGATGCAGGAATACGGCACGCGGATCGTTGCCGGGGTGACGCCTGGCAAAGGCGGTCAGTCGGCCCTCGACGGAAAGGTGCCGGTCTTCGACACGGTCGCAGAGGCGGTCCGCGAGACCGGCGCGAACACGACCTGCATCTTCGTCCCGGCCGCCGGCGCACCCGATGCCGTGATGGAAGCGGCTGCGGCCGGCGTGGCCACCATCTTCTGCATCACCGAGGGGATCCCGGCCCTCGACATGATCCCTGCGGTCGAGATGGTCATCCGGGCAGGCGCACGGCTGATCGGTCCGAACTGCCCCGGCGCGACGTCGCCGGGCTCGGCGAAGGTCGGGATCATCCCGGGTTCCGTGCACCGTCAGGGCAACGTCGGCGTCGTGAGCCGTTCGGGGACGCTCACCTACGAGGCGGTCCAGGCGATGACCGATGCAGGTGTCGGGCAGTCCACGTGCGTTGGCATCGGGGGCGATCCCGTCATCGGGACGACCCACCTCGACGTGCTGAAGCTGTTCGCAGAAGATCAGGAGACCGACGCGCTCGTGCTCATCGGCGAGATCGGCGGCACGGCCGAGGAGGAAGCGGCGGCGTGGGCCGCCGAACATCTGGCGGACATCCCGAAGGTCGCCTTCATCGCCGGCCGGACCGCCCCCGAGGGCAAGCGGATGGGCCACGCGGGCGCGATCATCTCGGGCGGATCAGGGACCGCGGCGTCCAAGGTCGCGGCACTCGAGGCGGCCGGCTTCCGTGTCGCTGGCTCACCGACCGAGCTGCCGGCGATGCTCCGCGACGCGGGATACAGGGGCTAGGCCGTGAGCAAGCTCATGGACCTCGTCGCCGGCGACGCGAACGACATCCTGATGGTCATCGGTCTCGACGATCTCGTCGCCCTGGACGACGCGCACAGGTTCACCGCGCATCTCGCGCTCGGCGGCGGGCTCGATCCCACCTGGCTCGACCTGTTCGCGGAGGCCGCCAGGAACGTGACCGGCGGCGACGACCCGACCGACTTCATCGACGCCCGGCTCGAGCTAGACGCCCCGGACCACGACGAGCGGACGGTCGAGCGAGTCGACCCGTCCTGGGTCACCTCCGTGGCGATGATCTCGGAGAGTCACCTCAGTGCGATCGCGGGCCGCTGGATCGAGCTCGTGGAGGACGAGATCGGCGAGCTGCCACGCGAGGAGAAGCCCTGGATCCGTGACCTGGCGGGTCGGATCGTCGTCTTCTGCCGAGCCGCCGACCGCGCGCCCGACGTCCTGTTCGCCTGGTCGCTGCGTTGACCGAGGGGCCGGCCGCTCACCAGGCCGCGTTCGAGGCCAACCGGTCGCTCTGGGAGGTCTGGACCCGGATCCACGCAGCGGGCGAGTACTACGACCTCGAGGGGTTCAAGGCGGGTGGCGTCCGGATCCGGCCGTACGAGATCGAGCTCGTCGGGGACGTCACGGGCAAGTCGCTCCTCCACCTCCAGTGCCACTTCGGCATCGACACCCTGTCCTGGGCGCGGCTCGGAGCGCGGGTCACGGGAGCCGACATCTCGCCATCGGCCGTGGAGCTTGCCCGCTCGCTCGCGACGGAGCTTGGATTCCCAGACGCCCGCTTCGTCGAGTCGAACCTGTACGACCTGCCGTCCGCCCTTGAAGGCGAGTTCGACGTCGTCTACACCTCCCGCGGGGTCCTCGGATGGCTGCCGGATATCCGGGCGTGGGCCAAGGTCGTGTCGCACTTCGTGGCACCCGGCGGGACGTTCTTCATCACCGAGGCGCATCCGGTGTTGAACGTCTTCGAGAACGAGGGAGTGGCGCCCGGCGAGCTCCGGCTGGCCTACCCCTACTGGGAGCACGAAGCACCCCTCACCTTCGCCGTCACCGGCTCGTACGCCGATACGGAAGCCGAGGTCGGCGACGAGACAGAGCACTCGTGGGACCACGGCCTCGGCGAGATCGTGACCGCCCTGATCGACGCCGGGCTCGTGATCGAGACCCTGGTCGAACACCCATACCTCGAGTGGAAGGTCGACTTCCTCGTCGACGATGGACAGGGGCGGTGGGTCCTGCCGGCCGACACGCGCGGAGAGCTGCCGCTGATGTTCTCGCTGGTGGCGCGAAAGCCGGCCTGATCCGGGTCAGTACCCCAGGGACGACCACGCCGGCCCGCCCGGCGCCTCGATCAGCTCGACAAGGACGCCGTGACAGGACCGCGGGTGCAGGAACGCGACGGGACCCTCGGCGCCCTTGCGCGGTGCCGTGTCGATGAGCTCGATCCCGTCGCTCTCGAGGTCTCTCAGGGTCGCGCCGATGTCCGGCACTTCGAAGCAGACGTGGTGGAAGCCTTCGCCCTTGCTCTCGAGGAAACGAGCGACGCCGGTGGTGGCGTCGGTCGGCTCGACGAGCTCGATCTTCGACTCCCCCACCCCGAGGAACGCGATCCGTACCCGGTCGTAGGGGATGTCCATGACACTCTCGAGCTCGAGACCGAGCGAATCGCGCCATAGACCGAGCGACTCCTCGACCGAACGGACGATGAGCGCGACGTGGTGGACCTTGCCAAGGGAACGGACCACCTCGGGGACGCCTTGAGCGGCATGTGTTCCCATCCACGGAGCGTACCCTGTCGGCGATGCCAGCCGATGCCTCCCGAAGCGCCGTCGTGGTGCGGGTCTCGGTCCCGGCCCGACTGGACCAGCTTCGCGGCCGATGGGATCCTGCGGCGGCGGTCGGGGTCCCGGGGCACGTCACGATCCTCTACCCCTTCGTCTCGCCGGCAGACCTCGATGGTCGTGTCCGTACGGCGCTCGCGGAGGTTGCCGCCACGAACGCGCCCTTTGACGTTCGGTTCGACAGGGTCGGCCGGTTCCCGACCGTCGTCTATCTCGTCCCTGACCCCCCGGAGCCGTTCATCCGGCTGACCGAGGCCGTTCAGGAACGCTTCCCGGATCTGCTGCCGTACGAAGGTGCCTTCGACGAGGTGATCCCTCACCTGACGATCGCCGATTCGGACGAGGCGCCGCTGGACGTCGTGGCGACAGAGGCGACCGCCGCCCTGCCTGTCGTCTTCCGGGTCTCGAGGCTCGATGTGCTCGTCCAGGGTGCCGACGGTCGCTGGCGGAGTCGCTGGCGGCTCCCCTTCGCCCATCGGTCGGATCGGGACTGACGTCTCAGCGGACAGTCGAGTCCGAGACGCGGACGATCCTCACGAAGAGCCCGCGCACGGCCGACCGCACTGACGCGTACATCTCGGCGTCGAGGTCGGCGCTGATCTCGATGCTCGAGCCTGGACGGGCCACCGCCGGCAGGACGATGATGTTGAGCCAGCCGGCATCACGCCGATCGACGTCGCCCTCGCCCGCGTCGGTGCTCCCGAACAGCGTGATGAGCTCGAGCGCGAACACCGTCGCCGTGCGCTGTCGATGTCGGAACCAGCCGCGCCGCATGGATCCGTCCGCGTACGAACCCCATCCGCCCGACGACGCCCAGTCGCGCGCTTCGATCTGCTCGAGCGCCAGGCAGGTCCCCGGGACCGAGAGCGAACACTCGGCCAGCAGACCGAGGGAGGCCAGGGCGTGGCGCTTCAGGCGACGGTCACGCTCCGGGAACCCGGCCGCCAACGGTGGCCTCAGACGGTGATGAGTTCGCGGTGCTCGCCCCAGGCCTGGCGGAGCCCGTCGCTGATCTCGCCGACCGTCGCATGGGCGCGGACCGCGTCGAGGATCGGGGGCATCAGGTTGGCGTCGCCGGCCGCGGTCGTCGCGAGACGGTCCATGGCCGCTTCCCAGGCCCCCACGGAGCGCTCCGCGCGCACACGCCGGACCCGCTCGATCTGGCGGCGCTCCCCCTCCGGGTCGATCCTCTGGAGCGGCGGGGTGTGGACCTCGTCGTCGCGGAAGCGGTTCACGCCGACCACCACCTGGTCGCCTGACTCGATCGCCTGCTGGACGCGGTAGGCGGCCTCCTGGATCTGGCGCTGCTGGAAGCCGCCGTCGATCGCGGCGAGCGTCCCGCCCATCGCCTCGATCTCGTCGAGGTAGCCCCACGCGGCCGCTTCGAGCTCGTTGGTGAGGCTCTCGACGTAGTAGGAGCCCGCGAGCGGATCGGGGGTCTCGGTCACGCCCGACTCGTAGGCGAGGATCTGCTGGGTCCGAAGGGCGAGGCGGGCCGCCTGCTCGGTCGGGAGGGCGAGGGCCTCGTCTCGCGAGTTCGTGTGGAGGCTCTGCGCGCCACCCAGCACGGCCGACAGGGCCTGGACGGTCGTCCGGACCACGTTGTTGTCGATCGATTGGGCGGTCAGGCTCGAACCCGCGGTCTGGACGTGGAACCGGCAGACCCACGACCGGGGGTTCGTCGCCCCGAATCGTTCGCGCATGACCGTCGCCCACATCCGGCGGGCGGCGCGGAACTTGGCGACCTCCTCGAACAGCTCGGACCAGGCGGCGAAGAAGAACGACAGCCGTCCCGCGAAGTCATCGACATCGAGGCCCCGGGCGACGGCCGCGTCGACGTAGGCGATGGCGTCGGCCAGGGTGAAGGCGAGCTCCTGGGCAGCCGTCGCTCCGGCCTCGCGCATGTGATAACCGGAGATCGAGATCGTGTTCCACTTGGGCAGCTCGCCCGCGCAGAACTCGAAGACGTCGGTCACGAGTCGCATCGACGGTCGCGGTGGAAAGATGTAGGTCCCGCGGGCGATGTACTCCGTGAGGATGTCGTTCTGGGTCGTCCCGGCGATCGCGGCCCGCTCGACCCCCTGCGCCTCGGCCGCGGCGACGTACAGGGCCAGCAGGATCGGCGCCGTCGCATTGATCGTCATGGAGGTGCTCACGCTCGCGAGCGGCAGGCCGTCGAGGAGCACGGCCATATCGGCGAGGCTCGAGATGGGCACCCCCACCCGCCCGACTTCTCCGTCCGCCTCCTTCGCGTCGGAGTCGTAGCCCATCTGGGTCGGCAGGTCGAAGGCGACTGACAGCCCGGTCTGGCCCTGCTCGAGGAGGTAGCGGAACCGGCGATTCGTATCCTCCGCGGTCGAGAAGCCGGCGTACTGGCGCATCGTCCAGAACCGGCTGCGGTACATCGTCGGCTGGACTCCCCGGGTGAAGGGGTACTCGCCGGGCCTGCCCAGGTCGCGGTCCTCGTCGAGTCCGGCCGTGTCCGAAGGGGTGTACAGGTCGCGGATGTGGATCCCCGACGTCGTCTCGAAATGGTCGCGCCGTTCCGGCGCGCCCTTCAGGGCCTTCGCCCGGACGGTCTCGCGCCACCGCTCTCGGGCCTCGTCGGGCGTCTCGCCAAGGGGCCGATCGGGATGGGTCATCCGATGACGATCAGGGTGTCGCCCAGCTCCACCGTGTGGCCCGGGCCGACGGCGATCCGCTCGACGGTCCCGGCGCGCGGGGCACGGAGCTCGTTCTCCATCTTCATGGCCTCCACCGAGAGGAGCCGTTGCCCGGCCTCGACACTGTCCCCGACCGCGACCGCGAGCGACACGATCCGCCCCGGGATGATGGCACGAACCTCGGTCGGCCCGTGGTGTGCATCGGCGGCGCGGGCCGAGGTCGCGCGCTCACGGAGCTCGTACAGGTCGGCATCCTCGACCTCGAATTCGAACCGCCAACCGTCAAGGACGACCTCGACACCGTAGCGGCCACGGGCCGTCGGGGCGCTGATGCCGGGGAGGACAATGGGCCGAGGGCCGGATCGAGGGGTCGGCCCGGGCGCCTCGGCGGCCTGGTCGACGTCCGCGACGTGCTCCCCGGTGGATCGGTCGGTGACGCGTCGACGGCTCATCGGGGCCACCGATCGACCGCGTCCGTCCGGGCTGCCGTTGCCCATCCACTCCCTGCGGGCGCGCGCTCCTCCCCGGCTGGGGCGGCCTTGGCGTCGAAGCTGGCCGCCGCCACCGCGGCTCCGGCGGCGACTTCGGCCCGCTGGCTCCGGCCATCCCAGGCCTCGGCCACCCAGTCCGTCGACAGCTCGGCGGCGGCGAAGCGCGGGTGTCGGGCGACGAAACGATGGAACGGCAGGGTCGTCTGGATGCCCGCGACCTCCGTCTCGTCGAGGGCACGCCGCAGCCGGTCGATGGCAGCGGGACGGTCGCCGGCATGGACCATCACCTTGGCCACGAGGTTGTCGTAGTCGGGTGGGACGTCGTCGCCCTCCCCCACCCCCGTGTCCACGCGGACGCCGGGACCCTCGGGCATGACCCAATGGCGGATCCGGCCAGGGCGGGGAGCAAAGTCGATCGATGGATCCTCTGCCGACAATCGGACCTCGATGGCATGGCTCGTCGGAACGGCAGCGCGCTCTGCCGCGGCGATGACGGCGAACGACAACGGTCGGCCGGCGGCGAGCCGGAACTGCTCGGCGACGATGTCCAGACCCGTCACGAGCTCGGTGACTCCGTGCTCGACCTGGAGGCGGGTGTTGACCTCGAGGAACCAGGTCGCGCCGTCAGGCCCGCGGAGGAACTCCGCTGTGGCGGCGTTCTGGAGACCAGCCGCCGTCGCGACCCGGACCGCGCGGTCGTGGAGATCGCGCCGCTCGTCGGGTGACAAGCCCGGCGCCGGTGCCTCCTCGACCAGCTTCTGGTGGCGACGTTGCAGCGAGCAGTCGCGCTCACCGATGGCGACGACGTGACCAGAGGCATCACCGAGCAACTGGACCTCGATGTGGCGAGCAGGGCGGATGACGCGTTCCAGATAGACGGACCCATCGCCGAATGCTGCGGCTGCCTCGGTTGATCCGGCCGCGAGAGCGGCAGGCAGCTCGGTGGGCGTCGCGACGAGCCGCATCCCGCGTCCCCCGCCGCCGGCCGCGGCCTTGACCATCACCGGAAAGCCGATCCGCTCGGCCTCGGCGACGATCTCCTCCACCGCATCGGCGCGGTCGACAGGGGCCGGCTCCAAGGTTCCGGGGACCGCGTCGACACCGACCGACCGTGCCATCCGTCGCGCGTGCAGCTTGTCGCCGAGGGCATCGATGACCCCCGACGGCGGTCCGACGAAGACGAGCCCAGCATCCTCGACCGCCCGGGCGAAGGCCGCCCGCTCCGAGAGGAATCCATATCCGGGGTGGACAGCCTGCGCGCCGGTCGCGAGTGCGGCATCGACGATGGCGTCGATCCGAAGGTAGCTCTCCGCCGGTGGCGGCGGCCCGAGTCGGACGGCGTCATCCGCGAGCTTGACGTGCCTGGCCCCTGCGTCGGCATCGCTGTAGACCGCGACCGCGGTCATCCCCCATTCATGGCAAGCCCGGATGATCCGGACGGCGATCTCGCCCCTGTTGGCGACGAGGATGCGTTCGAACGGCGGCCTCTCGCGACTCACCGGCCCGGCCCGTCTTTGCGCAAAGACGCGGCCTGCGAACCAGGATCAGAGCGGGATGTTGCCATGCTTCTTTCGCGGGTTCGTATCGCGCTTGTCGGCCAGCAGAGCCAATGCGCGAATGAGTCTCGGGCGAGTCTCCGACGGCCGGATGACGTCGTCCACGTATCCACGCGCGGCGGCGATATACGGGTTCGCGAAGTCGGCGCGATACGCCTCGACCAGTCGCGCGCGTTCGTCGTCCGCGTTCGGGGCTGCGGCGATCGCATCACGAAAGATGATGTTGACCGCTCCCTCCGCGCCCATCACCGCGATCTCGGCTGTCGGCCATGCGAAGTTCATGTCGCCGCGGATGTGCTTGCTGCTCATGACGTCGTAGGCGCCGCCATATGCCTTCCTGGTGATGACCGTCACTTTCGGAACAGTCGCCTCGGCATACGCGAAGAGGAGCTTCGCGCCATGTCGGATGATGCCGCCATGTTCCTGGTCGACACCGGGCAGGAATCCCGGGACGTCGACGAATGTGACGAGTGGGACGTTGAACGCATCGCACGTCCGGACGAAACGAGCGGCCTTGACGGACGCATCGATGTCGAGGGCCCCGGCCAGCACGGACGGTTGTTGCGCGACGACGCCGACCGTCCGTCCAGCGAGCCGCGCAAAGCCGACGATGATGTTCTGGGCCCAGGCAGGCTGGATCTCGAGGAACGTTCCATCGTCGATGACCCGATGAAGCACGTCGTGCATGTCGTACGGCTGACGTGGGTCGTCGGGGACGATGTCATCGAGCGCGATGTCCATCCTGTCTACCGGATCCATCGTCGGAACCTGCGCTGGCATGTCGAGGTTGTTCTGGGGAAGGTGCGCCAGCAGCGCGCGGGCCGCGTCGAGCGCACTGGCTTCGTCAGGTGCGGCGATGTGCGCCACTCCACTCCTGCTCGTATGTGTCAGCGCCCCGCCCAGGAATTCCGCATCGACGTCCTCATGCGTCACGGTCTTCACCACACCTGGCCCCGTGACGAACATGTAGCTCGTCCCTTCGACCATCACGGTGAAGTCGGTGATGGCCGGCGAATAGACGGCGCCACCGGCGCACGGCCCGAGGATCACGGAGATCTGTGGCACCACCCCCGACGCAAGGACGTTGCGAAGGAAGATGTCGGCGTACCCGCCAAGCGAGACCACACCCTCCTGGATCCGTGCCCCGCCAGAATCGTTCAGTCCGATGATGGGTGCGCCGACCTTCATCGCAAGATCCATGACCTTGCAGATCTTTTCCGCGTAGGCCTCCGACAGCGATCCACCGAAGACCGTGAAGTCCTGACTGAAGACGAACACCGTCCGGCCGTCGATCTCACCGTGGCCCGTGACGACGCCATCACCGAGGAACGATTCCGTCGCGGACGCGTCGCGGTTGGTGACGAACGCGTCAAGTTCGGTGAAGGTCCCGGGATCGAGCAACAGGTCGAGCCGTTCCCGCGCCGTCAGTTTTCCCGAGTCGTGCTGCTTTGTGACGCGCGCGGCGCCACCCCCGGCGCGCGACGCGACGCGCATCTCCTCGAGTCGCGCGAAACGCTCTGCGTTCGTCGACACCGTCTGCACTCCCCTCACATGGCCGTCTTTGCGCAAGGACAGGGCCATCATATCTGCGCCAGACGCGTCTCTGACGATGCCCGGATATCCACAGATTCGGTGAACAACTCGCGAAGCGTGTGGATAACCGGGGTGCCCGGAAGGGTCTCGCGGGGCGTACCATGACCGGGCCGTCTCCCTCCCCCGGCGCCATCGCGCCGCTTCAGCGAAACCTTGAGGTGATGCCCCGGTGACGAATGTGATCGCGATCGCCAACCAGAAGGGCGGCGTCGGAAAGACGACGACGGCGATCAATCTCGCGGGCGCGCTCGCCGAAGAGGGATACCGCGTCCTGTGCGTCGACATGGATCCGCAGGCCAATCTCACTGCGGGGCTCGGCGTCAACCTGAACACGGTCGAGCGTTCGATGGCTGACGTCCTTGCGGACGGACGAGCGACCCTCGGCGAAGTGATCCTGCCGACCGAGACATCGGGCATCGACGTGGCCCCGGCCCACATCGATCTCGCGTCGACGGAAGGTGAGCTATTCACGGCTCTCGGCCGCGAGGGCATCCTCCGCGAATCGTTCGAAGGACACATCGGGATATATGACTACGTCCTGATCGATTGCCCGCCCAACCTCGGTCTGCTGACCGTTAACGGACTCGTCGCGTCGACCGGCGTGATCATCCCGGTCCAGACCCAGTACTACGCGATGAAGGGGCTCAACAACCTCGTCAAGGTCATCAATGCGATCCGCCTCAAGTTGAACCGCGATCTCCGGATCCTCGGCCTTCTGCCGACATTCTTCGACAGCAGGACCAACCTCGCGAAGGACATGCTCGAGGAGCTGAAGATCGTCGGCGACCACCACGTCTTCACCAGCATCATCCGAAACACCGTGAAGCTCGGAGAGGCTCCGCTCGTCGGGCGTCCGATCACGACGTACGCAAGCGGCAGCAATGCGGCGCGCGTTTATCGCGACCTTGCCCGGGAGGTGATCGAACTTGCCCCGAACTGATTTCCGCGCAGCCGCTGCCCGGCGGCTGTCGGAGGACACAGAACTTTCCCCGGCCATCGTCAGCCTTCTGACGCCGGACAGCCCGACCCGCTCGATCGGCGTCCGCATCGTCCAGGTCGACCACATCGAACCGAACCCCGAGCAGCCGCGCATGGTCTTCGAACCACAGGCGCTCGACGAACTCGCTGCATCGATCCGCGAGCATGGCGTCCTCCAGCCCATCCTCGTCCGACCGCTCGGGCCGAACACCTACCAGATCGTCGCCGGCGAACGCCGGTGGCGCGCGTCGCGACTCGCCGGGCTCGAGACCATCCCGGCGCTGATCGAGGAGATCGACGACGACACGGCGCTCGAGATCGCGATCATCGAGAACCTGCAGCGCGAGGACCTCACGCCACTCGATGAAGCGGCCATGTATGACCGGATGGTCCACGAGCACGGCTACAGCATCCGGAAACTCGCCGACAAGCTCGGCAAGGACAAGGGCTACCTCGAGAACCGACTTCGTCTCGCCGATGCCCCGCCCGAGATCCGGGAACTCGTGTCTTTGCGCAAGGACAGTCTGTCCCACGCCTACGAACTGATGAAGGTCGAGGACCCGAAGAAGCGCCGGAAGCTGGCCGAACAGGTCGCGCGCGGTGAGCTCACATTGATCAAGCTCCGCGACAAGATCGAGGGCCGACGCCCTCGAGAAGGTCGGCCCGAGACCGACGCCGTCGCGACCGTCGATGACTCCGTCGGTGAGACGTTCACGGAGGAGGAAGTCGAAAGCGGACAGGCATGGATCTCGGAGGAGGTCGCCTCGGATCGTCCGGTCTCGGATGACTCGCTGGTCAACGCGAAGCAAAGCCTTGCCGACGCAGTGGACGAGATCATCGGCGTCCTCGCGAACGCCGACGTCCGTGGCTCGATCGGCGCGACCGACCGGGCGAACCTCGCCAAGTACCTGACCATCGCGAAGCTCCGCCTCGAGAACGCGATCGCCCTCGTTCGGAGCGACGACCAGGCCTACTGACGAGTCCTCGCTTACCCGGCGAGCGGCAAGCCGGCGAGCCACGCCGCCGCGAGGACTGCGGTACCGATCGCCTGCAGCTGCCACGCCCGCTCTCGCGGGGCGGCGTCAGCAGACCGGCCGATGGCGAGTCCGGTTGCCACGATGGTCGCCCCGAGAGCCGCACCGGCCACCGGCACGACACCCGCACCTCCGGCGACCAGGGTCGCCAGAGCTGTGACGACGACGATCACTGACAAGAACGCGTCGACTCGCCACGACCAGCCGTCGCCCAGGCGCGTCGCCACGGAGACCGTGCCGCTCAGGCGGTCGCGGGTCGCATCAGCGCGGGCATTCGCGATAGCGAGTGCGGCTCCGGCGAGGACCGCGACGGGCACCAGGACGGCGAATGAGGCGGGGATGCCGCCCGTCGCCCCGACCCAGCCATAGATGGGCAGGACGGGGATGCCGACCGCGAACGGGAGCCAGGACCACGCGGTGCCCTTGAAGAAGAGGTCGTACGCATAGCCGATGACCAGCACGACGACCGCGAGCAGGACGACGGCGACCCCGTACGGCCCGGCCAGCCAGCCCACCGTGATGCCCGTTCCCGCGGCAGCAACGGCCATCACGATGGCCGCCGTGGGCGACACCAGACCCGCCGGGATCGGTTTTCCGGGCTTTGCCGCCTGGTCGGCCGGCGCGTCAACGATGTCGTTGAGCGTCCCGATGGACGTCTGGAGGGCCGTCATCGATGCCCCGAGGGCGACGGCGGTGGTGCCCATGCCGCCAGCGATCAGGGCGACAGCGGCAACGACGACGCCGTCGAGCAGCGACGGAAAGGGATGCGACAGCCGGACGAACCCGGCGACCGCGGCTGCCAGTCCACGCGACCGGGCCGTGGCGTCAGACGTAGACGATCTCGTCGAAGTTCTCGACCAGGTATTCGACCAGTCGGTCTCGCCCGTCGGGCACCTGGGCGCGGATCCCCGGCACGAGCGCGTAGAGGGTGACGGTCGGGACCACGAGGCGGCCCTTCGCGTCGCGGCCGATCACCGCCGGAGCTCCACCGCCCGATGCGAACACCCGTTCGAAACCGCGCTCGTCCAGCTGAGCGGCGCGACGGAAGTCGTCGACGACCTTGACGATCCCGCGCCGGATGACGACGTCTCTCATCAGCTCTGCCACCCAGGCGTCGATCTGCTCGTCGCTCTGGTCGGCAAGCCGAGCGCGATACTCGGTCGGATCGGCGGACAGGCCGGTCGAAGCCACGGTTCCTCCTGTGTCAGTCGGGCGACGGAAGTATGCCAGACGACTCCCCGGCCGCGGGGCCGACGCTTCCCGACGCGGCAAGGGCCGCGGCCCGCGACCCCTCGGGCCAGTCGTTGAACCGCTCCGTCAGCCATCGACCGATGCGGCCAGGCGGCCTGACCTCGGGGGAGTCTGCAACGAGCGCCGTGAGCGCAGCGGTCAAACGGTCCGTCGCCTCGGCGAGCGACGCTCGGTTCGGTCGTCCTTCAAGTCGTATCGCCTCCCCCACTGCGACGCTGACGTGGCCGCCGAAGCGGAGCCAGCTCGTGCCGTGGATGGCGATCGGCACCAGCGGCACGCGTGAGCGCATCGCGAAATAGGCCGCGCCCTCGCTCAACGGCAGGATCTCGTTCTCACGTCCGTGGATCCTGCCCTCGCCTGCGATCGCCACGACACCACCGCTCGCGATGACGGCGCCGACTCGCCGCGTCGCCTCGAGCAGGTCGTTCTTCCCGGGCTTGTACGGGATCGCCGACCCGGTCCAGGTCATCACACGGTTCCGCCCGCCGACTCCCATGTCCTCTTCCTTCGGGCCGAAGAACCACAACCGGGGCCGATACGGCAGCAGCGCCATCAGGACGAACGGGTCCGCCCAGCTCATGTGGTTGAAACAGTAGATGGCAGGCCCCGCCGGCAGCGCCGGTCCATCGACCCGGCGCACACGGAGGTAGCCACGGGTCAGGATCGAGACGACGATCCTCGACATCCAATAGCGGACCGTCCGCCGCCAAGGGCTGACCTCAGGGCCGGGAAGGGCAGCTCGAGCCGGTTCCGTCATCTCGAACTTCAGGCGATCGCGAGCGGATCGAGGTCGGCCAGTCGGTCGACGACACGGTCCGCGAGCTCTTCGGTGCCGGCGGCCGGCGGGACGCTCCCGTTCGGGACGAGGATGACGGTCATCCCCGCAGCCTTCGCCGCGCGGACCCCGTTGTGCGAGTCCTCGACGACGAGGCAGGCCGCCGGATCGCAGCCCAGCCGTCGGGCAGTCTCGAGATAGACGTCGGGCGCGGGCTTGCCATGGTCCACTTCGTCGGACGAGACCACCACGGCGAACGTGCCGCGGAGACCGGTCGCCTCGAGCGCGGCGTCGATGACCGCGCGGTGCGCGGAGGAGGCGACAGCGACCGGGTAGCCGGCGGCGATGCGCTTGGCCGCTTCGACCGCCCCATCGATCAGCGGGGGGCCCTCGAGGCGGTACCGCTTGACGACGCCCTCGACGATCGCCCGCTCGATCTCGGCTTCGGGCATATCCAGGTCGAGCCGCTCGCGCATGATCCGCGCCCAGGCAGCGGAGTTGGCGCCCATCACCGCCTCACGGTCGGCGGCGGTCCATGTCCGGTCGTGCCCGGCCGCGAAATCCTGGCGGACCTCATCCCACCAGATCTCGGAATCGACGAGGACGCCATCGAGATCGAAGATGACGCACCCGATCCGGCTCACTCGCATCGCCCCTCCGTTCCTCGGGGCCGAGGCTAGCACACGGACGTCGGGCCACATTCGTGACATTCAGCCGTTGCGTCGGCACCCGGACGGGGTACGTTGGGCTCATGCACATCCGTCGTGGCTTCCTCGGCTGGGGAGTCTTCCTGATCCTCGCGGGGACGATCCCGCTCGCCGTTCGCGCCGGCTACATCTCGAACGATGACCTCAGCCGCTACCTGAGCCTCTGGCCGCTGATCCTCGTCGGGATCGGCGTCGGCCTGATCCTGTCACGCACGAGCTTCGACTTCGTCGGTGGTCTCATCGTCGCGGCGACGGTCGGGATCATGGTCGGCGGATTGCTCAGCTATGGCGTCTCTGGCTTCTCGGTGGCATCGTGCGGGTCGAGCGCGGGGACCACGGTCTTCGCGCCCCGAGATGGCACCCTCACCACGACGGCGGACGTCTCGGTACGTCTCGACTGTGGGGAGATGACCGTCGGCGTCGCGCCGGGAACCGACTGGCACCTCGAGGGCTCCGACGCGGAAGGGCTGGGCCCCAAGGTCGATGCCGATGCATCCTCGCTCGATGTCGAGTCGCACCGCGAGGGTGGCACGTCGTGGCTCGGGTTCGGCGATCGCGACACCTGGCGACTGACCTTGCCGGCCGCGCCGACTCTTGGTCTCGATCTCCGATTGAATGCCGGCAGTGGGACCGTGGACCTGTCGGGAGCGCGGCTTGCGGACGTCGGTCTGGAGATGAACGCCGGGTCCGCCTCGCTCGATCTCGGTGACGTGGCAGCGATCTCGACCATCGACATGCGATTGAACGCAGGCTCGCTCGGCGTGACGCTTCCGAACCTGCCGCTCACCGGATCCATCCAGGCGAACGCGGGCGCCGTGAAGCTCTGCGTCCCGCCCGGCACCGCTCTTCGACTGCACACCGGGGAATCGATCATCGCGAGCTACGACTATGCCGGTCACGGCCTGGTCCAGGACGGTTCGACATGGACGACGCCGGGTTTCGACAGCGCGCCGGTGAAGATCGACCTCGAGACCAAGGCCAACGCCGGCTCCTTCACCCTGGATCCGGAGGCCGGCTGTGGATGACCGACTCTATCGCTCGCGCGACGACCGGATGATCGCCGGCGTTGCTGGCGGCGTCGCCGAGCACCTCGATGCCGACCCATCGATCATCCGGATCGTGTGGGCGGTGCTGATCTTCCTGACCGGTGGTTTGGCACTGCTGGTCTACATCGTCATGGCGTTCGTCGTCCCCGAACGGCCGGCAGGCATGGAGGTCATGAGGTCGCCGGCCGACGCCGGTGCCGATGAACCCGTTCCCGCGGGAAGCTGGCGCGCACCCGACGGGTCCACCGTTCCGATCGCCAGCTCGACTGCGGGACGGCCGCGGCGTCAGCGCGACCCAGCCGATCGAACGCGGGCCGGTCTCATCGGCGGACTCGTCCTGGTCGGGCTTGGCGGCATCTTCCTCGTGCGCGAGCTCATCCCCGCGTTCGACTTCGACCTGTGGTGGCCGGCGATGCTGATCGGTGTCGGGATCGTCCTCGTCGTCGCCGCCGTCGTGCCGAGCCGCCGTTCGAGCTGACCGTCTGCTCCCGTACGATGGGAGCGTGGAGTCGTTCTCTGCATCCGGTTTGACCGCGTTCGCCGCCGTGGGCGTCATCGCGGGACTGTTCCTTCTTGCACGCGGTCTGGCCGGCTACCGATCGGCGCTGCGCGTCGGTGACGTGTCGACCTCGACCATCGAATCGGTCGCCGCCGGCGAGGTGCGGATCAGCGGGGTGATCGAGCCCGCCGAGGTGACCCTTGTGTCGCTCCTCCAGAGCGCCCCGTGCGTCTACTACCGCGCGACGGTGGGCGATGGCGGGAACCGGCGGACACCCGACGCGGGATACACGGAGGAACGGGTGATCGGATTCCGCGTTCGCGACGAGACCGGCAGCATCAGGGTCTTTCCGCGCGGGGCACGGTTCGATGCTCCCGTCCGGTTCGAGGGCGAGACCGATCTCGCGGGGTCCGAACCCGACGGGCTCGACCTCCGGCGCGGTGGCTCGACGCAGGTGACCGACATCAGCCCGGCGCTCGCCGCCGCCGCCCTGCTCGAAGTCCGTGTCCCACTCGCGTCGAGCACCCTGGGCGGGCTGCGCGACCGGCGCGGCCACCGATCGTATCGAGAGACGCGTCTCGCACCGGGCGACATGATCACCGTCGTCGGGCAGGCACTCCCCTTCTCCGACCTCGACGATCCTGGTGGCGCCGACCTGGCGCTCGACGTCGACGTCCCCCTCGAGGACCCGGAGGTGGCAGCCGATCTGGAGGAGGCCCGTGCGACCGGACGCCTCGCCGACGACGCAACGAGTGCCTGGGGCAACGCGGCCATCCCGGGGTTCGGGATCGGGCGGCCGATCACGGCTCCGTCGATCGACCCCTCGGCGAACCCCCTTCCGCTCGCCGACGCCACTGAGGCGACTCGAATCCGCCGGACGTTCGATATCGCGCCCGAAGCGCTCGTCATGGCTGCCTCGTCGGAAGTCCCGCTTCTCGTCGCGTTCGGCGTCCCTGGCGACGTCGTCGAACGGGGTCAGGTCAGATTCACCGTCGGATTGCTTGGCGCCGTTCTGGCGATCGTCAGCGCGATGGTCGTCGCGATCGACCTCAGCGGCGGGTTCGGACGATGACTCTGCCCGAGATCGCAGCGGTCTTCGCGGTCCTGCTCCTGGCGATGGTCGTCGGCTACGTCGTGCTAGCAAGCTACAACGCTGTCGTGTCACTCCGGCAACGCATCGACAAGGCGTGGTCGAACATCGGCGTCGTGCTGAAGCAGCGTCACGACCAGCTTCCCAATCTGGTCGCCGCAGTCCGCGGCCTGATGGCCTACGAGCGTGACGTGCTCACCCGGGTCACCCAGGCACGCGCCGCCTATTCCCCGAACGCGCCGATCCCGAACCAGGCGGCGACGTCAGAAGCCACGACGGCGGCAGTCCGGTCGCTGTTCGCCGTCGTCGAGCGTTACCCGGACATCAAATCCGCAGCGAACGTCCAGGACCTCCAGGACGAGATCGAGCGCCTCGAAGGGATGATCGCCGACCGGCGCGAGCTCTACAACGACCAGGTCTATCGCTACAACACCCGGATCGCGCAGTTCCCTGGTGTGCTCCTCGCGCCGATCTTCGGCTGGAGGACGCGCGAATTCTTCGCCGCCGACCCCGCCGACGCGCTGCCACCCGACACCGACCTCCGGACCGCCTGATGGCCGACGACGTCTGGCTCGTCCGCCACGGCGAGACCGAATGGGCGCGACTCGGCCGCCACACCGGCCGTACAGACGTCCCACTCACTGGCACTGGACGCGCGCAGGCAGCGGCGCTCGGCCGGCGCCTGGCCGGGCACGATTTCTCGGCAGTTCTGACCAGCCCCCTGTCGCGCGCGGCCGAGACGACCGCGATCGCGGGCTTCGCAGACCTCGCGACCCCCGAGCCCGACCTCCGGGAGTGGGACTACGGCGATCTCGAGGGACGGCTCAGCGAGGACATCCGCGAGGACTTCCCGGGCTGGACGGTCTGGCGCGGACCGTGGCCCGGCGGCGAGACCATCGACGATGTCGCGGCACGTGCGGACCGTGTCCTCGCCCGCGTGGCAACGGTCGGCGGCGCCGTCCTCCTGGTTTCGCACGGCCACCTGCTTCGGGTGCTCGCCGCGCGGTGGCTCGGGTTGCCGGCCACGTCCGGTGGCCAGTTCGCCCTCGGCACGGCGACCGTGTCCGTCCTGAGTCACGAGCACGAGGAACCCGTGATCGAGATCTGGAACGAGGCCTGCCACCTCGAGTGACCAGCGGGCCGGGTAGCAACCGCACCCGCCGGAGGTACCCAGCGCCGATCGGATTCGACCCGTCGGTTGCCTTCGTGCACCGAATCGTCGACGCCTGATGGTACTTTCGGGCCATGGGGCGGTATCCTCCGCTCCACACCACGCCGACGTCGGCGGGGATCTTCGGGGAGGTAGTCGGTCATGTCGTTGTTGCAACGGGTCGAGCGGGCGCAACAGCGCGCGGAGGCCCAGGCTGCGACTCCGACGACGGCCCCGCCTCAGCCACCCGAACCGCCGCCGACGGCCCCGGCAGTCACGCTCAACCCCGCGCAGGTCGCGGCGCGCGAGGGCTCGCTCCGTTCGGTCCGACTCGCGCTCGTGGACGAGGTGTCGAGCGAATCCCACTCGCTGTTCGAGTCGTCTGACCCGGCTGACCTCCGCGCGAAGGTCGAGGGCATCGTCGATCGCGTCATCAACGCGAAGGGTTTCGTCGTCACCAAGGGTGAGCGCCAGCGCCTGGTCGAGGAGCTCGTCGGCGAGGTGACCGGCCTCGGCCCGCTCGAACCGCTCCTCGCGGACCAGACCATCACCGAGATCATGGTCAACGGCCCGAGCCACGTCTATATCGAGCGAGCCGGCAAGATCGAGCGGATCGACAGCGTGTTCCTGTCCGACGAGCACGTCCTGCGCATCATCGACCGGATCATCACCCCGCTCGGTCGGCGCATCGACAAGACCAGCCCGCGGGTGGATGCCCGTCTGCCCGATGGATCGCGCGTCAACGCGGTCATCGAGCCACTCTCTCTGGTCGGTCCGGTCATCACCGTCCGGAAGTTCCCGGCCCGGCCGATCACCGTCGACGACATGATCCGCTTCGAGACGGCGACGCCCGAGATGTTCGACTTCCTGCGGGCCTGCGTCGAAGCACGACTCAACATCTTCGTCTCGGGCGGGACTGGCTCGGGCAAGACGACATGCCTGAACGTGCTGTCCTCGTTCATCCCCGAGGACGAACGGATCCTCACGATCGAGGACGCCGCGGAGCTCCAGCTTCGACAGACCCACCTCATCACCCTCGAGGCGCGGCCGTCCAACCTCGAGGGCCAGGGCGAGATCACCATCCGGGCACTGCTCCGGAACGCGATGCACATGCGCCCCGACCGGATCATCGTCGGGGAGTGTCGTGCGGGCGAGGCGCTCGACATGCTCCAGGCCATGACCACCGGCCACGATGGATCGCTGTCGACGGGACACGCCAACACGTCGGCCGACATGCTCCGGCGACTGGAAACGATGATCCTCATGACCGGCTATGAGCTGCCGCTCCGGGCGATCCGCGAGCAGATCGCGTCGGCCGTCGATCTCATCGTCCACACGGCGCGGCTGAAGGACGGCTCGCGCAAGATCGTCAACATCACCGAGGTCTACGGGATCGACGACGACGAGATCCTGGTCCAGGACATCTTCGCGTTCCAGCAGACCGGCATCCGTGACGGCCGGATCGAGGGCACCCTGCAGCCGACCGGCATCCGTCCCACGTTCATGAGCCGGTTCAAAGCCCAAGGCGTCGACCTGCCGCCCGGCGAGTTCGGCATCCCTCCTGAAGATCCCGCCCATCCCACAGTCGCGGTTCATGGCAAATCGCGCTGGGGCACGGGCGACACCCTCGCGCCCATCGACGCGACCGGTCACGCCGTGGGGCTCGGCCGCGCGGTCCGCGCCGGGGGAATGGTCTACGTCTCGTCGATCGGCCCGGTCGACCCGGAGACCGGCATCGTCAAGAGCAGCGACATCAAGGACCAGACGCGTCAGTGCCTGACGAACCTCAAGGCGAAGCTCGAGGAAGCAGGAACGTCGCTCGACAAGGTCGTCTGGGCGAACTGGTCGCTCCGCGATGCGACCGAGTTCGACATCTTCAACGAGGAATGGATCCGCTGGTTTCCGGGCGATGAGCCCGTCGGTCAGGGAACGTTGATGCCCGCGCTGCAGCGTCGCGCCGGGTTCCGTGTCTCGATCGGGGTCATCGCCGAGGCGTAGTCCCGCCGGTCAGCGGCGCCGCCACGTCCCGCCGTTCAGACGGATCGCTGCTCCTTCTCCATCGGCGTGCCGCAGCAGCAGGTGAACGGACGCATCTGCTGCATCTTTGCGGGGTCGCCGTGGTGACGCAGGCGGATCTCGCAGGAGCAGTTCGGGCATACGAAGTCGTCGCCCTCCTGCATCTGCATCGAATCACCCATCGTCTGCTGGGTCGTATCCATGAGAGGACCTCCTGCACAGCGCTGCGATGCTCGTCTGGAGAGACCGTACGCGGCGTCGGCCGACACAGGTCCTAGACGCCGGCCGAGCCAGGTCGCATCGGCATCGCAATCGACCTTCCAGCCCGAATCACGCTCCGTCAGTCGGTCGCAGCGGCGGCGAGTCCGAGGCGCGCCGTCATCTCGCCGTGTTCGAGGGCGCCAGGTAGCGGGGCGCCGCCGCCGTGCACGACGCGAAGCAGCCGATGCGTCCACCACGGAGCCGTCCGTGCCGCATCGGCAGCAAGCCCTGCGCGGGCAAACGCGACGGCCGCATCACGGTCACCGGAGGCATCGGCGACCCACGCCCGGATGAGGGCGTCGGACACCCAGGTCATCGGGTCGCGTCCGACCGCCGGTCTCGGGACCAGGTCGATGGCCTGTCGCGCATCGTCGACGCGTCCGGCATCAAGCATCGCCCTGATCACGCGCTCGATCGCGATCAGCCAATCGGCGCTGTCATATGGAAGCGCGAAGGCCGCCGAGAAACGGTCGAGCTCCGGTCGCGGCGCGACGCGCAGCCCGGCCGAAGCAAGGTCGATCACGATGCCCTCGTGCATCAACCGGCCGTATGGGCTGTCCGGGAAGGTGTTCTCACTGTCTCGGGCGGCGAACCACGTCGCGGCGCGCTCGAGCGTCGGCCGATCGCCCCGGGCGGCTGCGATGGGACCGAGCACGAACCAGGAGCGGACCACCGCACGGTGATAGCCGTTCGCTTCGCCGATCGCGATGCCGGACAGTGCCACGTCCGTGGCCCGTTGCCACTCCCCGAGGACGAGGTCCCGGAGCGCGCGGAGCATCGCGATCCAGACCTGTGACTCTGCGAGCCCATGCGCATCGGCGAGGATGTCGGCACGGGCGGCCAGACGCTCGAATCGGGCCTCGTCCTCCGTTGCCAGCTTCGCGCCGTTGATCAGCGCGCTCGCCGCCAGACGCGACCGCCCGCGCTCCTCGAACCGCCCGGCCAAGGTCTCGAAGGCATCTGACGTCGCGGTACCAGCCTCTGACAGGACGCGGACCTCCGTATGCATCGCTTCGAGGATCAGGTCGGCGTCGCCGGTCGCGTCGGCGCGCTCGCGCAGCCCGGACATGACCGGGATGAGCGGGACGGCCTCGTTCGACAAGGCGAGCGTCGCTTCGACGACCAGGAGATCGAGCCCCAACCGAGCCCGTTCGTCCTCGGCGACACGTTCGATCGCGCGCCGGGCGATGGCAAGTGTTTCGTCATACCGCGTCTGTTCGAATCGAGCGAGCCCCAGCGCTCGGGCCGCGGTTGCGAGACCACGCCGCGCCGTCTGGCCGTCGCCTCGTGCGAGCGTGTCACCCTCGAGGGCCGTTTCGAAGGCAGTGACAGCGCGTTCATAAGCATCGATCGCCAGGTCGAGGCCGCCGCTCCCCGTGAACGAGTCGCCCAGCCGCGTCAATCGGCGGCCCATCGCGAGCGGCTCGTCGGACGCGGTCATCGCGACGGCCCGTTCGAATGCGTCACGAGCCGCATCGAGCGCTGACGCCGCCATCGCGACATCTCCCGCGCGCTCGAGCCACGACGCGGCGAGCGCCGCGACCGCCGCTCGATCCAGTCCCGCGCCGATCGTCGTCGTCAGGGCGCTCGAGTTCGTCAACGCGTCGGCATATTGACCGCCGATCGCACCGGCCATGACGTCGGCCGCGTCGCCGGCCGCTCCTTCGAGCCATCGCGCGAGGCGGACGTGGAGGTCGGCACGCTCGGCGCGGGCGAGGCTCGCATAGCCGGCATCGCGAACGAGCGCATGCCGATAGCCGTACGTGTCTCCGAGGAGGCGGTCCGCCAACGGGCCGTTGACGACCGCCCGCCGGGCCAGCTCGGCGACGGCGATGTCGGGATCGGTCGTCCCCAGGTCGGGCAGCGCGTCCGTCGGGAATCGCCGCCCTGCGACCGCAGCTCGGCGGGCAACCGTCCGCGCGGCCTCCGGCAGGTCATCGAGCTGCGACGCGTAGATCGCCTGGATGGTGGTCGGGAGCGGGACGTCGGTCGCCGGCGCCGTCAACTGCCAGGGACCGTCGCCGCCCGACCTCGTCAGCGTCCCGAGGCTGACCCACGTCCTGAGGAGCTCCTCGATGAACAGCGGGTTGCCGTCGGAGCGATCGACGATCCGCTCGAGAAGGTCCGGTGGGACCGCGTCGCCGACGAGCGCGCGGACGAGTGATCCGGCGTCGGCGGCAGGGAGCGGCGCGAGATCGACCATGATCCACTCCGCGTCGAGCTGCCCGGTGACGGATGGACGAGCCGTGGCGACGATGAGAAGACGGTCCCACGCGGGGTCTCCCGTCAGCGCCTCGATGAAGGCGATCTCATCGGGACTTGCCCAGTGCAGGTCTTCGGTCAGCCAGACCACGGATCGGTCTCCGGTCGAGGCACGGAGGACCGTTGACAACGCCGCGAACAACTCGCTCCTGTCGGCTGTCGCGGTCGTGGCCTCATGCCCTTCGGACTCGACGGGCGCGGCGGGGACGAGCAGTCGGGTGGTCATCTCGACCACGACCGCGGCTCGCTCGCCGGACAGACCGAGCGCTTCGACCAACGCATGGAGCCGCCCGCGCCCACCGTTCGACCCCGTCACGCCGATCTCGTCCAGGCCGGCGGCCGCGATGGCCGAGGAGATGACGTCGCGGACGAGCGCGAACGGCAGACCAGCGCCTTGGCGCGACCGCGTTCGCCAGACTGCCGTCGCGACGTCCGCCGGCGCGTCATCACTCACGCGTGCGGCGAACTCACCGAGCAGGCGGCTCTTGCCGACACCGGGAGGAGCGACGATCAGGGCTCGCGTGGGCGCACCGTCGTCGCGGGCCCGGGCGAATGCTTCGAGGAGGATGTCCACCTCGCCCGACCGTCCGACCGTCGGGGCGACCATGCCGGCCATCGCCAGATCCCTTGACGGTTGTGGCCGAACGCCGACGACGAGATGCGCGTGGACCGGCTCGGCCTTGCCCTTCAGGGCGATCTCGATGGCCGGCTCGAGCTCGATCGCGCCCTCGACGGCCAGCGCCGTCGCTCCGCCGATGAGGATCCGGCCAGGCGCCGATGCGGCTTGGAGTCGCGCTGCGACGTTGACCGTGTCACCCGTCACGCGACCGAGGTCGGTCCCCTGCCCTTCCGATGGGACCGCAGGACTGACCACAGCCTCGCCGGTGTTGACGCCGACGCGGATCCGGAGAGCGTCGACGTCGAGACCGAGCCTGGCGCCGAGACTCTCGACGCCATGGATCAGCGCGAGGCCCGCGCGGACGGCGCGTTCCGCATCGTCATCACGACCACGACCGAGCCCGAACGCGGCCATGACGGCGTCACCGATGAACTTCTCGAGTGTCCCGCCATACCGCCCGACCGTGTCCCGCACCACCTCGAAATAGGCGTCCTGGACGGTCGCCACGTCCTCAGCGTCGAGACGCTCGGACAGCGGCGTGAAATCGACGAGATCGGCGAACAGGATCGTCACGATCCGACGTTCGATGGACACGGCACCCTCCGGGCGCCACTCTAGCGGACGGCGGGCGCCGTTCGACTGCCATGACCTCCGTATAGCGTGAGTGGGCTGTCGCGTGAGCGGCCCGAAGACCGCTCACGCATCGATCCTTGGAGATCACCGGACCGGGTGCTACTCGAAGGTCGCCGACGTGGCGAGGGTCCGGATCTCCTCGATGAGGGCCGCCGGCGTGGCCGGCCCGTACGCAGCGTCGAGGATCACGATCGATCCGTCGACGTCCAGGATCGACAGCTCGTCGATCTGACCCGGGCCCTGGGCGTTTCGGGTCACTTCATCTCCGGGTTTGTTCCCTGCGAGACCGTAGAAGGCGAATTGGTCGCCGTCACAATCACCGAACTTCTCTTCCCGGGTCGCGCCCGGCACCTCGTACGACATCGGCACGTGGAGCGTGATCTTCTTGCCGGTGTACCCACCGACCGTCACGTTCACCGGCGTCCCAGCGTTGGTCTTCGCCTGGGCCGCGAAGGCCGCGGCGATCTCATCGGGTGTGGTCGCAGGCGTCTTCGGGATGGTCGTGGCCCACTGACAGGGGTCTCCGTACACTGAGAAACCCGTCCCGGCTGGCCATGCCCACGCGAGCAGCATGCCGCCCACCGATTGCGGTGAGTCCCTGCCGTCGTCGCCCTTGACCGCGCCGTCGAAGTCCGGGAATGGGAACCAGCCTGGTGACGCGATATCGACCGTGACCGCCCTCGAGCCACCGTCGTTCGGCCCGTCTGTGCCGGTGATGAGGAACGGACCGTTGGCGAGGCTGCCGTCAGCCGGGCGCGACGTCGCGGCCACGGACGGCTGTGGCGTGGCGCTGGGCTGTGGCGTGGCGGTGGGCTCTGGCGAAGGCGTCGGTCCGGCGCCGCCGAAGCCACTGCCCGCCGGCCGAAGCAGCTGGACGCCGACGACAGCGACGACGACGACGGCAGCAGCGCCGAGGCCGATCGGGATGAACCTGTTCATGGGGGATGTCCTCCGCCCCGGCCACCACGTGGCTCGGCGCTGACGGGTCGTGTCCACCCGGTCCAGCACGGCCCCCGCGATACGGGAGGCGTCCTCGTGCCGATCCTCGGAGAGCCACGACCGGATGGCGCGGCTGGCATCCCGGTCAGAGGTGTTGAGATCGCTCATTGCGCCACCTCCCGAGCCGCCACCTGCGCATCGGCGATGAGCGCCGAGCGAAGCTGCCGCGTTGCGAAATGCAATCTCGATCCGACCGTCCCGACAGGCACGCCGACGATGTCGGCGACCCGATCGAGTGGCAGATCCAGGTAGTGGTGCAGGACCACCACGGTTCGATGGTTCAAGGAAAGGCCCCGGAAGGCGCGCTCGAGCTGGTCGCGATCGACGACAGAGCTCAGGCCATCGACCGCGATCGGTTCGTCAACCGACAGCAGCCTCAGGTTCGGCGCCCAACGGCGGGACTTCCGGCCCTCGGCATAGCAGGCGCGGACGAGGAGCCGGTACGACCAGGCCTCGAAACGAGCCAGGTCACGAAGTTGGGGAAGGTCCTGCCAGACACTCAGCAGCGCCTGCTGCGTCGCGTCCTCGGCAAGGTCGATGTCGCTCAGGATCCGGTGCGACACGGCGAGGAACCGATCCGCGACGGCGTAGACCATTTCGGCAAATGCCTCCTGGTCTCCACCTTGTGCACGTCTCACGAGATCGGCGTCCATGCCCCTCTCCGGGGTTTCGGCATCGGATGGGTTCCGACGCTACACCTCGTATGGGTACGGAACGAGCGGATTCCTTCAACCGGTGTACTCCGGGCCGGCACCAGCGCCTTCATCGTCGCGTATGCGACGACCGAACGGTCACGAGCGCGTGGAGCGAATTCCCAAGTTCGATGCGAGGAGCATCCAAATACTCGCGGCCAACGCGACCGCGTACAGAACCAGCGATGCCCAGCCGTTGAGCACGCCGAACGGGGTGCCAAACATATTCCCGTCCAACCCGCCGCCCGATGGACTTGCCATCGCGACGGAGAAGAGCGTGACCAACGCGATGCCGCCGACGAGCAAGGAGCTGATGATCGCCTCGCCCACGAATGCCCACCGCTTCGCACGGCCGACGCCGATCGCAGTTGCACAGACCGCCAAAGCGACGACGAACCACGGGGCGGGGTCACCGAAACCGGACACCGCCCCTGAGACTGCGATCGCGAGCGCTCCGAGCCCTACCAGCCCGAGCGGGACGGCCGAGAGCACCACGAGCCTCTGGTACCGCTCCATCGGAATCTCTCTTCTGCTAGTCGAGCATGACGACGCGCACGCAAGCGGATCGTGTCATGTCAGGGATGTTCACCTTGCAGCGACTCGGTACTCGATGCCGGTTCGCTCCTCCAGCCGATTCGCCGGCTCGACTCCACGCGTGCCGACGCGTCAGACTCGGGCGGCCCGGATCAGCGCCGTCCGCGAACGGGCGATCCAGGCATCGTCGGCCGCGGCTCTTCGGTCACCGCCCGCATCCGTCCAGTGGCGAAGTGATGACTCGTTCCCCGTCGCGATCTCGGCGCGCGTGTTCGCCACAGCGTGGAAGCGTTCCTGGTCGATGACGTCGACAAGCTCCTCCGCCTGCTCCGGTTCCAGGCCGTACGCGCGGGCGAGCACGCCGAGTCGCGCGATCGCGTCAAGGTCCGGCGGGTGCTGGTCTCGATGAGCCGGGTCGCCGAGCGGTCCCCACACCTCGGCCGCGATGGCCACGTCCCACAGCGGCCGGCCGGGGGCCGCCATCGCGAAGTCGATCAATGCCACGACCCGGCCCGAGCGGAACACGACGTTCTCAGGAAACAAGTCGTTGTGGCAGATGACCTGCCCGCCGTCCGGGTCGGCCCATTGGGTCGACCAATCCGAGGCCGTCGTGCGGAACGTGGCCGTCGCCTCGTGGAGCCGGCGGACGAGGCCGCCCAGGTCCGCCAGGGCGCGGTCCGTCATGGCCCATGCGGGGTAGGGCGGCAACGGGACATCGCCCTCGATCCACGAGACGACCTCGCGACCCACCTCGTCGGTGCCAAGGTAGCGCGGGGCTCCGTCGAACCCGACCGCCTCGAGATGGAGCAACACGTCCCGAACGGCGGCGCGCGATGACCCGGCGGCGCGCCGGACTGTGTCGCCGACTCGGACCGGCGCGTACCGAGGATCCATGCCCCCGACGAGCGGCTGTTCCTGCGGCATCGCCGTATCGTAGGGCGCACCGAGCGCGCCTGGCCGCCCTCGCTCTCGGGCGGTCGTCGTCGTCGAGCCTTCACGTCCCCTGGCATGGACGAAAGACGTTCCTGGCCACCAAAGAAGCCGCACGACGACGCCGTCGACGACGCCAGGCAATGGGGGCTTCGTGCACGAAATTGGCTCCGGCGGTAGGACTCGAACCTACGACCAAGCGGTTAACAGCCGCCCGCTCTACCACTGAGCTACGCCGGAGCGAGGAACGCCGGGTCTCGGGCAGAAGCCGAGGCCGCGGGCGTCATGGGCGCCGGAACGGCGCCGCGCGACAGGATAGCACGACGCTATGACGTGGCAGCCCTGACGTGAGCGGACGACGGCGTCGTGCCGGGATGCGAACGCGAGCCGTCATCGCGCGGGTCGGTGCCGGTGCAACCGAGCGCGAACACGCCGATCGCCATCATCAGGAAAACGAGACGCCGCAGGTGACTGCCGCCTTGCAGTTCGGACGCGGCAGTTCGTTTGGTCGGCATTTGCTTCATGGGATGCTCCCCTCGCGAGATCGACACTCCGGTGATCGGCGACCACAGAGTCCGATGCGTTCACCGTCGTCGAGACGTGCCCGCAGTTCATCGGGGCCGTCCCGCGACAGTGGCCGGGGCAGACCCTGACGAACCCGTGGGACGGCCCCGGCCGGCGAGTCGGCGCGCAGTCAGCCTCGAAGGTGCGCGAGGACCGCGAGGACGCGGCGATGGTCGTCGGGCGCCGGGAGAAGCTCGAGCTTCGAGAAGATGTTGGCGATGTGGGCCTCGACCGTCTTGGGGGCGAGGAACAGTCGATCGCAGATCGCCTGGTTCGAGCGACCTTCGGCGATGAGGGCGAGCACTTCGCGTTCGCGCTCGGTCAGGTCATCGAGCGGGACGCGCGCTCGACGCCGCCCGACGAGCTGGGCGACGACCTCGGGATCGATGACCGACCCCCCGCGCGCGATGCGTCGGACGGCGTCGGCAAAATCCTCGAGGTCGTCGACCCGGTCCTTGAGCAGGTAGCCCATCCCGCCGGACCCGTCCGCGACGAGCCGCAGAGCGAACGTCGTGTCGACGTACTGCGACAGGACGAGCACGCCGACAGCCTCGCCGTGTTCCTCCCGGATCGATTCGGCGGCGCGGAGTCCTTCGTCGGTGTGGGTCGGTGGCATGCGGATATCGGTGATCGCGACATCGGGCTGGTGCTCGCGGACAGCCGAGAGAAGAGTCGTGGCATCACCGGCCTGCGCCACCACGTCGAAGCCGGCCTCGCCGAGCAATCGAGCGATCCCCTCGCGCAGCAGCAAGGAGTCATCGGCGAGCACGATGCGGACCGTCATGGCGCGGGGATCAGGGCACGTATCCGCGCCCCGGACAGCTCGTCCTTCCGGATGAACCCGAGGACACGGCTCGCGCTGAGCCTGGGCCCATAGTCGCTTGCATCTCGGCTGGACGTCAGGATGACGAGCGGTGGCGGGCCGTTCGCCGCCAGTTGCCGCGCGACGTCGAACCCTTCGATGTCGGGGAGGCCGATGTCGAGCAGGACGACGTCCGGTCGAAGTGTCCGGACGGCTTCGAGACCGGACGATCCGTCGGCTGCCTCGCCGAGGACCTCGAAGCCGTCTGCTGCGAGGAGCGCGCGGACCTGCGCGCGAAAGGTGGCGGCGTCATCGACGATGAGGATGGTGTTCATGCGTCCATCGTCACAGGTGCGACCGCACGCTCCTACAGGGTTACCCCGGACTGACGGCAACTTGGCACTGCGATTCGATCGCGTCGTCCGGCACGACCCTGACCCAGCGTCAGGGTTATCCCTGCTCCTTGGGTGGATTCGGTGTGTCAGAGTGGCCGCATGCTGAGAGGGCGTGGGCTCCGTCTGACGATCGGAGTCCTGGGCACGATCTGGGCGCTGGTGGCTGAGGGACTCAGCTTCCAGTCCGGCCAGACGCCGAGCGCTGGCCTCCTCAACCTCGCGATCGGGCTGACCTATCTGTACGGCGGTCTCGCGATCTGGGACCACGAACCGACGAACAGGACCGGCGGCTTGATGACCGCCGTCGGGCTCGCCTGGTTCATCTCGCCCTTCGCCCATTCCGACATCCCCATCGTGAATCAGGTCGGTCTGGCCCTGGAGGACACCGCGACCGTCTTGATCCTCGCCCTCGTGCTGGCATATCCAAGCGGTCGCCTCACCACCGCGGTCGACCGTACGGCGGTCGCGATCCTGGCGATCGGCGCGACCACGCTCAATCTCCTCTTCTCGACGACCTTGTTCAACATCGATCCCGGTCCGACGGGACTGTACGGCGGGGTCATCCTGGCCACGATCGCAACCGTGGTGATCGTCCGGCGTTGGCTGATCGCACCCAGGCGTGAGCGTCGAGAGCTCCTGCCCGTCCTCGTCGCCGGGCTCGTCTTCCTGGCCATCCTCGTGATCAATCTGGCGCGGCGCATCAGCGACGTTCCAGAGGATGTCGGGACCGTGCTGATCGCGGCCCGCGATCTCGCGCCCGCCGCGATCCCGGTGGCGCTCCTGATCGGGTTCTATCGTCAGAGCGAACGACGCTTGCGCGCGATCGTGGACGCGATCCCGGATCGCATGGTTCGGTTCGACCGCGACGGCGCCTTCGTGCCGGGCACGCTCGAAGCAGTTGAAGTCGGTGGCGGCGCAGATCATCTGCCTGTCGGACGCCAGCTCCACGAGGCGATGTTCGCTGTAGCGGGACGCGAAGCCGTCGCGGCCGGGACCGATGCTCTCGACTCGGGCCGGCTGCAAGCGTTCGACTTCGTGCTCGAGCTGCCCGGCGGGCGTCGCGAGCTCGAGGCGCGTGTCGCGCCGAGCGGTCCGAACGAGGTGACCGCCATCATCCGCGACTTCACCGCCGTCCGCGCGGTCGAAGCCGAGGTTCGGCGCTCGCGGGCGCGGATCCTCGAGGCGACCGACCAGGAGCGCCAGCGTCTCGAGCGGGACCTCCATGACGGAGCACAACAGCGCCTCGTCTCGGTCTCGCTGGCGCTCCGCCGGCTCCGGGGCCGGCTCGCGGCCGACTCGCGATCCGATGTCGAGGCGGTCGCCGCGGCCGATGAGGCGGCCCGCGAGCTGAAGGTGGCGATCCAGGAGCTGCGCGAGCTCGCGCGGGGCATCCACCCGGCGATCCTGACCGAGGCAGGCCTGGGGGCGGCGATCACCGCCCTCGCCGATCGTTCAGCGGTGCCCACCACGGTTCGGTCAGTCCCGGACCGGCGGCTTTCCCCGGCAGTCGAGGCGACTTCCTATTTCGTCGTCTCCGAGGCGCTCGCGAATGTCGCCAAGCATGCGGGCGCGACGAGTGTGAGCATCGCTGCCGTCAGCTCGCCGACCAGGCTCCGGATCGAAGTGGGTGACGACGGGGTCGGCGGCGCGAACGCGGCGAACGGGACCGGGATCCGTGGCCTCCAGGATCGCCTCGCTGCGATCGGAGGCACGCTGTCGACGGAGAGCCCCGCGGGACAAGGCACGCTCCTGGTCGCCGAGATCCCGATCCTCTGATCGGCGCGCGGCCCGAGGCCTGATCCTCGGGCCAGCGAACCGCCCCGGGCAGACCCTGCCGGGCAAGGCGGGCCCACCCCGATGGACGCTGATCGCAGACGCCGCACGCTCCTGAAGCGTTCCTGAGAACGCACGTAGAAGGAGCGATCCCCATGACCAACGCAATCTCGATGGAACGCCTCACCAAGCATTACGGCGCCGTCCACGCCCTGACCGACGTCACCCTGGACGTCCCGGCAGGCACCGTCTTCGGGTTCCTCGGGCCGAACGGGGCGGGCAAGACAACGGCACTGAAGGTCCTCGCCGGGCTCGCCCGACCGACGAGTGGCAGCGCCATGGTCGACGGCATCACCGTCTCGGCCGCGGGCGACCACCGGCGTCACCTCGGATATCTCGCCCAGGATCCTCGGTTCTACGGCTGGATGACCGGCCGCGAGACCTTGCGCTACGTCGCCACGTTCCGTGGCATCGGTGGCGATCGTGAGCGTCAGATCGGCGACCTGCTCGACCGCGTCGGGATCGCCGAAGCGGCGGACCGCCACACCTCCACGTACTCCGGCGGGATGCGCCAGCGCCTCGGGATCGCCCAGGCGCTCGTCGGCCGGCCCGCAGTCATCCTGCTCGACGAGCCAGTCTCAGCCCTCGACCCGATCGGCCGGAAGGACGTCCTCGACCTGATGCGTGAGCTCAAGGGCGAGACCACGGTGTTCTATTCCACCCATATCCTCGACGACGTCCAGCGGGTCAGCGACCACGTCGCGATCCTCGATCACGGCCGGCTCGTCAAGGCCGCCCCCACGCACGTCCTGCTCGGCTCCTTCACCGCGAACACACTTCGCGTCATCCTCGGCGGTGCCTCTAGCTCGACCGAGGAGGGGCTTCGGCAGATCGCCGGCGTTGCGTCGGTCACCCTCGTGTCGCGCACCGACGACCAGGCGACGTTCGATGTCGTCACCCGTCCCGGCGCCTCCGCCATCGTCCAGCGGGAGATCACCGAGTTCGCCGTCAGCTCCGGCCTGACCCTCATCGCCAATGCGGAGGAGACACTCGATCTCGAGACGGTCTTCCTGCGCCTCATCGACCAGAAGGAGGTAGCGGCATGACCGCCCAGTCCAGCGCCGTCGCACGCGGCACCAGTACCGCCCCACGCCACGCCTTGCTCGGCTTCGGGACCGTCGTGGGCAAGGAATTCACCGAGTGGGTTCGCGGCCCGAAAGCCCTGATCATCCTGGGCATCTCTGTCCTCGGAGCGGTCTTCATGACGTTGATCCCGTTCATCGCGGAGGCAACCAATGAAGCCGAGTCTGCGGGCCTTCTCTCCCACGATCCGACGGCCAACGTGCTCCTCGGGTGGACGGGCCAGACGGTCGCGCTGATCGCGGTCCTGTCGACGATGGCCCTGCTGTCGACCGAGCGGGATCGGGGCACGCTCGCCTGGACTCTCACCAACCCGGTGTCACCGACGAGCGTGATCGCAGCGAAGTACGTCGTCGCCCTCGGCGTCTTCGTAACGACGGCCTTGCTGTTGCCGATGATCGTGTCGATCGCCCTCGCGACCGTCGTCTACGGCGGCGTGCCGGATCTCCGGGTCATCGGGACGTTCCTCGGACTGTTCGTGGCCCTACCCGCGTTCTACATCGCCCTGACCGTCGCCCTCGGCACGGGCGTGAAGTCGACCGTCGGTATCGCCGGCATCGCGTTCGCGGTGATGTTCCTCCCACAGGTCATCGGCGGGCTGCTACCCGTCGTCGCGGACCTGTCTCCCACATCGATCGGAACCTGGGCCCTGCACGTCGCCAAGGGCGAGCCAGCCTCGATGCTGACACCGATCGGTTGGGCCATCTCGATGGTCGTGCTGATCGTCGGCGCGAAGCTCGTGTTCGAGCGGCAGGAGCTCTAAGTCCCGCGCCTTCGCCTTCCTTCGAACGCCGGACGGTGCCTTGGGGGCCCGTCCGGCGTCTTCGATTCGAGGGACAGCCCTTGTCTCGGCCAGGGGTGGGCACGGTCGAGCTCCCGCGTGCTCCCGGGCATCCTCGAGCTCCATTCAGATCGACCCATGAGGAGCCCACCGATGCGTTCAACCCTTGGCGCCGCGGCCGCGGTCGCCGGCCTGCTCACCTACCCTGCCGCGATCACGGCGGGACTCACGCTCGGCTCAAGCGCAGCTGGCAGTGTCGTCCACTTCGTCCTCGGGACCGCGTTCGTGCTGCTCGCTGCCGCCATGTTCGATTTCGGTCTGAACCGATGGCTCACGTGGATCGGTGCGGCCGCAGCCGTCGTCTTCGGCGGCACGTTCCTGCTGCAAGGCATCGCTGACCTGACCCATCTCGCCGCGCTTGACTGGCTCGCGTTCGACGTCCTTGGACGAGAGCTCGAGCGCATCCTGCCGGACGTCGTCTATCTGTGGTTCGCGGCATTGCTTCTGACGGGCTCGACCGGAGCGACACGCCTCGTCGGCTGGGCGATCGTCCCGACCCTGTTCGGCCTGGAGATCGCGATCGGGATCGGCGTGGCGGTCGGGATCGACGTCCCGTTCATCAAGCTGACGATCTTCCTGCCGTTCATCTGGCTGCTGCTGGAGTCGGTCAAGAGCCCGCCAACGCTCGAGATCGCCGGCCGGCACACGTTCGGACCGCGCGGCGATGCGGTGACTGCCTGACGGCAACCTGTCGTTCCGGCTCGCGGCCGGCCAGACCAAGGAGACCGGGCACCTTGCACGGGCAGGACCCGGTCTCTTTCGGATTCGCGGGTCGAATCGATGTCGTCGTCACCCAGGACGTACCGGGACAGCCCTGACGGGTTCATCGGGTCGACCCCGATGAGGATCGCACGGGCCCCGAGCACAGTCGAGCTATCACCCATCGAATCCGAAAGGAGCTGCATCCGATGTCCACCGCGACGATCTCCGCGACGCGCGTCGAGCCGGCGATCGAGCCGGCAGTCGCGAGGGGTCGCCTTGGCCACGTCCTGGTGTTTGTCGTCCTGAGCGTCGGTCTCGCTGCGGTCGCCACGCTCGGCGGCGTTCCGACCGCCCTCGTCCCGTTCGTCCTCGCTCTCGTGCCGACCGCGTTCGCGCTGACTCTCGCGTGGCGGGAAGGCCGTGGGGAGGTCCGACGGCTGCTCGCCATGGCGGTGACCCGACCGAATCGGAGGGGATGGTACGTGCTGATCGCCCTACCGATCGTCTGGTCGCTCGCCGTCGTCGGCACGGCCGTCGCGCTGGGCGAGCCGGGAGCCGGCGTCTTCGACCGCGTCTTCCCGGCCATCCTGATCATCCCGATCGTCGTTTTGATCCCGGCCTTCGCCGAGGAGCTTGCGTGGCGGGGCTACGCCGTCACCCGCCTCCTGCCCTCGACCTCGCCACTCGCGGCGGCCCTTCTGCTCGGAATCCCGTGGGCCGTGATCCACCTCTTCCTCCAGCTGCCCGGCCAGATGAACGCGGGCCTCGATTGGTGGCCGACCATCGTGAGCCTCATCGGCTATTCGGTGATCCTCACCTGGGCGTTCGTCGGGAGCGGCGGGAGCATCCTCCTGGTCGCCCTGATCCATGCCGGACTCAACGGGGTCGCGCCGGTGATGGGCGGCGTCGACATCGACCGCGCCTGGGCCATCCGGGCGGTCCTGGTCGCCGCGATCGCTGTCGGGATCGTCGTCCTCGGCGGTTTTCGAGGTCTCGGTGCGCGGAGCCTCGAGACCCACGCTCGGGCACTTCGCCCATGACAGCCGAGACCCACGTCGACCCCCGGGCTGCGGTCGGCTCCAACCACCTGTCAAGCAATAGGAGTATCGCCATGAACACGAACAAGAACGTCGATCGGTCCTTTCGCTCGCCCATTCCCGCAGGCTCGCTCATGACTCGCCTGCTCGCCGTCGCCGCTGCGATGGTCCTTGCCATGCTCATCGTCGTGCCCGTCACGCTTGCGGCTGATCCCTCGTCACGAGGCGAACAGGTCGTCATCACGAGCGGCGCAGACATCACGCTCCCGGCCGACCAGACGGTCGACCTGTTCATCGTCTACGACGGCACGGCCCGGATCGAGGGGCATGCCTCCACGATCATGGTCGTCAACGGCGCGGCCAACGTCGTCGGCGGCAGCGCCGATGGCGTGATCGCGATCGAAAGCCAGGTCACGCTCGACGACGGAGCGCGGATCTCGGGCGACATCCGTGCCATCGATTCCACCGTCGACGGGGCCGACGCAACGACCGTCGGCGGCGCCGTCCGAGCCTTCGGTCCCGAGATGTTCTTCGGCTGGCCCGATCTCGGATTCGCCCTGCTCCTGATGTATGTCGCGTTCGCCGTCTCCGCTGTCGTGGCCGGTGTCGTCCTTGCCGGCCTCGCCGCACGTCAGGTCCGTGCCGCCGGAGCGCTGATCACCACTGAGCCGGGGATGGTCATCGGTGCAGCGTTCGTCGGCTTGATCGGCCTGCTGATCGCAGGGATCCTCGCGATGGTGACCGTCGTCGGGATCCCCTTCGGTATCGGGTTGCTGGCGGTCGGTCTCCCGGCTCTGTTCTTCGTCGGCTATCTCGTCGCCGGCATCTGGATCGGCGAGTGGGTCCTTCGTCGCAACTCCGCGACCATGCATGAGCGTCCGTATCGGGCCGCCGTCGTCGGGCTCGCCCTCGTCGGTCTCGTCGGCATCATCCCGCCGGTCGGCGGACTGGTGAGCTTCGTCGGGTTCGGAGCGGTCGTGCTCCTGGCGTGGAGAGTCCTTCGGGGTGCTCCAGGACGGGCTTCCTCGGAGTCCGGCCTCAGGACCGCGGCGGAGCCCGCCGGCTGATCATCGACACGTCACGATTCGAGCGGTCGTCCGATCGGGCGGCCGCTCGACCCTGTCCGCGCCCTCAAGCGTGCGAAAGGTCTCAGGGGCGCGTGCGAGCGTTCCGGAGCTGGAACCCGGCGACGACCTGGAGGATGCCGAGCACGACCAGCCAGATACCGCCGATGAACGCGAGCGTGACGGCCGAGGTGATCGGGTAAGTCAGGATCACGATCCCGGCCAGCACCCCGAGCAGGCCCATGATGATCCGCCAGTTGCGGCCCTCCTTCTGCGCGAATGCCGCGACGAAGCTCATGATCCCCTGGACGAGCCAGAAGATGCCGAGCACGAAGATGAAGACCTCGACCGACTGGAACGGCGTCCGCAGCAGCGCGAACCCGACGATGACCGACAGGACACCGATGATCGCGTGGAGCACCCGGCTGCCGGTGTCGCCGTCATGGGTGAACGACGTGATGACTTCGTAGAAACCGCTGACGAACAGCCAAGCGGCGAAGAAGATCGCGATGGTCACGATCGTCGCCCCCGGATAGAACATCGCGAGCAACCCGAGGATGACGCTGACGACGCCCATGACCACCGCCAGACCCCAGTGGTCGGCGAGGTCCTGCATCATCGCGTGGGTCTGATCGGTCGTGGCATCCATCGATCCGCTCATCGATCCCTCCCTATGCTCCCTGGGCGCCACGAGGATAACGAGTGACCGGGCGCCCGACCAGTCCGCATACCATTGGCGGATGACCGACCGTTCCCCGATCATCTCGCCCGAGGCCTTGTTCCCGCAGCTCGCACGGCCGGATCTGCGGATCGTCGACGTCCGCTGGGTGCTGGGGACCCCCGGCGGAGGCCGGGCTCGATACGAGGCGGGCCATCTCCCGGGTGCGATCTTCCTCGACCTCGACACCGACCTCGCCGCGCCCTCCGGACCGGGCCGTCATCCCCTCCCCGACCCGCGGGCCTTCCGCGAGCGCCTCGAGGCTGCGGGGATCGGATCGGACGACGAGGTCGTCGCCTATGACGACGTCGCGGGCGCGATCGCCGCCCGGCTGTGGTGGATGCTCGACAACCTCGGGCACGAGCGTGTCGCGGTACTCGACGGCGGCATCACTGCCTGGCAGGCGGCCGGTTATCCGATCACGACAGATCTTCCTCCGCCCCGAGGCCTCGCGCAGCTGGAGTTGCGTGACGGTTGGACCAACACGACAGATCGCGACGCGGTCGCCGCCGCTCTCGGTTCGATGGTCCTTCTCGATGCCCGCGCCGCGCCGCGCTATCGCGGAGAGGTCGAGCCGATCGACCGTGTCGCCGGGCACATCCCGACCGCCGTTAACGCCCCGACCGCAGCGAGTCTCGGTCCCGACGGGCGACTCTTGGATCCCGCGGCACTCGCGGCGCAGTTCCGTGACCTCGGCGCGGACCGCAACGACCTCCCGGTCGTGACCTCCTGCGGCAGCGGCATCACCGCCTGCTTCACGAGCCTCGCGATGCGTGTTGCCGGCCTGCCGGACCCGATGCTCTACCCGGGCTCCTACTCGGACTGGACCCAGTCCGGCTTCGACATCGCGACCGGCCCCGAGCCAGGCGAGGCGCCGTCGGCCTGAGTGGCCAGCCTGCGACAAACGCAAGTGTCCGCAGGGCTCGTCTCTTTCGAACGCCACCGTCTCGTCGAGGTGATCTCGGGGTGGCGGCGGCCCATGCGGGCGCGGACGCAGCGGCCTGTGACAAATCTCCCGGATTCGCGTGGTGCAGTGTGAGTGGGCGGCAGGACTTCGACGAACCAATCGTTGAACGTCCGGCCGGCGGGCGGATCATGCAGACCCAGGACACTGCGGAGGAGAAGTCGCGATGTATAAGGTCGATACGCGCGAGGTCCAGCTGTCTGGAGCCTCGACCCTCCATCTGATCATCCTGGTGCTGGCGATCGCCATCCTCGTCGTCGACTTGTCCCTGTCGCTTCGTCGGGCCACCTTCGAGACAGGGAGCCCCGCTATGGATGCGACGGTCCCGGCACAGCAGGACGTCCCGAGCATCGCGCGGCCCGTCGAGCCAGCGGTCGCGCCGGCAACGACAGACGCACCGTATGTCCCGAGCATCGTTCGCCCGGCCGCGCCGGCACCGACAGCCAGGCAATATGTCCCGAGCATCGTTCGCCCGGTCGCTCCGGCCGGCTCGTGATGGGGCCGGCCGCAATGGCGCCCCGTCGCGAACAGTTGCCTCACGATCGTGACACTTGACGGCGTATTGCGTGGAATACGCGTGAACGGTCAGGCCGAGCCCAGTCTGGAGCGAGCGTCGCCGATGTCGGGTGCACTCGATCGGGTCGAGCCGCGGGAGCATGCCGCCGATGTGCCGGCTGTCTATCTGGCGATCGGCCGTGAGCTCAAGCGGTACGTCCGCAGCCTCGTGCCCGACGACGAGACAGCCGACGACGTCGTCCAGGAGGCGTTCCTTCGCCTCGTTCACGAGATCGCTGCGAAGGGTGGCCCGAACGAGGTCCGGCCATGGCTGTACCGGGTGGCCGGTAATCTTGCTCGCTCACGCTCGCGTCGGGCGCGCATCGCGGAGCGCTGGAACCGGCTGTTCGCTGCTCATGGCGTCCACCCCTCGCCAGACGACACGGCGATCCGGCGCGAGGACCATGAACGGATCGACCGAGCCCTGCGGTGCCTGTCGACAGAGGCTCGGAGTGCCTTCCTCCTGTCGGCCGATGGCTTCACCGGCCTGGAGATCGCGGACATCCTCGGGCGAAGCCACGGCGCGACACGGACCATCCTCTGGCGCGCTCGTCTGGCCCTCCGCGAAGCGCTCGACGCCGAGGCGGATCGATGATCGACCACCGCCGTGCCCGGGTCCTGCAGGCGACGGCCTTCGACTTCGACTTGGCGCTCGACGATCGGCGTCGGCTCGACGACCACCTCGCAGCTTGCGCGGCGTGCCGCCGGTTCGACGAGCAGCTGCGTGCCGACCAGCTCGGCGCGATGAAACGGCCGCTTTCGAGTCTGCCGCCGAGCGTGTCCCGAACCGTCGAGTCGGCGGCGCTGGAATGGCAGCCGAGCAACCATGCCGCTGTCGGCGGCAGAGTCGAGCTGCGCGGTCCAGCTCGCCCACCGGTTCGCGCGCTTGCCTGGCTGATCGTCGCGATCGTCGTTGGTGCCACCACGCTCGCCGTTATCGGCGCGACCCAAGTCAACCTCGATCGGCTCAGCCCGCAGCCGAGCGCACTCCCAACGGCAGTCCCGACGCCCGTCCGGGTGGCCCAGACGTTCCCACCACCACCCGGAGCCGCGCTCGCCCCCGGAACCTACGCGATCGGCCCGCGCGCGCTGGGGATCACTGTCTCGCTGCCGGCTGGTTGGGTCAACCGTGGCGACGGCGACGTGTCGAAGATCGGGCGGCTGCCGATGAGTGACGTGGGCCTGGCGGTTGGGATGGTCGACAACATCTATGCCGATCCATGTCGCTGGGAGCTCGGGCTGCTGTCACCCAAGGTCGGCCCCACGGCCAAGGATCTAGCCGATGCGATCGTGGCTCATTGGTCGCCCGACCTCGTCAGTGTTCGCCGAGTGACGATCGACGGTCACGACGGACGGCTGGTCGACATCACCATTCCCGACGACGCAGGCGGGTGCGAGGATGGGATCTATCGGACCGTAGCCTTTCCGAACTCCGATGACGTCGTCGCCCGCCCGGGCACGCATACCCGCCTCTGGGCCATCGACCTTCCGGGTGGCCGAGCCGCGGTGTCCGCGACCGATTTTCCCGAGAGTCTCGCGGCCGAGCGCGACGAGCTGCAGCAGGTCATCGACTCGATTCGGATCGAGGGGGCACCGTGAGCTATGGCGCCCCCGCCCGACCCTACTCCAGGTAGTCCTTGAGCTTTCGACTCCGGGACGGATGGCGCAGCTTGCGCAGCGCCTTGGCCTCGATCTGGCGGATCCGCTCGCGGGTGACGTTGAACTCCTTGCCGACCTCCTCGAGAGTCCGGGCACGCCCGTCCTCGAGGCCGAACCGGAGCTGGAGCACCCGTCGCTCTCGACCCGTCAACGAGTCGAGCACCGCCTCGACCTGCTCCTTGAGGAGCTGATGCGATGCCGCCTCGGCCGGAGCCAGGGCACCCCGATCCTCGATGAAGTCGCCGAGGTGGGAGTCCTCCTCCTCGCCGATCGGCGTCTCGAGCGAAACCGGCTCTTGCGAGACCTTGATGATCTCGCGGACCTTCTCGGGTGTGACCTGGACCTCCTGGCCCTTGGACATCGCCTCGGCGATCTCCTCGACCGTCGGCTCACGGCCGAGCTCCTGGAGGAGCCCGCGCGAGACCCGGATGAGCCGGTTGATGGTCTCCACCATGTGGACCGGGATGCGGATCGTCCGCGCCTGGTCGGCGATGGCCC
>JBJMMQ010000085.1:0-2539 GCA_045804705.1 Chloroflexota bacterium
CGAGGCGCGGCGGCTGTTGGTGGTGCCGCAGCGCCGGATGGCCCTCGAGAAGCTCGTCCTGCACGCCACCAGCCTGCGCATCCCCGTCGTCGAGGTCGAAGGCGGATCGCTGACCGCGATCGCGGGGTTCGACGGGCACCAGGGGATCGCGCTCGTGGTCGCACCTCGTCGCTGGGCCGCGCCCGACGATGTCCTCGCACTCGCGAGCCAGCGCGGCGAGGCACCGCTCGTCCTCGTGCTGGACTCGCTCGAGGATCCGCAGAACGTCGGGACGCTGCTCCGGACGGCAGAAGCGACGGGCGTGCACGGGGCAATCTTCCCGACCCGCCACCAGGCGCCCCTGACGCCGGCCGCGATCAAGGCGTCCGCGGGCGCCGTCGAGCACCTCCAGCTGGCGCCCGTCGACGACCTTGCCGCCTCGCTCGCCGATCTCCACAGCCGCGGCCTGCGGATCGTTGGCGCCGACGGCGACGCGCAGCTCACGGCGCGGGAGGCGGACCTCCGGGGCCCGGTCGCAATCGTCGTGGGGAGCGAGGGCAAGGGGCTCGGCCCCGCGGTCCGCAAGCGATGCGACCTCCTGGTGCGGATCCCGATGCACGGCCGGATCGATTCGCTCAACGCGGCGGTCGCCGGCTCGATCCTGCTCTATGAGGCGGCATCGCAGCGGGGCATCACCGAACGCCCGGTATCGACGTCGACCACCGATCCCACCGACGCGCTCGAGAGCGAGGCTGCCGACGCGCGGGCGTCCGAGGTCTCGCCCGACGTCGAGGCAGTGGACCTCCCGCCCGAGGTCGAGCCAGTGGACCTGCCGCCCGACGAGGCGCCAACCGGCATCGCCGCGGCCGAGGAGACGGTTTCCGAGGCAGCGCCGAACGGCCCGCGCGCGCGCCGCGTGACCATGGTCACGTCTGTCCCTGCCGCGGGTGCCGCGTCGCGATCGGCAAAGCCGCCGAAGGGCAGCGCGAAGGCGCGAGCGACCGCCGCCGACGAGGACGCCACCGCGACGCCAGGCCGCTCGAACCCGGATGCACCCGCCGACGACATGGCGACGAAGGACGTCGCGACGAAGGACGCTGGGCGCACGGACAAGGTCGTCAAGGACAAGGCCGCCAAGCCCGACGTCGCCAAGGACAAGGCGGCGAAGGACAAGAAGGTCAAGGCCGCGGCGAAGACCAAGCCGGCGTCGAAGGGCAAGTCGAGCTCGAAGGCACAGAAGTCGTCCCCGGCCGCCGATCCAACGGATGCCGACGACCTCCTCCCGGGCGGTCCGCCGGTCGACTGACGGCACGACCTCCGACGTGCGCCGCGACGACCGGGACGGTTGCTCCGGCGACCCGCCGAGGTTTGACGCATCGAGGGCAGCGCCGTATCATTCCACGGCTCGCGGAGTCCTACTCTTGTTTGACGCTGCGCGCGTGCCGACGTAGCTCAATTGGTAGAGCAGCGGTTTTGTAAACCGCAGGTTCCGGGTTCGAGTCCCGTCGTCGGCTCCACAAGGAAGCAACGCGTCAACCGGAGCGGTCCTGACCGGCAGGCCGCCGCGGGCCCAGATAGCTCAGCTGGCAGAGCACATCCTTGGTAAGGATGAGGTCACGGGTTCGAATCCCGTTCTGGGCTCCATCCCTCGAGTTCACCCGGTTCCGCCCCGGCGGTCGCCCGCCCCACCCATGGAGTGAGAAGGTCCTGTGGCCAAGAAGAAGTTCGAGCGCACGAAGCCGCACGTCAACGTCGGCACGATCGGCCACATCGACCACGGCAAGACGAGTCTCACCGCGGCGATCACGAAGTACCTGGCCCTTAAGGGCGAGGCCCAGTACCGCGCCTTCGAGACGATCGACAACGCGCCCGAGGAGCGGGAGCGGGGGATCACCATCGCGATCGCCCACGTCGAGTACGAGACCGACGCGCGGCATTACGCCCACGTCGACTGCCCGGGTCACGCCGACTACATCAAGAACATGATCACCGGAGCCGCCCAGATGGACGGCGCGATCCTCGTCGTCGCCGCCACCGACGGGCCGATGCCCCAGACCCGCGAGCACATCCTCCTCGCCCGCCAGGTCGAGGTCCCCTACATCGTCGTCTTCCTCAACAAGGTCGACGCGGTCGACGACCCCGAGCTGCTCGATCTGGTCGAGCTCGAGGTCCGCGAGCTCTTGAGTCGCTACAACTTCCCGGGCGACGACATCCCGGTCATCCGCGGCTCGGCGCTCAAGGCGCTCGAGGCCCCCGACAATCCCGACGATCCGGCCTACGCCCCGATCCAGGAGCTGATGGACGCGGTCGACTCCTACATCCCCAACCCGGTCCGCCCGGTCGACAAGCCGTTCCTCATGCCGATCGAGGACGTGTTCGGGATCAAGGGCCGGGGCACGGTCGCGACCGGGCGCATCGAGCGCGGCGTGATCAAGGTGGGCGAGGAGGTCGAGATCGTCGGCATCCAGGCCACCCGCAAGGTCGTCGTCACCGGCGTCGAGATGTTCAAGAAGCTGCTCGACCAGGGCGAGGCGGGCGACAACGTCGGCTGCCTCCTGCG
>JBJMMQ010000086.1:0-22244 GCA_045804705.1 Chloroflexota bacterium
TAGCCGAGGATGACGCCGACGGCGATCGGCGTGGCGACCGCGAGCAGGCCGGGGGCGACCATCTCGCGCAGCGCCGCGCGGGTCGTGATGTCGACGACGCGGGCGTAGTCCGGGCGCTGGGTGTCGTCCATGATCCCGGGCATCTCCCGGAACTGGCGGCGAACCTCGACGATGATCGACTGGGCCGTGGTGCCCACGGCGCGGATGGCGAGGCTGCTGAAGAAGTACGCCAGTGCCGCGCCGATGAACGCCGCCACGAACACGGTGACGTCGGCGAGGTTGACTGCGGTGAGCAGCTGCGCCTGCGTTCCGCCGGCCGCGATCTGGTTGCCGATGATCTTGTTGATCTTGTCGATGTAGGCCGAGAACAGGAGGAACGCGGCCAGCGACGCCGAGGCGATCGCGTAGCCCTTGGTCAGGGCCTTGGTCGTGTTGCCCACGGCGTCCAGGCGGTCCGTGATCTCACGGGCGCCTGCCTCCGCGCGGCTGAACTCGGCGATGCCACCGGCGTTGTCGGTGATCGGGCCGAACGTGTCCATCGCCAGGATGTAGGCGGTGGTCATGAGCATGCCCATCGTCGCCACCGCGGTGCCGAAGATGCCGCCGACATTGTTGCCCTCGGCGTTGAGCAGGTTCGCCTGCGACCCGAGCCAGTGGCTCGCGATCAGCGCGATGCTGATCGTGATCGCCGTGACGGCAGTGGTCTCGAAGCCGACCGCAGTGCCGCTGATGATGTTCGTCGCGGGGCCGGTCCGGCTTGCCTCGGCGATCTCGCGCACCGGGCGGTACGAGCCTGCCGTGTAGAACTGCGTGATGTAGACGAACGCGACGCTCGTGGCGAGGCCGACGACGCCGGCGAAGAAGAACCACACCCACACCGGCAGCCCGTTGGCGTCGCCGCCGGTCGTCTGCATCATCTGGTTGGTGACGAACGCGAGCGCGATCACCGACAGGATCGTCGTGACCCAGTAGCCGCGGTTGAGGATGTTCATCGGGTCCTCGGTCTCCTTGCCGCGGATGAAGAACATCGCGACGATGGTGGCCAGGAGCCCGAAGGCGCGGACGACGAGGGGGAAGAAGATCCAGGCCGACGGGTTCGGCCAGCCGAGCTCGGTCGCGATGTTGAACACCGCGACGCCCAGGATCATCGCGCCGATGTTCTCGGCGGCGGTGGACTCGAACAGGTCGGCGCCACGGCCGGCGCAGTCACCGACGTTGTCGCCCACGAGATCGGCGACCACGCCCGCGTTGCGGGGGTCGTCCTCGGGGATGCCCTTCTCGACCTTGCCCACGAGGTCCGACCCGACGTCGGCGGCCTTGGTGTAGATGCCACCACCGAGCTGTGCGAAGAGCGCGACGAACGACGCCCCGAAGCCGAAGCCGACGATGAGGAACGGCGCTTCGGCCACCGTCACTTCGCCGACGAATGTCGAATAGGCGGTGAAGATCCCCCAGACGCCGAGGAGCGAGAGGGCCACGACGAGGAAGCCGGAGACGGCGCCACCGCGCATCGCCACCTGGACCGCCTCGACGAGGCTGCGGCGCGCCGCCGATGCCGTCCGGACGTTCGCCTTGACCGCGACGAGCATGCCGATGATCCCCGACGCCATCGAGCAGGCAGCGCCGATGAGGAAGGCGATGCCGGTCAAAACCCCGATGGGGAGACCGGCGAGCTTCGGCACGTCGGCGACGTCAGCCGTTTCGACGATGCCGATGACGACGCCGATGACCAGAGCCCCGACCACCGCGAGGATGCCGATCGTCGTGTACTGGCGGCGGATGAAGGCAGTCGCGCCCTCATAGATCGTCCCCGCCACGTCCTGCATCGCCTGGGTGCCCGTGTCGCGCGACAGGACGTCCCGCGCGAGGTAGAGCGCGAACAGGATGGCGATGATGCCGGCGGGCAGGATGATCAGCTGGAGTGAACTGGCATCCATCAGGGTCTTGCGGTCCTCCTCGAGTGGCTGTCGATCGTCAGTCCGGCCGGGGAGGCACGACGCCACCCGGGAAGGCGAAGCTGGGAGAGCGGCTCAGATGGTCCCATCGGGCATCCGATCGGGGCTGGGACCTTGCAGGCCGGCGCGAGTGTAACAAGGCGCGAGAAGTCGGGTCAAACCCGTTCCGCAACCTTGTTATGCACGGGCTGTAGGGCTCCGGCGGGCCCAGGGGCCAGCCCCTATACTGCGCCTCTTGTGACCCCCCGACGACCGATGCTCGGCTGTCTCCTCGAGATCGCGGAGACACTCGCTCTTACCCTCATCATCTTCTTCGTCATCCAGACATTCGTCGCGCAGCCCTACAAGGTGCAGCAGCGATCGATGCAACACACGCTCGAACCAGAGGAGTACGTCCTCGTCGACAAGCTCACGCCACGCTTCGACACCTACAAGCGCGGCGACATCGTGGTCTTCACCCCACCGCCCGACTGGGTCCAGGAGGACGGGACCCCGTTCATCAAGCGGGTCATCGGGCTCGGCGGCGACACCGTGGACATCCGGGACGGTCACGTCTTCATCAATGACACCGAGATCACCGAGCCCTACCTGTACGCCGATCCGGCGGGCTCGACACCACAGCCGACGACCGTTCAAGGCGACCAGCACGCGTGGGTGGTCGCCCCAGGTGACGTCTTCCTGATGGGCGACCATCGCATGAATTCGGAGGACTCGCGGACCTTCGGGACCGTGGCGGTGTCGCAGGTCATCGGTCGCGCATGGCTGCGCTACTGGCCGCTCGACACGTTCGGGATCCTCCCGACGCCGACGTACCCGGAGCTGCCTCCGACGAGCCAATGAGCCGGGTGCCGTGAACCCGGCCCTTGCGGGGGTCGCGCTCGCGGTCGTCGTCGGAGCCGTCGTCGCCGGGTCCGCCCGAAACGCGCGCACCGCGATCTTCGGGCTGGTCGTCGTCATGGTCGGTGTCCCGATCCTGGCCGATCCGCTGCCCGACCCCCTGGCCCTCGCCGCCCGTCTCGTCGCGGCCGTTCTCGCCGGCTATCTGCTGTGGGTCGCCGCGCGTGGCCATCGGGTGCGGACCGGCGGTTCGCTCGTGGGTTGGCCGACCGACAGCTTCCTGGCGATGGGTGCCGCCGTCGTCGGGTACGGCAGCCAGGGCCTCGGTGCACCGGCGGCAGGGCCGGAACTGGCGGCGGCTGCGGGCTTCGCGCTGGCGGCCCTCGCGGTCCTGCCGGTCGTCAACGGTCGAGACATCCTGCGGGTCGGCATCGGCCTCATGCTCCTGCTCAGCGGTGCCCTCCTCGTCCGCACCAACCTTGGCGGCACCGCGGATCCTCTCGAGCAGCTCATCACGGCCGGGCTCGTCGCCGCCCTCGGCGGGGCCGTCGCCATCCTCGGGGTCGCGGCGCGCTCGGACGGCGGGACCGGCTTCGAGATGACTGAAACGACGCCGGTCGTGACGAGCCACGCCTCCGACGCCCATCCCGCCGAGTCGCGATGAGCCTGCTCGTCTTCGTCGTCGTCGCGTTCGCCTTCGCGGGTGTGGCCGCGATCATGCGTGAGGATGTCCGTGCGCGGACCGCGTTGGGCCTCCTCGGACTCACCGTCGCCCTCGTGGCGGCCGTCACCATCGACCCCGCGCAGACGGTCGCCATCGGTGGTAGCGGGATCGCGACGACGTCGTACCTGCGCCTGTTCCTCGTGCTCGGGTCGGTGGTCGGGCTCGGCCTCGCCGTTTCGGGCCTCGCCGGCGGCTCGCGCCGCGACGCCCCCGCGGTCACGCTCGCGATCCTCGCGGCATGCGGCTTGACCCTTGGTCTCGTGGATCCGCGGGCGGCCGTCCTCGTCTCGACCGCCGGCGGGCTCTTCGGCGTCCTCGTCACGCTCATCCCGGGCAACGGCCGCGCAGGTGCGACGGTCGGCATCCGTGAGACGCGCGCGGTCATCGTCGCCGGAGCGCTGGCCATCGCGGCCACCGCGTGGTTCGGGCGGGACCTGAGTCAGCTGCGGGCCGAGCACGTCGTCTTCGGGCTCGCCTACCTCGCGTTCGCCGTCGCTGTGGCGATGCGATTCGGGGCGATCCCGTTCCATCTCTGGGCCGCCCGGCTGACTGACGTCGTCCCGGAGACCGCGCTTCCGATCCTGACGGCCATGGCGCCCGCGTCGCTGGCGATCGTGGCGCTGGCCTGGACCGATGCCTCGGTCGCGCCGCTCCTCGTCGACGTCGACGCGGTCCGCGCCGTGGTGCTGGCCATCGGCGTCGCGTCGATCGTCCTCTCCGCGATCGCGGCATACGTCCAGGACGACCTCGAACACGTCCTCGGCTACTCGATCGTCGGGGACGCTGGCGTCGTGATGCTCGCTTTGGCGACACTCGAGCCCGAGGCGTGGGCGCCGGCGCGGACCTGGATCCTCGTCTTCGTCGTGGCGCGCAGCGCCTTTGCGGCGTGGATCGCTGGCGTCCGGGCGGGGTTCTGGACCGGCCGGATCTCCGATCTCCGCGGCTGGGTCTGGCGTTCCCCTTTTCTGACGGTCGCGTTCGCGTTGGTCGTCATCGCCTCGATCGGATTCCCGGGGCTCGTCGCATTCGACGCGAGGCGATCCATCGTCGACCTGGCGCTCGACGCGCCGCTGTCCTCGCTCGTCCTGCTGGCCACCCTCGCGCCGCTCGCCTACTACGGGCGGCTTGCCCGGATCGGCCTCGCGCGCCCGGACCGGATCGTCGACCCTCGCGGGACGTGGATGCCGAAGCTGTCGCGCCCCGGCAGCACCGGACTCCGGCAGTGGGTCGCCGAGGGCTGGGATGTCAACCGCGCATTCACGACCGCGGCCGTCGCGGTCGTTCTGGGCCTGCTCGCGCTCGCCACGTCGGCCGGCGGGTTCGGCGGGCCGGAAGCCGCGGCCGGTCTGCCACCGACGCTGTCAGGGCCTGGCGAGGACCTCTCGCCGATAGACGTCCAGGATCTGCCGCAGCCGATCGAGTCGCTCGCGCCGTGAGACTCAGCGGGCTTCAGTCCTCGGGCGCGAGCACCCAGCGGTCCACGTCTCGCTCGTAGTCGAGCAGCTCGTCCGGCCCGAACCAGAGCCCGAGCTCGCCGACCGCCGCCTCGGGGCTATCCGAGGCGTGGACGATGTTCTGCGCGGTCTCCAATGCGAAGTCACCCCGGATGGTGCCGGGAGCTGCCTCGTGCGGCCGAGTCGCGCCGTTGATCGCGCGCACGACGGCGATCGCGTTCGGGCCATCGAGCGCAAGGGCGACGAGCGGTCCCGAGGTGATGAAGTCGACCAGGCCGGTGAAGAACGGCTTCGTCCGATGAGCGTCGTAGTGCCGCTCCGCGAGATCGCGATCGACCTGCACGAGCTTGAGACCTGCGAGCTTGAGGCCGCGTTCCTCGTATCGCGCGAGGATCCGCCCGACGAGCTGGCGCTGGACGCCGTCGGGCTTGACGAGGACGAGAGTCCGTTCGGTGCCTGGCATGTCTACCTTGGGTACGGTCGGGGGTGGACGAGCCGGGATTGTATCGGATAGCCGGGATGGCTCGGTTCGGGAGGTGGGTCGACTGTCCTATCCGGCGGCGTCGTCGGTGCTCTCGGTCGCGGGGTGGTCCGCCGTCACGCCGCCCTCGTCGTCGGCGCCGGGCGCGCCATCGGCGGCGACCTCGTCGGAGGAATCCGCCGGTGCGTCCGCGCGGTCCTCGCCGCCCGACGTGCCGTCACTGTCGGCGCTCTCCGTCATCCCTTCGGAATCGCCGGTCTCGTCTGGTTCGTCCTGCTCGCTCGCGACGATGGGCTTCGGCTTCGGCCGGGGGCGGATGGTCGAACGCCGTTCGGGCAACCCGCCCTGCGCCGCGATCGCGTACGCCTGTCGTGCCTCGGTCTCGTGCCCGGCGGATCTGTAGGCGTCACCGCGGACGACCGACAGTGAGGCAGCCCGGGCACCCTCGGTCGCCTCGAGCACCGCCGGTGCGAGGGCCGGTGCGAGCCGGAGGGCGAGGCCGAACCGGAGAGCCGCCTCGTCGAACGAACCCGCGACGAGCGCCTGTCGGCCGGCCTCGAACTCGTGGGCCGGGTCGGGCGTCGCGGCGTCGACCTGGTCGACCGTCCCATCGCCATCCCAGAAGCCCATCGCCATCGGCCCGTCCGCCGCCGGGTGCCCGAGGTCCGCGCGTGCGACCACCGACACCGTGGTCGCCGGTCGGGGCGCGACCGGCGCGGCCGGTGCCACCGGACGGTCAGGTGCAGTCGATGTTTCGGGGCCGCGATCGAACAGGGTGGGCGCGGTCGGCAGCGGTTCGTTGGCGTCCGCCACCCAGACGCCCGACCGTGGCATCCCGGCGAACAGCTCGTCGATGGATCGAGGCGCGGTGGCCATCGCCCGGTTTGCGAACCGGCGCGCCTCGCCGGGGCGACCGACGGCTGACGCGGCCTCGGCCGCGACGATGAGGGCGATCGGATCCGGCCGGCTGTCCTCGGCGCGGAGCGCGGCGGCGGCCGCCTCCCCGGCCCCGACCAGGTCACCGGTCCGCCAGCGCACCTCCGCGAGGTCCGCGAGACCCTGCCCGTCGAGGCCACCGATCCCGGCGAGCGTCTCGAGCTCGACCCGGGCGAGAGCGAGCGATCCGAGCCGCAGGTGCAGGTGGGCGAGGACGAGCTCGATCGCCCGAGCCTGCGGGCCGTCCGCGGCGGGCGCCAGCATCGCCGGTGCGGTCATGCCGGCATCCTGAGGCGTGACTCGAGGCCGCGCAGATATCGCGCCGGCGCGACCGCGGCCAACCGGAGCGCCTCGTCGCAGAAGAGCCGGCCGGCAAGAGCCTGGATCGCCGCTGCATCGACTGCATCGACTGCGGCGAGGGCCTCGTCGAGCGTCAACACCCGGTCGTGCAGCGCCTCCTGGCCGCCGATCCAGGACGCGACGTGGCGCGTGTCGTCCATCCGCAGCTCGAGGCCGCCGGACAGGTAGCGTTTCGCCTTGCCGAGCTCCGCCCCGGGAACGGGCTCGTCCCGGAGCCGCGCGAGCTCGACGAGGATGGCATCGAGGGCGGCCGGCAGACCGGCCGGATCGACCCCGGCCGAGACCTCGAGGGCGCCAGCGTCCGCGTAGTCGACGAGCCCGGACGAGACGTCGTAGGCGAGTCCGAGCTCCTCGCGAACGGACAGGAAGAGCCGGCTGCTCATCCCGTCGCCCAGGACCGCGTTGAGCACTGCGAGCGTCCAGCTGTCGGGATGGTCGCGATGCAGCGCCGGGACGCCGAGACAGAGCTGGGCCTGGCTGGTATCGCGTTTCCCCGTCCGGACCCGCGGACCCGCGGGCAGCGCGGGAGCCGCCGCGAACCCCGGCACGGCGCCGTTGCCGCTCCCGAATGCCGAGGCAGCGAGCGCGGTCGCCGTCTCGTGACCGAGGTCGCCGACGACCGCGATGACCGTGTTTGCCGGTCGATACGTCGTCCGCCAGAAGTCGTGCACCGCGGCCTCGGGGAGGGCCAGGATGTCGGACTCCTCGCCGCAGATCTCCCGACCCAGCGGCCCGTCCCCGAACATCGCGGTCTGGAACAGCATCTGGCAGTACTCGGACGGGTCGTCGAGGTACGAGCGGATCTCCTCGATGATGACCGCGCGCTCGCTCTGGATGTCGGCCGCCTCGAGTCGCGGACGCACGATGAGCTCGCCGATGACATCCATCGCCCGCTCGGCCTCACGCCTTGGGACGCGCACCCAGTAGACGGTGGACTCGCGATCGGTCGCGGCGTTGAACGACCCGCCGACACCCTCGATCGCCTCGCTGATCGCCCGCGTGGACGGATACGCGGTCGTGCCCTTGAAGGTGATGTGCTCCATGAAATGGGCGACACCGACCTGGCCTGGGCCCTCGAGGCGCGAACCCGCCAGGACATACGCGGCGATCGAGACCGAGCGCGCCGCGGGGAGCCGCGCGCTGATCACGCGGGGCCCGGCAGGCAGCGCGGTCCGTTCGAACATCCGACCGATGGTAGCGGATTGCGCCGTCGACACCAGCAGGCGCGGCCGGCACCGCCGAATGCACGTAGCGCCGGCACCGGTCACGGATTATCCTTCGGGCGACCGTCCCGGCCGGGAACCGTGCGGCCCCGCCTTCTGGATCGCGCTTGCGAGCGCATCGATGCCACTCGTTCGGACCCGTCCGAGCGCCCGTCGAGGAGGAGAGTCCATGGTCACGTCGCGCCTCCGGCTGCTGTCGTTGCTGACTGCCGCCGTCGTCATCGTCGGTGCCTGTTCGGGTACCGGCAGCAGTGGCTCAGCCGCACCGAGCGGCTCCGCCGCGGCCGCATCGAATTGTGCCGGCACCGGCGCCCAGGCCGGCGCCAACCTCCAGATCCCCGAGGTCGAGGCCGGGAAGTTCAACGTCGCGATGGTGCTCATCGGACCGCACGACGACGGCGGCTGGAGCCAGGCCCACTACGAGGGTCTCCAGTACCTCTGCGAGAACATGCCTGATTCGCATATCGCCTACATCGAGCTCGTGCCCGAGGGAGCCGATTCAGAGCAGGTCTTCCGGAGCCTGTCGCGGAAGGGCTTCAACTTCATCGTCGGCACGTCGTTCGGCTACATGGACTACATGGAGACCGTGGCCAAGGAATTCCCGGACATCACGTACCTGCACCTGACGGGCTACAAGTCGAACGGGAAGAACTTCGGCAACTTCTTCGGCGCCGTCGAGGACATGAAGTACCTCGCCGGCATGCTCGCCGGTTCACGCGCCAAGAAGGACGGCAATCCGAAGCTCGGATACATGGCGACCTTCCCGATCCCCGAGGAGCTTCGTCTCGGCAACGCGATCATGCGTGGCGCCAAGGTCACCTGCCCCGAGTGCACGATGGACGTGCGGTTCATCAACACCTGGCACGATCCTCAGAAGGAGCGTGAGGCGGCCGACTCGCTCTACGCGGCCGGCGCCGACGTGGTGTTCACGGGGGCGGACACACCGGCAGTCGCCGACGCGGCCGCGGCCAAGGGCAAGTGGGCGGTCACTTATGACCATCCCGCCTCGTGCAAGAACGACGCCTGCCTGACCGCGCCGTACTGGATCTGGGGGCCGGAGTACGTCCGCATCGCCAAGCAGGTCCAGGCCAAGAACTACAAGGCCGGCTACGAGTACTTCGACGCCGACTCGAAGGCCATGGGTCTCTATGGCTTCATGGAGGGTCAGACGCCCCAGAAGGGCATCGCCGACCTTCCGGCCGAGGACGTCACCAAGGTCAAGGACACGCTGGCCAAGATGCTCGCCGGACAGTTCGGCCGGTTCGACGTCTTCGCCGGGCCGCTCAAGGACAACAAGGGCAAGGAGCTCCTCGCGAGCGGAGCGAAGCTCGAGCAGCCCGACCTCGACCAGTTCCCGCCCGGCGCTCCCGGCAGCGAGTGCAAGACCTGCATGTACTGGTGGAACGACGGCATCACCGCCGATCTGCCGAAGCTCGGCTCCTAGGAACCTCTGGGGCCCCCGGGAGACCGTGGGGCCCCATCCTTCCGCTGGGGACACACCTGTGACGTCACCCGCGGCCGTGCCGGCGCTCGAGGCGCACGGCATCGTCAAGACATTTCCCGGAGTCATCGCCAACGACCACGTCGACTTCGACCTGCGTCGCGGCGAGATCCATGCGCTGCTGGGCGAGAATGGCGCGGGCAAGAGCACCCTCGTCAACATCCTCGCCGGCCTCTACCTGCCGGACGCGGGCGAGATCCGGCTCGACGGCAAGCCCGTCGCCTTCGATTCGCCGAGGGCGGCCATCGCGGCTGGCCTCGGGATGGTCCATCAGCACTTCACGCTCGTCCCCTCGCAGACGGTCACCGAGAACGTCCTGCTCGGGATGCCGAAGCCACGCTTCTGGCTGAACCCGCGCAGTTCGGAGGCCGAGATCGCGGACCTCGCCCAGCGGTTCGGTCTGCGCGTCCACCCCGGGGCCAAGATCTGGCAGCTGTCGGTCGGCGAGCAACAGCGTGTGGAGGTCCTCAAGCTCCTGTACCGGGGCGCGCGGATCCTGATCATGGACGAACCGACCGCAGTGCTCGCGCCACAGGAGATCGACGAGCTCTTCCGGACGCTTCGCTCGATGGCTGCCGACGGTCGCAGCATCGTGTTCATCAGCCACAAGCTCGGCGAGGTCATGGCCATCGCCGACCGGATCACGGTGATGCGCCGCGGCCGGGTCACGGCCGCGGGGATCACGCCGGCGGAGACCTCGAAGACCGACCTTGCCAAGCGGATGGTCGGCCGCGAGGTCCTCGAGATCGTCGACAAGGCGCCTCAGCAGCCCGGTGACGTCGTGCTGACGATGCGCGACGTGACGGCCGAGAACGACCGCGCCCTTCCCGCGCTGCGGGGGGTCTCGCTCGACATCAGCGCGGGCGAGATCGTCGGCGTCGCCGCGGTCGCCGGGAACGGCCAGAGCGAGCTCGCCGAGGTCATCACCGGGCTGCGTCCGTGCACGGGCAGCATCACGATCGGCGGCCAGGAAGTCGCGAATCGCCGGACGAGCCACGCCATCAAGCACGGCGTCGCGCACGTCCCGGAGGACCGGACAGAGGTCGGCAGCGCACCGAACCTGTCAGTGGCCGACAACCTGATCATGAAGCGCTATCGCGAGCCCCCTGTCGGTCGCGGCTGGTTCATCGACGACAGCGCCGTTCGGCGCGTGGCCCAGGACCTCAAGGACGACTACTCGATCGGCGGCGCGTCGATCGATACCGAAGCGCGCCTTCTGTCGGGCGGCAACCTCCAGCGGCTCATCTTCGCGCGCGAGATCGAGACCGGCCCGCGGCTGATGGTCGCTGTGCAGCCGACCCGTGGTCTCGACGTCGGCGCCATCGAGTCGGTCCATCGCGTGCTGCTCGAGCGGCGTGCTGCTGGCGTCGCCATCGTCCTCATCTCCGAGGAGCTCGACGAGATCCTGACGCTGTCGGACCGGATCGTGGTCATGTTCGAGGGCCGCATCGCGGGCTCGTTCGCAGCCGCCGACGCCGACATCGAGCAGATCGGCCTGTTGATGACCGGCGGAGGGTCCGACCGCGACCAGGTCGCCGCTGAGACCGGCGCGAGCGGATGATCCACCTCCGGCTCGAGCCCCGCGCCGCCGCACCCCGCCTCTTCACCGCCGTCGTGACCCTTGGCGCGCTCGTCTTCGCGTTCGTCCTCAGCGGCCTGATCATCTGGCTCGTCGGCGGCGATCCGATCAAGTCGTTCGGCCACATCGTCGTGGCGGCCTTCGGGAGCATCGGCGTCATCAGCGACACGCTGGTCAAGGCCACGCCGCTCATCCTGACCGGGCTCGCGTGTTCCCTCGCCTTCCGGATGCGCCTCTGGAACATCGGCGCGGAGGGACAGTTCCTGCTCGGCGCCTGGGGCGCGAGCGCCATCGTCCTCGCCCCGATCCTGCCGGCCGGGACGCCGGCGATCATCGTCATCCCGGCGATGATGCTGGCGGGCGCGGTGGCGGGCGGCCTCTGGGGCTTCATCCCGGGCATCCTCCGGGCGCGCCTCGGGGTCAACGAGATCATCACGACCCTGATGCTCAACTACGTGGCCCTGTTCTGGATCGAGTTCTGGGTCTTCGGTCCGTGGAGCAAGGGCGGCTTCCCGGTCACCGAGCCATTCCCGCCCGAGGCGTGGCTTCCCCGTCTGACCGACTTCGCCGCGGCGTTCCCGGTGCTCGGCGGGCTGACGGTCCATCTCGGACTCATCTTCGGGATCGTGGTCGCGACGATCATGTGGATCGCCCTCGAACGGACGCGTTGGGGCTACGAGATCAGGCTCATCGGCGACAGCCCGCGCGCCGCGCGCTACGCGGGCATCGACATCGATCGCAAGATCATCGTGGTCTTCGTCATCTCCGGCGCGCTGGCCGGTCTCGGCGGGATGAGCGAGGTTGCCGGCGTCGTCCACGGCCTGCAGGACCGGATCTCGCCGGGCTACGGCTTCACCGCGATCATCATCGCCTACCTCGCCCGGTTCGGCCCCTTCCGGGTCATCGTCGCGTCGATCCTGTTCGGGGCGCTCATCCTCGCCGGGCGCGAGATCCAGCCGTCCGGGGTGCCCGCGATGATCCAGGGCATCGTCCTGTTCTCGCTCGTCGGCAGCGATGTTCTCATCCGTTACCGGATCCGCTTCGAGCGACGGCTGGCGGTCGCCTGATGGACGCCACGACGATCCTCGCCGCTGGTGTCGCGAGCGGGTCGATCCTGCTCTTCGCGGCGATCGGCGAGATCTTCGCCGAGCGGTCGGGCGTGCTCAATCTCGGCGTCGAGGGGATGATGCTGATGGGCGCGGTCGCTGCCTTCTCGGTCGCGCTGTCGACCGGGAACCCCTGGCTCGGGGTCGCCGCCGCGATGCTCGCGGGCGGGTTGCTGAGCATGGTCCACGGGGTCATGACCATCCACCTGCGCGCCGACCAGGTGGTGTCCGGCCTCGCCCTGACCTTCCTGGGAACGGGTCTCGCGCGGGTCCTCGGTGAGGGTCTCGCGAGCGCCGGCGACGTCGCGCAACTGCCGCAGCTGACGATCCCAGTCCTGTCGAGCATCCCGGTCCTCGGCCGGATCTTCTTCACTGATCAGAGCGTGCTCGTCTATGTCGGCTACGTGCTGGTGCCGGTCGCATGGCTCTGGATCGGGTGGACGCGGCCGGGCCTGCACCTGCGCGCGGTCGGCGAGGCGCCCGCCGCGGCCGACGCGCAGGGGATCGCCGTCGTCGGCACGCGATACGCCTACGTGTTCGTGGGCGGTCTGCTTGCCGGTCTCGCCGGCGCGACCATCACGCTGGCGATCTATCCCGGTTGGTTCGGGGACCAGACGGTGAACGGTCGGGGCTGGATCGCGATCGGGTTGGTCATCTTCGCCCAGTGGAGCCCGCTGCGGGCGGCTTTCGGGGCCGTTCTGTTCGGCGCGATCTTCCGGTTCGTCCTCGACATCCAGGGGGTGGACACCATCCTCGGCGTCGAGAACCCGTTCCGCGCCGGCCACTCCGCGACGTTCTTCCTGGACATGCTGCCCTACGTGATGGTCATCCTCGTGGTCGTCATCGGCTCGCGCGAGGCGGTCCGCAAGCGCGTCGGAGCCCCGGCCGCCCTCGGTCGCCCGTACGTGCGCGGCGAGCGCGGGGCCTAGTCCTCGTCGGCGGTCGACTCGAGACCGAGCAGCTCCATCTGAACGAAGTCGGCGGTATCGAAGGCCAGCTGTCGCGGCGCGAAGGGCGACTCGTCGGCGTCGCCGGGTCCGATCGGCGCGAACTCGACGACCACACGCTCGTCGCCCTGGACGAGCGTGTAGACCAGCAGCTGATCGGGGCGCGTCTCGAATTCGAGATGCTCGAAGGAGTCGATGTTGAGGGTGATGGCAAGCGGCGTGAAGTAGGTCGAGATGTCGTCGGCGTCGACGACGATGCGTTCGACCCAGCCCGTGCCGTGGGAGACGACCTCGCGACCACGAAGATAGCGGTACGTGATGGTCTGCTTCAGGAGCGGTCGGAGCAGGTGGAGCATGTCCGTCCGGCTCGTGACGACACCCTGGTTGACGAAGAACTTTGCCGCGGGCGGGCTCGACACCGGGCGTCTCCTCGGTGGGCGGAAGGGGACGGAACGCGCCGATGGTACCCCACGCGACGACCCACGACGACCCCGAAATCGCGGTGCGCCCGCGTATCATCCCGGCATGCTGCTCGCGCTCGACATCGGCAACACGAACGTGACCGCCGGCCTGTTCCGGGCGGGCGCCCTGCTCGCGACGCGTCGCGCCCCGACCGATGGCCGCGCGACCGTCGACGCGTTCGAGCTCCTGCTCGACGGGCTCCTGCGGCTCGACGGGATGAGCCTCGCCGACCTTGACGCGGTGGCCCTCGCCTCGGTCGTGCCCCCGCTCACGGCCGCCGTCGAGTCGATCGCCGGGCGCCACGACATCCCTCTCCTGTCAGCCGCGGCTGGCACCGTCCCGCTGGCCGTCCGGGTCGACCGGCCTGGGGACGTCGGCGCCGACCGCCTGGTGAACGCGCTCGCCGCGGCACGGCTTCACGGGACGCCGGCCGTGGTGGTCGACCTCGGGACCGCGACCACGTTCGATTGCGTCGCGTCGGACGGCGCGTATGTCGGAGGGGCGATCGCACCGGGCCTGGCGCTCGGCCTGGATGCGCTCGCCGCGCGGACCGCGAAGCTGCCGCGGGTCGAGCTCCGCGCTCCGGACAGGGCGATCGGCAGGGACACGGTCACGGCCATCCAGTCGGGAGCCGTCCTCGGTTACCAGGCCCTGGTGGCCGGTCTTCTGGCCCGGATCCGCGGCGAGCTCGCCGAGGCGAACGGGGTGGCAGACAGCGAGGTCCGGGCGATCCTGACCGGCGGACTGTCCGCTGCGCCATGGGTGCTCGGGATCCCCGACATCGACGCCATCGATCCCGACCTGACGCTGAAGGGTCTCGCCATCCTCCACGCCGAAGTCGGTGGCGGCGAACCCCTCGAACTGGGGCTGACGTGACCGAGCCGCGCGACGCGCCCGGGGGAAAGGGCCGGCTGAGCGGTCGCCTCATCGGTCTCGGGGTCACCGGCTCGATCGCCGCGTACAAGGCCGTCGAGCTGCTCCGCCTCCTGCGCGCGGAGGGAGCCGACGTCTCGGTGATGCTCACGGCGTCCGGCGCGCGGTTCGTGGGACCGCTGTCGTTCGCCGCGCTGTCGCGCCACCCGGTCGAGACCGACGTCCTCGACCTGCTCCCGGACGGCCGGATCGGCCACATCGTCCTCGCCGATACCGCAGATGGTGTTGTCGTGGCACCCGCGACGGCCCACTGGCTGGCGAGCATGGCCGCCGGGCTGTCCGGGGACGTCGTGACCGCGACGTGCCTCGCCACGTCCGCGCCGGTCGTCGTCGCGCCGGCGATGGACGGCGACATGTGGACCCACCCCGCGACCGTCGCCAACGTCGACCGGCTCCGGGCGTTCGGCTACCGGATCGTCGAGCCAGGCTCCGGCCCTCTGGCATCCGGCCAGACCGGTGTCGGTCGGCTGGCCGAGCTCGACGCGATCGTCGACGCCGTCGTCGCGGCCGTCGGCGATCGCCCGGTCCGTGCCCCGAACCCTGCCGCACGCCCGCCACTCACGGGCCAGATCCGCGACGCCGACCTCACGGGCCGCCACATCGTCGTGACGGCCGGCGGGACGCGCGAGGCCATCGATCCCGTCCGGTTCATCGGGAATCGGTCCACAGGCCGGATGGGTGTCGCCATCGCCGAGGCCGCCCTCGACCGCGGGGCGCGGGTGACCCTGATCGCGGCGAACACCGAGGTGCCCCTTCCGTCGTCGGCCGAGATCGTCCGCGTCGAATCGACAGCCGATCTCCGAGCCGCGCTCCTCCGGGTCACGAACGACGCGGACGGTGGGGCGGGATTCGACGCCCTGGTCATGGCGGCGGCGGTCGCCGACTTCCGCCCCGTGGAGGCGGCCGGGGCCAAGCTCCCGCGCGAGGCGGCGCTCCTGCTGCGTCTCGAGGGCACGCCGGACCTGATCGCCGAGGTCGCCCGGATCGCCCGAGGGCTCGACAGTGATGGCTACAACACGCGGGAGCCACTGGAGCCGTTGCCCGTTCTCGTCGGGTTCGCGGCGGAGACCGGGTCGCTCGAGCGTGCCGATGAGAAGCTGCGCCGCAAGGGCGTCGATCTCCTGGTGGCCAACGACGTGGCGGAATCGGGGTCCGGGTTCGGCACCGAGACCAACCGGGTGTCGATCCTCGCAGCCGACGGCTCGCGCGACGACCTGCCGCTCCAGTCCAAGCGCGAAGTCGCCGACGCCCTCCTCGACCGGGTCGCCGCCGCGCTGGACGAGCGCGACGCGTCCGCCCACACTGGACCCGTCACCGAGCCCGAACGGGAGCCAGCATGAGCGCCACGACCGACACGCCCCGCCGCCTGACAGTCGTCGACATCGCCAAGATGTACGCCGACGGCCAGCGGCTCCCGATGCTGACCGCCTACGACTACCCGACGGCCCAGATCATCGACGAGGCGGGGATCCCGCTCATCCTGGTCGGCGATTCGCTCGGCCAGGTCGTCCTCGGCTACGAGACGACGGTCCGCGTGACGATGCCCGAGATGATCCATCACACCAAGGCTGTCGTTCGCGGCACGTCCCGTGCGCTGATCATCGGTGACATGCCGTTCCTGTCCTATTCGACGCCCGACGAGGCGCTCGAGAACGCTGGGATCTTCCTGCGCGAGGCCGGCGCCCAGGCGGTCAAGGTCGAAGGCGGGGTCCGGACGGCCCGGGTCATCGAGGCGCTCGTCCGTGCCGGCATCCCCGTCATGGGCCACATCGGCCTGACGCCTCAATCGATCAACGCCGCCGGCAAGGTCCGCGTCCAGGGCAAGACCCGCGATCAGGCCCGGGCTCTCATCGCGGACGCACTCGCGGTCCAGGAGGCCGGGGCCTTCTCGATGGTGCTCGAGCTGATGCCCGAACAGCTCGCCGAAGCCGTGACCGAGCGCCTGCACATCCCGACCATCGGCATCGGTGCGGGCGCGAAGTGCAGCGGCCAGGTCCAGATCATCACCGATCTCATCGGCCTCGGTGACTTCATCCCACGCCACGCCCGGCCGTATCTCAACGCCCGCGAGCTCATCCGCGACGCCGCCGCCGCGTATGCGTCCGATGTCGCGGCGGGCACCTTCCCCGGACCGGAACAGACGGTGCGGCTGGACGACGCGATCCTCGACGACGTGCTCGGCCGCGGAAGCTCGGACCAGCCTGGCGACGACGTGCCGATCGGCGGGATCCCGCTCGACCGCGACCTGTGAGCGTGCCGGCGGCAGCGCCGCTGACCGCTGTCCGCTGACCGCTTGACCGAGGTCGTTCGCACCCGCGACGCGCTCCGCGACGCCCTGGCCCGTGCCGAGCGTCCGGTCGGCCTCGTTCCGACGATGGGCTGGCTCCACGACGGTCATCGCGCGCTGATGCGCCAGGCTCGGGCCGCCGACGCGACCACGGTCGTCTCGATCTTCGTGAACCCGCGCCAGTTCAACGTCCCAGCCGACTTCACGAAGTACCCCCGCAACGAGGCGCGGGACATCGCGATCTGCGAGGCCGAGGGCGTCGATGTCGTCTTCGCACCCGAGCCGACCGAGATCTACCCACCCGGCTTCGACACTGTCGTCTCCGTGGGAGCTGTGTCGCGGCCGCTCGAGGGCGCCGCGCGACCCGGCCATTTCGATGGCGTCGCGACGGTCGTCGCCATCCTGTTCGACCTCGTCGGCGCCGAACACGCGTATTTCGGACAGAAGGACGCCCAGCAGGTGATGGTCATCCGCCAGATGGCTCGCGACCTGGCGATCCCGACGGACGTCATCGCCTGTCCGACGATCCGCGAGGCGGACGGACTTGCCCTCTCGTCCCGAAACGTCCACCTGTCTCCGGCGGAACGGAAGGCTGCCCCTGTCCTGCGCCGGGCGCTGCTCGAGGGCCGCCGCCGCTGGGAGTCGGGCGAGCGCTCCGGCGACGCGATCCGGGATGCCATGTGGGAGGCCCTCACCGCGGAGCCGCTCGCCACGCCGGCCTACGTCAGTGTCGCCGACGGGCAGACGCTCGCCGAGCTCGATGCCCTCGTTGATGGCAAGCCGGTCCTCCTCTCGGTCGCGGTCCGGTTCGGCGCGACGCGACTCATCGACAACGAGCCCATCGGCTGACGGCCGCCGCGGGAACCGGGCCAACCGCGCTGGTGTAGGAACGGCATCACGGTCGCCACCCTGGAGGCTCCGATGCATCGCTCGTCCGTCGCCCGTCTCGCCGGCGTCCTCGCCGGCCTCGTCCTCACGCTCGCCATCGCCCCGGTCGCGCTGGCCAAGGAAGGCGTGAGCGTGAATCTGCTGGCGCCCCTTCCTGGCGACGCCCAGCCGGGCGACACCGTCGCGGTCTTCTTCCGGATGACCGCCATCGAGGACGACATCGAGTCGCCGCTGAAGAGCGGTGCGCCGTTCATTCGTCTGACCGGACCGACGGGGGCGACGACCGAGGCGCTCGGGGTCGCCCAGAAGCAGCCGGCGGTCTACCGGGCGCTGATCGAGATCCCGAAGGGCGGCGTCGCTCGCGCGGACTTCGGCATTCACGGCGCGGCGCGCTCGGCGTCGGGCAAGGTCGTCGCGACCGATCCGCTGTGGTTCTACGACGGCGTCGTCGTTGCCGCGAAGCCGCCGGCCGCGGTGGATCCCGGAACGTTCGCGTTGCCCGCCGGCGATCGGCTGGTCGCGGTCCCCAAGCTCGCGACCGGTCTCCCGGCCGCGCCGGCATCCGCTGCGACACCGATTGTCGCCATCGATGCGCGCGCGATCGCGTTGGCACTCGTGGTGGTGGTCGGGATGGTCGGGGCCTTGATGGCCATCCGGCTCCGGCGACCGCACACCTCGGCTGCCTGACGATCGAGGCGATCATCGGAGGCCCATTCAGGGGCTTCATCGCTCGCGAGGACGCCGGGTCGCCCTGACGATCCGGGCATGGACGACCTCTTCTCGCGGCGTTCCGGCGCCATCGCGGTGGGCTTGATCTTCGTCTGCCTCGTCGGAGCCGCGATGCTCCTCGCTGGGGGTCAGACGCGCACGATCCTGTCGACGGTCGGGGCAGCCATCCCGCCCCATGTGGGGACGGGAGTCGGAGCGGATACGGACCCGGAGGCGGCTCCGCCTGACCAGCAGCCGGCACCTGGGGTTGTCGCGGCAGCGGGCGCCCTCGCTCCCGCCCCGGGGCTGCTGATCGTCCGGACGGGGACGCTCCGGCTCGAGACCGCCAGCGTCGGCGAGGTCGTGGAGCGCGCGACCGCGGTCGCGACCACAGCCGGCGGCTACGTCGCGAGCTCGAAGGAGACCGGCTCGGCGGCAGACCGCGGCGCCCGGCTCGACCTGCGCATCCCGGCCGAAGCGTGGGATCGCAGCCTCGGCGGTCTTCGCGGGCTCGGCACGGTGCTCGGCCAGGAGATCGGCACCGAGGAGGTCACGGGCCAGGTCATCGACCTGGATGCCCGCGTCGGGAACCTGCGGGCGACCGAGGCGGCCCTCCAGGCGATCATGGTCAAGGCGACGAAGATCGCGGACGTCCTCGACGTCCAGGAGCAGCTCACCGCAACGCGTGGCGAGATCGAGGAGCTGACGGCCAAGGCGGCGAGCCTCCGCGATCGGGCGGCCTTCGGCAGCCTCAGCCTCCTCGTGTCGGTGCCGCCGGCTGCCAAGCCCGCGGCGAGCCCGCGTCCCGGATGGGATCCCGCGCGCGATGTCGCGGAGGCGTCCGGGAAGCTCGTCCGGATCGGGCAGACCGCGACGAGCGCCGGGATCTGGCTCGGGATCATCGGGATCCCGATCGTCCTTGCGCTCGGGATCGGGCTCCTCCTCCTTCGCCTCGCCTGGGTCGTGTTGCGCCGGACCGGTCTCGTCGGAGCGCGCGAACCGGCCTGATCGGCGTCTCGAAATGGGTCTCTGACGGTCCGGTCGCACGAGGGGAGCGACCGGGCCGTCGGCTCGTCGGGGCCCGTCAGGCGCTCGGAGCCTCCAACGCCGTCCCGAGGATCCGGTCGATGTCGAGATGCGCCGCCACGAGTGCCTTGATCAGCGAGATCTTCTCCTGGTCGGCCGGGTGCGTCTTGACGAGGAGGTCGTGGATCTCCGACGCGACCACGTAGGTGTCCTCCGGCACGATCGTCGCGAACAGGTCCGCCTGGCGGATTGCCGCGAGGACGGCGTCGCGCGGCCGGTAGCCGCCGGTGAGGACGAGCCCGACCGCGGCGCCCTCGTGGCCCTCGACGTTCGCGGTCCGCTCGTTCGTCGCCTCGGCCGCGATCTGGGCGATCCGGGCGGCCTCGGCGGCGCTCGCGACGCGGAAGCGACGGGCGAGGTGCGCCGTCGTGAGCGTCAGGATCACGTCCTCGCGGTCGCCGGGCACGATCACGAGCGTGCCCGGCCCAACCCGTTGGAGCATGTGACTCGGTTCCATCGCCCCGATCGCGACGCCGTCGATGACGCGATCGAGATCCGGCCCGGGGTGGATCCTCTCGCCTCCGACTCCCTCGAGGACCATCCCGAGCGTCGGATTGGACAGGATCGGGCGGACGGGAAGGATGCCGAGCAGCCGGATCCCGTTGAGCGCGAGCCCACGGTCGAGGATCTCTTCGATGCCGGGCTGCGCGTCGAGGTCGACCTTGTTGACGATCGCGCCGGCGACCGGCACGCCGTTCGCCTCGAACAACGACGCGTTCAGGACGATCTCGTCGATCGGCCGGCCGACGCCGCCCTCGCTGACGATGATCGCGGGAGCGCCGAGCATGGCGGCGACAACCGCATTCGACAGGCCGATGACGGCGCCGACGCCGGCGTGTCCGGTCCCTTCGATCAGGAGCATGTCGTTGGTAGCGCGAAACGTGTCGCGGGCCGAGACGATCCGCGCCCCGAGATCCTCGACGACCTCGCCCGCGATGTACGCCTTCGTGAAGCCGCGGGGAATGTGAACCGGGCTCATGTTCGCGTAGTCGGCGGCGAGATCGAAAACCTCGTGCATGAGGACGGCGTCCTCGTCGGCTGGCTGGCCGTGATCGATGACCGTGCGCTGGCCGACGGGCTTCATGAACGCTGTCCGGAGGCCGGCCCGCTGGAAGCCGTCGAACAGGCCGAGCGACGCGGTCGTCTTGCCGCGGTTCTGGCCGGTCGCCGCGAGATAGAGCTGCTTCACGCCGCGACGCCGGCGCGGTCGCGGGTCATCGTCGGGCCAGTCGTGTCCCGTGCGCTTCGATCCTGCCAGAAGTCCATCAGGCGAACCTTAGGCGCGGCCCGAGAGGCCGGCACGGTCATTGGGCCGATCCCGCTGGTCGTGGCAAGCGTGACTTCTGCGCGATCACAGAGCGTGGCGCCGGCCGACCTGCCACGAACGCGACGGAAACCGGCCCAAGGTCGCCAGGGCGGACATCTGGCACGGTTCGGCGTCCCGGCGAGGGCGACCCTCGAGGTTCAGCCGCGCGTGGCCGTCTTCCGCTCGATCAGGGCGACCGCGTCGCGGATCCGCGACAGCGTCTCGGCATCGATCGCGTCGGGCTCCAGGTATGGACCGAGCCGCTCCATCACGTCGGTGATGAGCCCCATGAAGACGCTCGCGTCGGCCTGGAAGAACTGCGGCTCGTTGTTGTAGCGGACGAGCGTGAGCCTCCCCTGGAGGACCCGGCGCTCCTCGACGTGGGCCACCTGGGTCGCGAAGTTGTGGCCCTGGATGCCGTCGGGGTTGTTCAGGAAGTTCAGCGCGTTGTCGATCGCGAGCCCGAACCGGGCGCGCCACGCGACGAGGCGCTCGTGGACCTCGGACGGGATCCGGACCTCGGCGACCTCCTCGAAGACCTCGGGGGCGACCGTGAGCAACCCGACGAGCGTCGTCCCCGCCCGGGGTCCGAGCATGACCTGGAGGCTCCGCTCGAGGGTGAAGACCTCGGAGTCGAAGCGCGGGCTCGTGATCACGTCCGTCAGGAGGTCCTCGACGTTGTCGAGGGTGCCGGGCTCCGCCACCGCGTTCGCGAGGTGGAGGATCTCCTCCTTGAACAGGAACTTCTCTTCGTGATCGAGCATGGCGCCGATGGTAGCAGTCGCCTGAACGCGTCCGGTCACCCTGATCCGGGGCGTCGCGCTGTCCCGAATCGCACGAGGAACCAGCCAAGGACGAGCCCGATCGCGTTGAGGATCGCGTCGTCGATGTCGATCGAGCGATAGGGCATCCCGACGACGGCGATCATGACGGTCTGGGCGAGCTCGATCGAGAGACCGCCCACGATGGTCATGACGACGAGACCGCGGACGGTGCGGGCGGCCGGCACGAGCAACGGCACGTAGATCCCGGCGGGGAGGAGCACGAAGGTGTTCAGGATCAGCAGCGAGACATCAGACGCCGAGCCATGACCAGCCAGCACCGGGCCGATCGTGGCGAATGGGACGAGATTGATCCACCCATCCGGGAACGGATTCGGGAACCGTCGGAACCCCGGGATCGGAAACAGGGCGACGCTGGCAAGGACGGCGAGATGGACGATCGCGATCAACCCGATCGCGACCTTGAACCGCGACGCTTGTCGCACGGCGCTCACATCCATCGGATCGTCTCTTGCGGAGTAGCGATGCAGGCGGCGGCGGCGAGCGCGATCAGCGCGAAACCGATGGCGCCTCGGGTCACGGCGGGCTCCCGCTCGGCAAGGTTGGCACCCGTCTGACGCCGGATCGCTGCCGGTTGATTCGGGCGCGCGCGACGAAGCCCCGATCGCGTCGACCGGGGCTTCGGGGGC
>JBJMMQ010000087.1:0-13205 GCA_045804705.1 Chloroflexota bacterium
TCGCCCCTGAAGGCGCTGACCTACGACATCGAGCGGAATCTGCGCGCGCCGCTGACCGGGATCGCCCTCGCGGCTGAGCGTCTCGGCGAGGCACCGCCTCGGATCACGGTCGCGAGCCGCACCGGCGACACCCCAGCCGACGACCGGCGCCAGATCGCCCGCCATCCGCCAGACATCCTCATCACGACCCCTGAATCGCTCTACCTGATGCTGACGAGCGCCGCCCGCGAGGTCCTCGCCAAGGTCGAGTACGTCATCGTCGACGAGGTCCACGCCATCGCCGGCTCGAAGCGCGGCGCGCACCTTGCCCTCAGCCTCGAGCGCCTCGAGGCCTTACGCGACCCCGAGGCGAGCGACCTCCGGTCGATGCAGCGGATCGGGCTGTCAGCCACGCAACGTCCGCTCGACACGATCGCGCGGTTCCTCGGCGGAGTCGGCCCGGGTCGCGAGGTCACCATCGTCGACGCCGGGGCACGCAAGCCACTCGATCTTCAGGTCGTCGTGCCGGTCGACGACATGTCGGCGCTCGGCGAGGTGCTCCCGCTCGAGGAGCAGCCGGGCGGGCCTGCAACCGGGCGAGGCGACATGCGGACGAGCATCTGGCCGTCCATCCATCCCCGGATCCTCGAGCTCATCCGGAGTCACCGCAGCACGATCGTCTTCACCAACAGCCGTCGGCTGTCGGAGCGGTTGGCGCAGCGCCTGAACGAGCTCGCCGGCGAGGAGCTGGTCCGCGCCCACCACGGAAGCATCGCCCGAGAGCAGCGTGTCGAGATCGAGGAGGAGCTCAAGGCCGGCCGACTCCCCGCGCTGGTCGCCACCTCGAGTCTCGAGCTCGGCATCGACATGGGCGCGGTCGACCTCGTGATCCAGGTCCAGAGCCCCACATCTGTCGCCCGCGGGCTCCAGCGGGTCGGCCGGGCAGGCCACCAGGTCGGTGCGCCCAGCAAGGGCGTCATCTTCCCGAAGTACCGCGGCGACCTGCTCGAGTGCGCCGTCGTCACCAGGCGGATGCACGAGGGCGCCATCGAGACGACCCGTGTCCCGCGCAATCCGCTCGACGTCCTCGCCCAGCAGCTCGTCGCGATGACCGTGATGGATCGCTGGTCGGTGGACGACCTGCTCGCGCTCGCCACCCGCGCCGCACCGTACGAGACGTTGACCCGAGAGGTCCTCGAGGGTGTCCTCGGGATGCTCGCCGGCGCCTATCCCTCGGACGAGTTCGCGGAGCTGAAGCCGCGGGTCGTGTGGGACCGCGTGACGGACACCGTCGAGGGCCGGAGGGATGCACGGGTCGTGGCGGTGACCTCGGGCGGGACCATCCCGGATCGCGGGTTGTTCGGCGTGTTCATGGTCGGGGAGGCGGGGACGCCCGGGAGGCGGGTCGGCGAGCTCGACGAGGAGATGGTGTATGAGCTCCGCGCCGGGATGCACGGCGACGTCATCGTCCTCGGCGCGAGCAGCTGGCGGGTCGAGGAGATCGGTCCCGACCGGGTGACAGTCAGCCCGGCGCCCGGCGTCCCGGGCAAGCTGCCGTTCTGGAAGGGCGACGCGGTGGGTCGCCCCATCGAGCTCGGGCGGGCGCTCGGCGCCTTCGTCGGCGAGCTCGAGGCGGACCTCGGCCGCGGCGCGAAGGGTCGCGCGACCGCTGACGCGCGCCTCCGGGAGACGCACGACCTCGACGAGCTTGCCGCGACCAACCTCCTCGCCTACCTCGACGACGAACGCGAGATCACGAGCGTGCTGCCGACGGACAAGCGGATCGTCGTCGAGCGCTTCCGCGACGAGCTCGGCGACTGGCGGCTGTGCATCCTGAGCCCGTTCGGCGGTCGCGTGCACGCGCCGTGGTCGCTCGCTCTCGAGGCGCGCATCGGCGAACGGCTGGGCCTGGAGGTCCAGACGATCTGGTCGGACGACGGCATCGCGATCCGGCTGCCCGAGGGCGACGCTCCGCTCGGTGACATCGAGGCCCTGCTCTTCCCGGAGGCCGACGAGGTCGAGGATCTGGTCGTCGGTCAGCTGGCATCCTCGGCGCTGTTCGCCAGCCGGTTCCGAGAGAACGCGGCGCGCGCTTTGCTGCTGCCACGGCGCCGGCCCGGGACACGAACGCCGCTCTGGCAGCAGCGCCAGCGGTCGGCCGACCTGCTGGCCGTGGCCTCGCGCTACGGTTCCTTCCCGATCCTGGTCGAGACGTATCGCGAGTGCCTGTCGGACGTCTTCGATCTGCCCGCGCTGCGCGAGATCCTCGCGGGGGTCGCGAGTCGCGAGATCGCGACGCACAGCGTCGAGACCGTCCGGGCGTCGCCGTTCGCCGGCAGCCTCATGTTCGACTACGTCGCCGCCTACATGTACGACGGCGACACCCCGATCGCCGAGCGTCGCGCCGGCGCGCTCACGCTCGATCGCGACCTGCTCCGCGAGCTTCTCGGACAGGAGGAGCTGCGTGAGCTGCTCGACCCGGACGCGCTCGCCGACCTCGAGCTCAGCCTCCAGGCCCTGACCGATGAGCGGAAGGCCACGAGTCTCGACGGGGTGCACGACCTGTTGCGACGGCTGGGCGATCTCTCGACCGCTGAAGTGGCCGCCAGGACGGAGGGCGGGGTGACCGTCGCGGAACCGTGGCTGGCGGAGTTGGGGAGCGCCCGCCGCGCGGTCCGGACACGGATCGGCGGCGACGAGCGATGGCTCGCGGTCGAGGACGTGGCGCGCTACCGGGACGGCGTCGGGATCGCCCCGCCGGTCGGCATCCCCGCGGCGTTCCTCGGACCGGCGGTCGGGGCGCTTGATGGTCTCCTGGCACGGTATGCCCGGACGCACGGACCGTTCCTGACGCCCGATCCGGCGCGACGCTGGGGCCTGCCGGTCGGGGTCGTCGGCGATGCCCTGGAACGTCTGCTCGCGGCCGGGACCTTGTTGCGTGGCGAGTTCCGGCCGGGCGGCGCGGAACGAGAGTGGTGCGACCCCGAGGTCCTGCGGCTGCTCCGACGTCGGTCACTCGCGCGGCTGCGCCGCGAGGTCGAACCTGTCGATCCCGCCGCGCTCGCCCGATTCCTGCCCGAGTGGCAGGGCGTCGCACCCGTCGAGGCGACGGCTGGAGCGGGCCGGCCGGCGCTGCGCGGGTCGGCGGCGCTCGAGCGGCTGGCGGAGGTCGTCGAGCAGCTCGCCGGCCTCCCGATCCCGGCCTCGGTGCTCGAACGCGACGTCCTGCCGGCACGGATCCCGGGCTACCAGCCCCGGCTCCTCGACGAGCTCGGGGCGTTGGGCGAGGTCGCGTGGGTCGGGCGGGGGAGCCTCGGCCGGGACGACGGCCGGATCGTGCTCGTTCGTCCGGGCCGCGAGATCCTTCGGCCGCTCGGACCACCCGATGGCGCTGAAGCGCCCTCGGCGCCGATCCACGACGCCATCCGCGACCATCTGCTTGCCCGTGGCGCCTCGTTCTATCGCGAGCTGTTCGCGGCCGCGCACGGCAGGTCCGACCGCGAGGTCCTCGACGCACTGTGGGACCTTGTCTGGGCCGGTGAGGTGACCAACGACACGTTCGCACCCCTCCGGGCGCTCCGCTGGAAGCGGACGGGCGGGTCCGGCAGCCGGCGAGCGGGTGGCGGCCGGGGACGGCTCACCGCGCTCGGGCCGCCGGAGGCCGCGGGTCGCTGGTCGCTCGTCGCGGCCGAGTCCGCTCCCGCACGTGCGACCGAACGGCTGCACGCGCAGAGCCTGGCGCTGCTCGAACGCCACGGTGTCGTCACCCGCGAGGCCGTCGCGACCGAGGGCGTCGACGGCGGGTTCGCGGCCGTCTATCCCGTCCTGCGGGCGATGGAGGAGGCCGGCCGGATCCGGCGCGGGTACTTCGTCGACGGACTTGGGGCCGCGCAGTTCGCCCTCGCGGGCGCCCTCGACCGGCTTCGCTCGGTTCGCGAACCTGCCGACCCGCCATCGACAGGGGCGGTCCATCTTCTTGCGGCGGCCGACCCGGCGAACCCGTACGGTGCCGCGCTCGCATGGCCGCGGCGTGGCGAGACCGACAGGCGGCCACTCCAGCGCGCGGCGGGAGCCTACGTCGTGCTCGTGGACGGCGTTGCGGCGCTCTACCTCGAGCGGGGCGGGGCAACGCTCCAGACGCTCCCCGCGGCGGACGATCCGGCTGTGGCGATCACTGCGGCACGTGCCCTCACGGCGCTCGTCACGGATGGCCGCACGCGCGAGCTCGTCATCCGCAAGGTCGACGGCGAGGACGTGGCCACTTCGCCGTTCCGGGCGCTGCTTCTCGAGGCTGGCTTCGTCGCAGGCTATCGAGGGCTGGCTCTGCGTGAGGCGAGCCGCGGTCGGCCCACGGGTCGTGGCCTGAGTGCCTGAGGGCGACACCCTCTTTCGGACGGCGGCGGGACTCCGGCCGTACCTCGTCGGACGGACGGTGACGGGTGCACGGACCGGGGGACCCGGGGCCGTCCCGCAGGTCGGCCGCATCGTCGGCCGCGAGATCACCGCCGTGGAGGCCATCGGCAAGAACCTTCTGATCCGCTTCGACAACGGGCTCGAGATCCGGACGCACCTGCGGATGACCGGCTCCTGGCACCGCTACCGCCCGGGCGAACGGTGGCGTCGACCGCCCGGCCGGGCACGTCTCGTGATCGAGGTCCCAGGCGCTGTGGCGGTCTGCTTCGATGCCCCCGTCGTCGAGCTCCTCGAGCAGCGCGCCGAGGCCCTCCATCCGTCGCTCGGGAAGCTCGGGCCGGACCTGCTGGCCCCTGACTTCAACGCTCTCGAGGCACTGGCCCGCCTCCGCGTGCCGGAACGCGCCTCGACGGAGATCGCGGCGGCCCTCATCGACCAGCGAGCGCTGGCCGGGATCGGCAATGTTTACAAGAGCGAAGTGCTGTGGCTCGAACGCGTCTCGCCGTTCACGCCCGTCGCCGAGGTCGAGGACGAGACGCTCGGCCGCCTTGTCTCCACGGCCCGGCGCCTCCTGGTCGCCAACGCGACGTCGATCCGCGGCCCGGAGCGCATCACGACCACGGGCGACCGCGGCGCTCCCGGCCCGCTCTATGTCTACGGCCGGACCGGCCGTCCATGCCGCCGCTGCCGGACGCCGATCGCGAGCCGGCGGCAGGGGTTCGATCCGCCACGGACGACCTATTGGTGCCCGACCTGCCAGGACATCCCTTCGGCCCCGAAAGCGCCCCGTATGATCGTGGCCGATGTGTGAGCACTTCATCGCTCGCTCCGCCGAACCGTTCCGGCTCGACGAGCTGTGGCCGTTCGCCGAGCGTCTCGAGCGCTTCGGCCTCGCCGGGTTCGGCTGGGGCGCCGCGTGGGTCGACGGTCGCGGCCGGCTCGCTTCCTACCGTGATGTCCGCGCCTTCCGGGACGATCCGCGTCGCGAGGACGTGGGGCGCGCCGAGACGACGTCCGCTCTCGTTCATCTCCGGCGGCCATCGCGCCTGTCGACCCTCGACCTGCCCGACACCCAGCCATTCGACGACCCCGCCGGCCGGTTCTCGTTCAGCCACAACGGCGACCTGAGCGACTATCGAACCCTCCGGGCGACGTACCAGGAGCAGGGTCGCATCCACGGACGTGCGGACACCGAGGTCGGCGCGCGCTGGCTCGAGGATGCGTGGCGAGCCGACGCACCGGCGGCTCAGCTGCTCCCGGCACTCCACGACCGCTTCGGCGGACAGGCGAATCTGGCGGTCCTCGCACCGACCGGCGACGCGCACCACTACGCCGGCAACACCGAGAACCCGGTCTTCTCGTTCCGGCTGGGCCGGATCGGCCTCGTCGCGACAGGCATCTACTCGCTCGACCGCTCACTCTTCCGGTTCGTCGAACCGGGGGCGACCGAGCGACGCCTCATCCGCCTCGGGACGACGGCCCGCCTCGACCGAGACGGAACCGCTAGCCGGGTGGCATAGGATGGGTGAGCCCGGGGGGCGGTAACAGCAGACGCGACGGCGCGTCTTGTCCTCGATACCGAGCCCGTACGGAGTCGACCGATGACCGACATCCCTGTCGCGACGACCGTCACCGCGCAGAGCGATGGCCGGCCCGTGGCGCGGCTTCCGAACCGCGAGCTGGTCAGGATGTCGCTCTATTGGTTGGGCCTGTCATCGATCTTTGCCGGTCTCACGGCGATCATGACCGGCCGTCTTCAATTCACCGATCTTGCCGACAAGGCCACCGCGGGCCGAGCCCTCTTCCTCATCTCGATCACGGGCGTGATCATCGCGATCATCGTCCAACCGACGATCGGGTCGATCTCGGACTACACGATCTCGCGCTGGGGTCGACGGAAGCCGTACATCTTCATCGGCTCCACCCTCGACGTCGTGTTCCTGATCGGGATCGCGTCGAGCAACACGCTCATCGCGATCGCCGCGTTCATCACCCTCCTGCAATTCAGCTCCAACTTCGCCCAAGGACCCTTCCAGGGATATATCCCGGACCTCGTGCCTGGACCGCAGGTCGGCACGGCCAGCGCCGTCGTCGGGTTGATGCAGGTGCTGGGCGTCGTCTCGGGGTTCGTCATCGCCGGCCTTGCGACAGCGACCCACAACTACGCTCTCGGGCTGATCTCCCTCGGCGCCCTCGAGTTCGTGACGATGTTGCTGGTCGTCCTCCGCGTCCGCGAAGGACCTGTGGCGAAGTCCCGCGAAGGTCGCCCGTGGCGTTCGATCGCAGCGGAGGCTTGGGGCACGGACATCCTCAAGGAGCGCAGCTTCCTCTGGCTCGTCGCCTCGAGACTGGCCATCCTGATGGGCGGCGCCATGCTCACCCAGATGGCGACGTTCTATCTCGCCCGGGCGATGGGGCTCGGCGAAAAGGACGCGGGCCTCGTCCTGATCCCGTTGGTGGCCCTCGTGGCCATCGGCACCGTCTCGTCCGTCGTGCCGGCAGCGCGGATCTCGGATCGGGTCGGTCGCAAGAGGGTCATCTGGGCGAGCTGCGCTCTCGGTGCAGCGGGTCTGGCGATCGTCGCCGCGGCGCCCATCCTGCCGATCGCCTTCGTTGGCGCGCTGCTCTACGGCATCTCGGCCGGGACATTCCTCGCCGTGGACTGGGCGCTGATGACCGACATCATCCCCAAGGCGTCGTCCGGGCGGTACATGGGCCTGTCGAACGTCGCGACGGCATCGGCCGGTGTGCTGGCCATCGCCGTCGGAGGGGTGCTCATGGACGTCATCGGTGGACCCGGACTGTCCGGCTCCGGGCCGCGCGCCGCCCTGTGGCTGGCGGTCGTGCTGATGGGGATCGGGGCGCTCCTGCTTCGGCCCGTCGACGAAAGCCGTCGCGACGACTTCCCGCCGCCGATCGACGCGGACGTGCCTGCTGTCGTCCCGGTGACCACCGAGGCGTCGGCCTAGGCGACCGCGGGACGGAGCCGGCTGCGGACATCCGTCAGCCAGCGCTGCCACGTCGCTGGACGAAAGACGTCGAAGGGATCGTCCTTTCGGTAGAACCACGGCACGGCCGCCCAGAGGTAGACGAGATAGTCGAGCCGGACCGGTCGCGCGCCGAAGCCGAACAGCGCCTGGAGCTGGATGATGGTGAGCGGCAGGGTCAGGATGCTGAGACCGACGGACACCGCGAGCCACAATAGTCCCCAGTGCTTGGCGCGCCCGGGCAGGATCGGCCAGAAGACGACCGGGACCCATTTCATCCAGGTTGCGAGCGCCCACAACAGGCCACCGAGGCGCGGTCCCGTGAACTGCGCGGCCCAGAGCATCAGCGTCAGCTGAAGGTTGATGTTGCCGGTGTCGAGGTTGGCGCCGAATGGGAAGGCGAGGACCGCCACGATCACCGCGGTCGTCAACGGCCGGCGCCGGTACGCCCAGTGGATCGTCCAGAGCAGTAACAGGATCGTCCCGACCCGCCACACGAACCACGCGACGTCCCAGGGCAGGAGTGCCCAGGGCGCGAAGATCGGCAGCATCCAGGGCGCGTAGACGTAGGGCAGGAAGGGGCCTGTCGGGTGGTACGGGTCGCCGCCGTTGAGCCAGATGCGGACGCCCGCCCAGTACGCCCGCGCGTCCGCACCGCCGGCCTCGCCGCGCGCGATGAGTCCGGCCAGGATGACCGCGAAGGTCAGGCTCAGGAGAAGGACGGCGGCGATCCGCCGTGGATCACGAAGCCGGGAAGCCTCCCGTCGCAGCGCTCGCCTGAAGACGCCGGCCCGGCGCCGCGTGCCCCGATCGATGTGGTCCGACAGGTCGACGACGATGCGTCCACGGCCGCGCGCCGTGCCCGGAACGGGCTGGAGGCCGGGTGGCGGCGTCGGCGCGGTCATCGGGGCGCATTCTCCCACGCGCTGCCGCGAGGCCACCCCTGATCGGGCGTGGTGTGACGCCTCGCGATCACCGGGTCAACGCAAGACGTTGTCGTGACACCCATGAAGTAGCGTGGCCGACGCCTGTCACATGTGCGCCATTGGCGCGTCTACGAGCTACGCCCGGGCCAGCAGGCTGCGAGCGGGCTTGGACGGTGGTCGGTCGCTACTGACCGTCGAGGGGGCAACCTGTAGGAGGGTTGGACATGGCACGCAGCCGTTCCGTTGGGACCGCCATCGATCGCCGCCGGGTCCCGCGACCGCACTCGGGCCGCGTCAGGCTCGTGTTGGTGACCGGCGTCGTTGGCGCCTTGTTGGCGATCTCAGCCCCGACAGTGGGGGCAGGGACTGAAGGGGCGTACATCGTCGTCCTCAAGGACGCCCCGTCCAGTTCCGCGGCCGTCGCCAAGGAGCACGGCAGGCGCTACGGGGTGTCCCCGTCCGAGGTCTACGCCCACGCGTTGCGTGGCTATGCGGCCCGCCTGGACGTCGCGCAGCTCGCGTCGCTCCGGGCCGATCGCAGCGTTGCGATGGTCGTGCCCGACGGGATCGCCACGATCGATGAGACGCAGACCGGAGCACCGTGGGGGCTGGACCGCATCGATCAGCGCAAGCTGCCATTGAGCGGCACCTTCACATCCTCGAAGACGGGCGCTGGCGTGACGGCGTATGTGATCGATACCGGCATCCGGGTGAGTCACGTCGAATTCGGGGGCCGCGCGCAGTCGGGCTGGGACTTCATCGACAACGACGCGGATGCCAGCGACTGCAACGGCCACGGGACGCATGTCGCCGGCACCATCGGAGGCTCGACGTATGGCGTCGCAAAGGGGGTGAAACTCGTGGCCGTGCGCGTCCTTGACTGCGGCGGGTCGGCGTTGTGGTCGGTCATCATCGCGGGAATCGATTTCGTCACCGCCGATCACCTGGCCGGCGAACCGGCCGTCGCCAACATGAGCTTGGGCGGGGGTGCAAACCTCGCTGTCGACCTGGCTGTCAAGAACTCGATCGCGGATGGTGTCGCCTACGCGGTCGCGGCCGGCAACGCGAATTCGCAGGCGTGCGGGTCAAGCCCGGCGCGCGTGCCCGAGGCGATGACGAGCGGGGCGAGCACGATCAGCGACGCGAAGGCCTCATTCTCGAACTGGGGCTCCTGCGTGGACTGGTTCGCCCCAGGGCAGGCCATCACCTCGGCCTGGCGAACATCTGACACAGCCACCAACACCATCAGCGGCACGAGCATGGCCTCACCGCACACGGCCGGAGTGGCCGCCTTGTATCTGCAGTCCAACCCCGCCGCCACACCCGCCACGGTCCAGAAAGCGCTCGCATCAAGCGCGACCACGAAGCAGATCACCGGCCTGGACCGACGGTTCTATCCGGGGACCGCCAACCTGCTGCTCTTCACCGCCCAGTAGCGACCGCGCTGATGCCAGATGGAGGGGAGGTGCGGATGCGACTTGCGATGAAGGCTGGTGCGCACAGCGCGCCGACACGCGAGTTCCGGACACGTTCGTTCACAGCACAGGGGGTTCACATGAAGCGCTTCACCATCCTCATCGGCATCCTGACGATCCTCAGCCTCACCCTGGCCGCGCCGGTGCTGGCCGCCGCGCCTTCCAACGACACATATGCCGGCAGCGCACCGATCGCGATCGGCGACGATCTGATCGCGGACACGAGCGAGGCGACGACCGATGCAGACGACCTCGAACTGAACGTGCCATGCGGTGCGCCGGCCATGGATGCCAGCGTCTGGTACACGTTGACGGCAAGCGCGGATGGATTCATCGGCGTCGACGTCTCCCAGTCGGACTACTCCGCGGGCGTCTTCGTGGCGACCGGGAGCCCGGGTAGCTTCGAGGTCCTGGCATGTGCATTCGGCGCGACTGCGTTCGAGGCGGTCAGTGGCGAGACCTACTCGATCATCGCGATCGATGACCAGTCGGACGGCGGCGGAAACGGTGGCAGCCTCGAGATCCAGGTAGCGGAGATCCCGCCGCCGCCGGACGTCACGTTGACGGTCGACAAGGCTGGGCGGTTCAACTCGAAGTCCGGATCCGCGACGATCAGCGGCACGGTCACCTGCAGTGACAGCCCGACTGAATTCACCTTCATCGAGGTCTCCGTGCGCCAGGCCGTCGGCCGTTTCTTCATCGACGGCTTTGGGTCGATCGAGGGATTCGTGTGTGACGGCTCCACCCAGCGATGGAGCGCCGAGGTCTTCGGCCAGAACGGGATCTTCAAGGGCGGCAAGGCCCTGAGCGTCTCGTTCGGCGTTGCCTGCGGCCAGTTCTTCTGCGGCGAGGGCTTTGTCGAACGGGTGGTCCAGCTCAAGGGAAAGAAGTAACCCCGGCCGCGTCCCCGGGAACCCGAGGACGCATCGGCTGACCACAATCACAGGTTCGTGCGAGCCGGCGGGTCCCTTCGGACCCGCCGGCTCGGCCGTCTCCGCTATCCTCACGGCAAGCCCGACCAAGGGAGTCTGTATCCAGTGGCCGATGGAACCGTCATCATCATCGGCGGCGCGGAGGACAAGGTCCGCGACCGCGTGATCCTCAGCCGCTTCGTCGCGCTCGCGGGCGGTGAGGACGCGACGATCGCGGTGATCAGCACGGCATCCTCGCTCGGTCTCGAGGCTGGCGAGCGCTACCGAGCCGTGTTCGGCGAGCTTGGCGCGAAGCGTGTCCGACCGCTCCACGCAGTCACCCGGCCGCAGGCCAACGACGAGGCTGCGGTCATGGCCGTTCGGGACGCGACCGGTGTGTTCCTGACCGGCGGCAATCAGCTCCGCCTGTCCTCGACGATCGGGGGCACGCGCCTCGCGGACGCCATCTTCGAGCGCTTCTCCGGCGGCGCCGTCGTGGCCGGCACGTCCGCCGGCGCCTCGGCCATGTCGAGCCACATGATCGCCTTCGGAGCGTCGGGAGCGACACCCAAACACCGCATGGCCCAGATCGCAGCGGGCCTCGGCGTCCTGCCCGGGGTGATCGTCGACCAGCACTTCCAGCAACGGAACCGGCTCGGCCGGCTGCTCAGCCTGATCGCCCAGAACCCGAGCCTGCTGGGCCTCGGCGTTGACGAGGACACCGCCGGCGTCGTCGGGCCCGATCACATCATGGAAGTCATCGGGCGCGGCTCGATCACCGTCGTCGACGGCTCGCGCTCCGAGACAGATGCGTGGGAGGTCCACGGCCATCGGCCGCTGATGATCAGCGGAGTCGTCCTCCACTCGCTGCCGTCGGGTTATCGATTCGATCTCCGTCACCGCGAGCGCGTCGCGACTCCGACACTGCACGCGCTCCCGGGTGGCGAGGCCGCCTCGAGCTGATCTCCGGACCCCGTCAGTCGGATGACTTCGTCCGCGTCGACGTCAGGGCGATGGACTGCGGCTTGAGCAACGCGAGGTAGATCGGGCAGCGCTCCCGCCACGCCGCGAGCATCGCCTCGACCCGGTCGTTCGGCGACCCGGACGTGACTCGGATCTCGAGCGACATGTCGGTGAGGTCGGGGACCGCACCGTCGATCCCGAGGAGCCCTCGCGCGTCTGCGGAGCAGCGCACGACGGCGGTCACATCGTCGATGCTGACATCGAACTGGGGCGCGAGCGTGTCATTGATGAATGCGACACCGCAGCCGGCAAGCGCTCCAAGCAGGTACGCCGTCGGGCTGGGCGCAAGGTTCTCCCCGCCGAGTGCCACCGGGAGATCGGCGTCCCAGTTGAATGGCCCGGCCGAAAGGCGCGCCCGCCCGTTGGCCAGCGTCGCGGTGACCGTCGGGGTCGATCGCGCCGTCGATGGATCGGTTCGGAAGCGTGTCTCGGTCTCGGCGAGGACGGCTGCTGACATCTTCTGACCTCCGGTCGAGTGCCGCCACCTCTGGCGGCCTCTTGTGACCGTAGGCACTCGGTGCCGCTCGAGGAAGCGCGCCAGCACGCAATCCGAGGCGCGACATCGGCTTTGCGCCGACGGCTGACACGTAGCCGCGCGGGCCGCGGAAACCGTCAGGCGAGCTGGTGTCGCAGGTACTCACCCACCGCCGCCGCACGCGCCGACCGGCCGGTAACGCCCAGCTTCGCGTAAACGTTCGAGAGATGCCGCTCGACGGTCCGGACGCTGAGGGTCAGCGCCTCGGCGATCTCGTCGTTCGTCCGGCCGTCGGCGGCAAGACGGAGCACCTCGAGCTCGCGTCGCGACAGCGCCTCCGAGGGTCCACCGACGCGAGTGTCGGCCGCCTGCCGGTCGGGTTCGAGGAACGAGGCCACCTCGTCGATGAACTCGAGCCACGCGGGCTCGTCCGCCAACAGGATGTGGTTGCGACTCTCGAGTGGCACGAGCCGAGCATTGGGGATCGATGACGACACGCTGACCGCGTTGTCGAACGTCGTCGATCGGTCGCCGACGGCCTGGAGCACGAGCGTCGGCGCCGAGATCCTCGGAAGGTCGTCTTCGATGTCCACCTGCTGGCGGGCGATCCGGCTCGCGACGGCGTTCGCCGCGGAGGTCGACATCCGCTGCAGGTCGTCGAACCAGCGCATCTGTTCCTCGGTCGCGCCGGGGATGAACCGCATCGTGAAGACACGTCGGAACGCGGGATCCTCCTTCGCCCAGCCGACACGGATCATGCTGCGATACGTCTCCTCCTCGGCCATCTCGTCTGGCGAGAAGGTCACCGGCTCGCCACACACGGTGCCGTTCAGGATCAGCCGACTGACCCGCTCCGGGTGCGCGATCGCAAACGCCATCGCGACGGCTGAGCCGCCGGACATGCCGAGCAGGGCGAATCGCTCGAAGCCGGCCCCGGCGGCGACCGCTTCGAGGTCCGCCAGTCGCGCGGGGAGCGAGAAGTCGTCGACTGTCCAGTCGGACAAACCGAAGCCTCG
>JBJMMQ010000088.1:0-16185 GCA_045804705.1 Chloroflexota bacterium
GCGGGCCATCGGGGCATAGTCGCTCGTCTTCAGGTTGAAATGGCTGATCGGATCGCCCTCGTACGTGTCGGCCCCATAGGAGACGATGAGTAGCTCGGCCTCGTGCGTCTCGATGCGGTCGAGGGCCTGGAGCAACGCAGATTGGTAGGTGGCCCAATCTGTCCCCCGCGGTAGCGGGAGGTTGAGGTTCGCGCCGTGGCCGGCACGCTTTCCACGCTCGTCGGCGTGGCCCCAGTAATAGGGATAGTCCATCACCGGGTCGGCGTGGATCGACACGTAAAGGACGTCGCCGCGCTCGTAGAAGATGTCCTGTGTGCCGTTGCCGTGGTGATAGTCGACGTCGAGGATGGCGACGCGCTCGCCGGTCGCGCGAACGATCGCGTCGGCGGCGATCGCCGCGTTGTTCAAGAAGCAGTAGCCCCCGTACATCGAGCGTGCGGCGTGGTGTCCGGGCGGTCGGCACAGACCGTACGCGGCGGGCTGACCCGCGAGGACCAGGTCCGCCGCGGTGAGTGCGACATCGACGGCGGCACGTGCTGCGCTGTACGTCCCGGCGACAAGCGGGGCTGCCGAGTCGAGGCCCCAGAACCCGGCACGACCGCCCGCGTGAACGGGTTCGCGAACGAGGCCGGCGACCGCATCGTCGGACATACCCTCGAACATGGAGCGGTTCGGGTACGTGTCGGCGGAGAGGAACGGACGCGAGATGCCCTGCCGGCGGAGCTCGGACCACGCCACCTCGAGGAAACGCACCAGGCCCGCATCGTGCACGGCGGTGATCGGTGACTCGCCATGGTCGGTCGGCTCGGTGAACTGGAAGCCACCGTCCGCCGTAAGCGCGTTTCGGATCCGCTCGGCACGCTCGGCGACCTCGTTCGCCGGGATCGACAGCCCCATGAACGTCTCGCTCGTGATGTCGTGTGCGAGGTGCGCCGGCGAGTAGACGACCTGCATCCGATCGTCGCCCTTCCCTATCCGGCCTTGCCGGCGACCGACAGGATCGCCGCGCTGACCGCCTCGGGACGGTACCGCATCAGGTTGTGCCCGTCGTGCTCGAACGACACGACGCGGATAGGACCGAGACCCTCCGCAACGCGCGCCTCGGAGGCGGTCACGAGCGCCGTAGCTCGAGATCTCGCTTCGTCGTCAACGGCGGCAACGGCGACGACGGGCGCGGCGATGCTCGCGAGGGTGACGAGGGGGTCGTACCGGAACATCGAGCGGACGCTCGCCTCGACCGCGTGCGGCCGGGTGGCCGGCACGACCCTGCCGGCGTGGGTCTCGACGACCGTCGCCCGAGCCGCCCGCTGCTGATCGGCGTCCCACGTCGCAGGATCGAACGCCTGCCGGTCGGCGAGGAAGGCGCCCATCGAACGCATCACCTCGGGCGGCTCGTCGAGCCCGCGCAGGAACTCATCGACGTCGATCCCGGTCGCGGACTCGAGCTGCTCCCAGCCGCCGTCGACGAGGACGAGGCCCGCGCAACGCTCGCCCATCCCGGCAGCGGCCCACGCGGCGACGACTGCTCCGAAGCCGTGTCCGGCGAGGACGACGCGATCGGCCGGCCCCTCCAACAGCCCGGATCCCTCCGCGACCGCGACCACATCGTCCGCGAGGGTGTCCTCGTCGTAGCCCTCGGTCGGCGAGTCAGACAGGCCGTGGCCGCGCAGGTCCATCGCGACGACGCGGCGAAGAGCGAGTAGCCGGCGGGCGACCGGCGCCCACGACCAGGCCGTGTTCGAGAGACCGTGGACCAGGAGGACGCCCGGCGCCTCGGGGGGCCCACCCCAATCGAGGAAGTGGATGCGGTCGCCCGGCTCGACGAGGACCACGAAGCCATCCGGCTCGGCGCGTGGATCCGGCGGCGGCAGCGGGTCCATCGCCCCTAGGATACGGGCGCCATGGTCAAACGCCGCCGCGGATCCAGGACGGGCCGGCCTCGTTCACGACATCGCCCGTTCGAGGAACTGGTCGGCTGGGCGCTCGACGCGATCCCGGAGCCGTACGCGGCGGCCCTCGACGAGGTCGCGATCGTCATCGCCGACGAGCCGACCGAGGAGCAGCGACGTGAGAACGAGATGCGTGACGACGAGACGTTGTATGGACTGTACGAGGGTGTGCCGCGGACCGAGTGGGGCGCCGACTGGGTCACGATGCCCAACCGCATCACGCTATTCCGCCTTCCGCTCGAGGAGGATTTCGCCGATCCCGACGACCTCGCCGATGAGGTCTGGGTGACTGTCATCCACGAGCTTGCCCATCACCTCGGGATCGATGACGACCGGCTCACAGAGCTCGGCGTCGAGTGACCCGGCGGCCCGGCCGTCAGGTGCGGACGCTCGCGACGAAGCCGACCAGGCCGAGGAGCCCGGCGGCGAAGCCGGCGAGCATCGGTCGCGTGAGCCAGCGGAAGCGTGCCTTGTTCAGCGGGGCGATGAGCGGGTCACTCCCACCGCCACGTCGCACGTGGTCGAGCCCGAACGTCGCGCGCGTCAGGCCGACGAACATGACGACCTGGGGGGCGAGCGAGATCGCGAGAGCCGTGTAGATGAGCGTGCCGAGCGCGAACACGCCCACGACGATGCCGATCACGATGAGGATCAGGCCGGCCGGCCCGGAGTCGGTGCCGAGACCGAGAGCATCGAACACACGCAGGGCGATGTCTAGCCCCGCCGACACGCCGAGGAGGACGAGCAGGATCGCGATCGTCTGGAAGACCGCGACCAGACTCGCGGCCGCCTTCCGTGCCGCGAAGACCGTGAACGATCGTCGGGCCGCCATGAACGGAGGCGCGTCGCCGAGGACGATGCCGGTCAGGACGTAGGCGAGCGGCGCGCCGACGACGGCGGCGACCAGGACCGACGTCACCAACGACAGGTCTGTCTGCGGCCCGACTGCGGCCACGAAGAACGCATCGACGGCGACCTGTGCGATGCCGACCGGGATGGCGACGACGACCGCACCCACGACGACGCGCCAGAAGACCATCCGGGACCGCGCGAGGGCCGCCCGGGTCGTCACCGGACGCATCGACACCCGGCCACCGAGGATCGACGCCGCCATCGCCTGGCTCTCCACCGACGCCACGAACAGGCCAACGCCGGCCAGCATCAGGAGGAACCCCTCGACGACGCCCAGCCCGCCGGCGAGCAAGCGGTCCATCTCGCGCCGGGTGTGGTGGATCGAGATGACTTCGAGGCCGAAGCTCGCGACCGCCAGCGGCCCGACGGTGCCGAGCACGATGAGCCCGATGTAGAACGACGCCCGGCGCATGTCCTCGGAGGTCCGTGCCAGGAGGTCGAAGCTTGCTCCAAGAAGCCGGCGCGTCGATTCGACGGCAGGCACGGCCGTCGGCTCGGCCACGGCTGCCCCGTCGACCGCGGCGTCAGCGTCCGGGACGGCCGCCTCGTCGGGCACGGGATCCACGGCGCCAGCCGGGACCGAGGTGTCGGCGGCGGGTTTCTCGGGGTCGGGCTCAGGCTCGCCGTCCGCCGAGCCCGGCCGGTCGTTCACGCATCGGCTCCGGGAAGTGTGCCGGCCGCGGCGAGAAGCTCACCGAGGCGGGTGACCTCGACGTTGCCGCCCGATCCGACGACGGCCACGCGATCACCGTCACGGATCGGGATCCGGCCTGCAAGGACCGCAGCAAGCGCGGCAGCCCCGGCCGGTTCGAGGACCTGCTTCATCCGTTCGAGCGCGAACCGCATCCCGGCGAGGATGGTCGCGTCATCGAGCAGGACGATGTCGTCGAGGTAGCGCCGGCACATCGCCATCGTCCAGACTCCCGCGAACGGTGCGCCGAGTCCGTCGGCGACGCTGTCCGGCTGGATCCGGACGACCTCACCGCGCTCCAGGGCGAGGCTCACCGCGTTGGACCGTTCAGGTTCGACGCCATAGACGCGGGCCGACGGACGACGTTGCTTGACCGCCGCCGCGACGCCGGAGATGAGGCCCCCACCGCCGACGCCCACGACGACGACGTCGACGTCTGGCAGATCCTCGACGAGCTCGAAGCCGATCGATGCATGACCCGCGATGACAGCCGGGTCGTCGAAGGGATGCACGAACTCCAGGCCCTCGGCGTCGCGGATGCGTTCGAGCTCAGCCAGCGTCTCACCGACGTGGCCGCCGTGGAGGACCACCCGGGCGCCATACCCCAGGCAAGCATCGACCTTCGTCCGCACCGCGCCAGCCGGCATCGTGACCGTCATCGCCACACCGGCCGTGCGGCCGGCCCACGCGTACGCCTGGCCCGCGTTCCCTGCGGACAACGTGATCGCGCCGCGCTCCCTGGCGTCCGGCGAGAGGGTCATGATCCGGTTCGTCATGCCGCGGGCCTTGAACGAGCCGGTCTTCTGGAGATGCTCGGCTTTCAGGTGGATACGGTCGCCGGCGACGCGCGCACCCGTTGCCGCATGAGTCCACTCGGCGGCAGTCGCCGACGAGAGCAGCGGCGTGCGATGGACGATGCCGGCGATACGCTCCCGGGCCGCTTCAAGCTCGGCCAGCGGGACGATGTGGTCGGCGCGATCGGGCATGGCCGCGAGTATGGCACCCGGGCCCCCGCACTCCCCAGCGTCTCGGCGAGCTCGTGTTTGCGTGTTTGCGCAAATGATGATACGGTACCGAATGTGTTGGATCGCCTGCCAGTCTCAGCCGAGCCGGACCGCGAGCGCTATGCGTCGATCGGTCGGGCCCTTGCCGACCCCAAACGGCTGTGCGTCCTCGAATCGCTCGCCATCGGCGAGCTGTCCGTGACGGACCTCAGCGAACGAGTCGGCTGCCAGGTTCCCAACATGAGCCAACACCTGGCGGTGCTGCGCAATGCCGGTCTGGTCACCAGCCGGCGGGAGGGCAACACCATCCTCTATCGCCTCGCCGACCCGCGGGTCCTCGAGGCGTATCGACTCATCCAGGACATCGCGCGCTAGAAAAGCGCACAAGAAAGGGGAATGGTTTCCCGATGGCGGATATCAAGGTCGCGACGGATCAGAATTTCGAGGAGCTCGTCCTCAAGTCGGAGCGTCCCGTCGTGGTCGACTTCTGGGCTGCGTGGTGCGGGCCCTGCAAGATGGTCGCACCCGAGATGGAGAAGCTCGCGGCCAAGTACGACGGCACGGTCGACGTCGTGAAGGTCGATGTCGACGCGAACCCCGGCCTGTCCCAGGCGTTCAACATCCTGAGCATCCCGGTCATCGCATTCTTCAAGCCCGGCGCGCAGCCGCAGGGCGTCGTCGGGTTCCGGCCGCTCGAGCAGCTCGAGCAGACATTCAACCTGTCCGAGTACGCGCCGGTCGCCGCCGACTGACGCCAGGCCCGACAGCACTTGAACGACCCCGGTCACGCCGGGGTCGTTTCGATTCCTGCTCAGTCGCGAGGACCGAGCCTGCGATGGGCCGAGGCAAGCCAGGCGACCGCACGATCCGCGGCGTGATCGTCGAGCTCCGCGGGGGTGAAGACGACCCAGCCGGCGCCCCGCGGCGACGGTTCGACGTCGGGCGTCCGTGCGGCGGCTGCCGCGACCGGTGGGTCGAGCCCGAACTCCGCGGAATCGCCGTTCGCCGCGAGCACCGAGAACGGACGTCCCCCGCGCGACCAGCTGATCGCGCCCTCACCCGTGAGCGCGGTCTCGACGTCATCGAGCTGTCCCACCGCATCGGTCAGGAGGTCCTGGAGAGTCATCGGCGCGCTGCGGCGAGGATCGCATCGAGGTCGGCGCTGTGCGCCTCGTAATGCGCGGTGGTCTCCGTGAGGAAGAAGCGCTGATGGTCGGGGTGCTTGAGCCAGCGGCTCTCGGGGACGACGGTCAGGTAGCCTCGGAGCTGCCCCGGGATGCTGGCGAACCGCTCGCGGAGCTCAGTCATCGGGAGCGCCGCCCAGCGCGCGTCGATCTCCGCGTTGACCACCTCTCCGCCGCGTGTGTCCCAATCGCTGTCGGCACGCGTCTTCGCGGCGCTCGTCTCGTTGACGGCGAGTTCGGTCGCGACCGACAGGGCGACCTCCTGCCAGGCCAGGAGATGGGCCATGAGCTGACGCCCGGACCAGCCGTGGGCGGCGTCGACCGACGCGGCCAGGTGTTCATCCGACAGGTCGGCCAGGGCCTCGAAGGGTCTGAAGGCGTCCCGCTCCTCCTCGAGGAACTCGAGCGCGTCGAGGTACATCGAGCGACCGTCAGACCGCGACCGGCTCGCGGTACTCGCCGAAGACCTCGCGCAGAACGGCGCATTGCTCGCCCAGCGTCACGTAGGCCGAGGCGCAGCGGATGAAGTGCGGCATCAGATTCGTCTCGCTCGATGCCGGACGGGCCGCGGCCTCTCGGAGGCCACGGAGAGCAGACTCCACTTCCGCCGCGTCGCGCTCCGCACGCGTCCGGCCGAGCCGGGCCAGATGGCGTTCCTCGGACCCCGGTGGCACTGCCAGGACCGGGACGCGCGTCTCCTCGGCCTCGTCGGCGTAGGCGTTGATCCCGACGATCCGCCGCTCCCCTGCGTCGAACTCCCGCTGGAATCGATAGGCGGCGTCGGCGATCTCGTGCTGGGGATAGCCCTCGGTGATGGCCGCGACCATGCCACCCCGCCGGTCGATCTCGTCCAGATACCGCCAGACCTGGCGCTCCGTCTCGTCGGTCAGCGCCTCGACGAACCACGACCCACCGAGTGGATCCACCGTGGCGTCCACGCCGCTCTCCTCCGCGATGATCTGCTGCTGGCGGAGCGCCAGCATCGCGGCCTCCGCGGTCGGCACGGCGAGCGCTTCGTCGTAGGCGTCGGTATGGAGTGACTGTGTCCCACCGAGGACCGCAGCCAGGGCCTGCAACGCCACCCTAGTCAGGTTGTTCAGCGGTTGCTGCGGCGTGAGCGACACGCCAGCGGTCTGGGTATGGAACCGCATCCACGCCGATCGCTCGTTCTCGGCGTGGTAGCGCTCGGTCATGAGCTTGTGCCAGATGCGCCGCGACGCGCGGAACTTGGCGATCTCCTCGAAGAAGTCGCTGTGGCTGTTGAAGAAGAAGCTGAGTCGTGGCGCGAAGTCGTCGATGCGGAGGCCTCGTTCGAGAGCGGCCTCGACGTAGGCCATCCCGTCGGCGATCGTGAAGGCGAGCTCCTGGACCGCGGTCGAGCCGGCCTCGCGGATGTGATAGCCGCTGATCGAGATCGTGTTCCACCGCGGCAGCTCGTTCGACCCGAACTCGATCGTGTCGGTGACGAGCCGCATCGAGGCCTCGGGCGGAAACAGGAACTCCTTCTGGGCGACGAACTCCTTGAGGATGTCGTTCTGGGTCGTGCCCTCGAGTGCCGCCCGGGGGACGCCGGCCTTCTCGGCGGCGACGATGTACATCGCCCAGATCGGCGCCGCCGGGGAATTGATGGTCATCGAGGTCGACACGCGCTCGAGGGGCAGGCCGGCGAGGAGGACCTCCATGTCCGCGAGGCTCGAGACGGCGACCCCGCACGTGCCGAACTCCCCTTCGGCCTCGGGGTCGTCCGTGTCGTAGCCATACAGCGTCGGCATGTCGTAGGCGATCGACAGCCCGGTCTGGCCCGCCGCGAGAAGCTGCCGGAAACGGGCGTTCGTGTCCTCGGCCGCACCGAACCCGGCGAACATCCGCATGGTCCACAGCCGGCTTCGATAGCCCGAGGGATGGATACCGCGAGTGAAGGGCGGCTCGCCCGGAAGGCCGATCGCATCGAGCGGGTCGGCGTCGGACGCGGACCACGGTCCGTAGAGCGGCGCGATCGGCATATCGCTGATGGTCGAGAAGCTGCGCTTCCGTTCGGGCGTCCGATCGCGCGCGGGCTCGAGGCGTTCGGCCTCCCAAGCGCGGTGCCGAGCGGCCCACTCGCCGGATCGATCGGTCATGCCGGCGACTCTAGCACGGGGTCCGCGGGGGGACGGTTCAGCGCGGCGGCGGGCTCCAGTACTTGTGCGGCGGCGCCTCTTCGGGGCCACTCCGTCGCCGTCCCGCGCCCGCACGAGCGCGCTTCCCGATGGCGCTTGCGCCCCGGCGGAGGTTGCGGTCGACGACGGGGACCTTCCGCGTTCGATTGGCCAGCATGGCCAGATCGATCAGCATCAGAGCCGGGACGGCTCGGCCGCCGATGAGGCGGACGGCACCATGGCGGAGCAGGAATCGAAGCATCACTGACCTCCAAAGGCGTCGATGGCGTCCTGGATGCGGGCATCGGGCAGGTCGTTGCTGATGACGACGTTGACCGCGTCCTTCGTCGCCGCCGGCCAGACCACGACCGTCTGCGTCCGGCCGCTCGTCGCCGTGTCCAGCCGGCGACCCGGGCGTCCGGCGATGGTCGGAGCGGACTGCCCGGTGATCTGGGTTCGCGCCGCGCCGGTCGCACTCTGCGCGTAGAAGTCCGCGAGTGCGTCGGCATCGAGGCCGGGCGCCGTGAAGATCGCGAGGACGAGGGCCCGTTCGGCGCCGAACGTCCACGTCGCTCCCGCGAACCGAACCTCGGAGATACCGCGCGACGCGAGCGAGCCGAGGTTGGCTGCGGTGCAGTTTCGGCCCGAATCGAGCGTCCCGGGCGGATCGCCTCGGTAGGTCGTGGGCACGAGCGCCTCGAGCTCCGGGTAGGCGCCGGCCATCCGACCGTCGGTCGTGCACGCGCTCGTCGGGTCGAACGACCGTGCCGTTCCGCCGCCGCACGCGACGAGCGTGGCGGAGAGGGCGACGGCCAGCAGGCCGACGCGAAGGGACAGGGGCATGCCGAAAGGGTACCCGCAAGCTGGCTGGAAGCTCCAGATCGGCCAGGGACCGCCAGTTCGCGGGAGGCGCGGTGCGTTCGGGCACCTGGTACGTGCGTCCCGTATCCGGTGCGTCCGTGCGCCCAACCATCGACTGCCCGAATCGGGACCGAGGTGCCATTGCCCCTCCCCGGGGCTCGCCATAGTGTTCGTGCTACGCCACCCCGCGATCGAACCGGGAGATACCTGGGGCGTCGGTCACGGACCTGGAAACGGTCACCCTTCTCGAGGAGGTTCGAGTCGGGAGATCCCGTTCCGAGTCACGAGCCGAGTAACTGGTCTTCGGCCAACAGGCCTGGTGACCGTCGGGGCGGCAGCGCTCATCTGCATTCATCAGCGTCATGGTCGCCCTCCGGATATCGGAGGGCGATCTCGCATTTTCAGGCGCTGCGCGAGGCATTCCTGTCGCTGACCGGGTGTGCCCGCCTGACGACGCCGCGCCGATCGAGGTCGCGCTGGACGACACGCGCCGCGGTCACGAGGTCAGGATCGTGGTTCACGGTCCCGGCCACCCAGTCGATGTACGACGGCTCGAAGGCCGCGATCTGCCCGAGCGTGTGATCGTGGAACTTGCCGAACGGCATCACGGTCGCCTCGGCCACCTCGAGCGTCGGTGCCGGCGGACGGCGGAAGTCACGGAGCCGGTCGCGCTCCAGCGGGCCTGTCGGGGTCGATGCGCGGAGCGGCTCACGCCCGATGACACCGGTCCTCTTCGGTGGCTGACCACGGAGCGGTGTCCGGCCGGCGCTGTTGCCGGTGGCCTGGTTGCGCGGCTGGTAGACGCCGCTCATGTCCACCCGACCCGTGACCGGGCGGGTCGGTTTCGGCGGCGGAGGACCTCCCCGGCGCCGCCCCTGGCCCGCGTCAAAGGGCGTTTCGCTGCCTGATGTCCCTCGGGCGTTCGCGCCGGCTCGCCCGGTGTCTCGAGTCAGAGCCGCGTACGCGTCGTTGATCTCGGCCATCCGCCGCGTCGCGAGGCGCGAGGCGGCCGGGTCGTCGCCCGTGAGGTCGGGATGGTTCGTGCGCGCGAGACGCCGCCAGGCCGCCTTGATCTGGGTCGGGGTCGCGCCGGCATCGACTCCGAGGACGTCGTATGGATCGCGTTTTGCCATGTCAGTCGAGTGTAGGGCACCCACCGGCGGGCCGGCGACGCTGGACTTGACAGCCGCGCCGGTCCTGCCGTCCCCTACTCACATGGGAACGATCCGTCGCGCCGGGATCGCCGCCGCGGCCACTCTCGCGCCGCTCGGGCTCGCCTATCGCTTCGCGCTGGCGTATCGCGTGCGAGCGGGCTACCCGCGGCGGTCGCCGCCCCAGATCACCCCAGCGGACCTCGGGCTCGCCTACGAATCGATGCTCATCGAATCGGACGGCGCCGGTCTGCCCGCCTGGTTCATCCCGGCGCGCGGCGGACAGCCAGGCCCTGGCGTGGTCCTGGTGCACGGGTGGGAGTCGGCGCGCGACCGGACGCTGCCGATGGCCGTCTTCCTCCATGCCGCCGGTTTCCACTGCCTCACATTCGACGTCCGCGGGAACGGCGAGAACCCCGCTGAGGAGCTGCCTCTCAGCGCCGGCGAGTTCGGAGCCGACACGCTGGCGGCGTTCCGTGCGCTCGTCGAGCAACCGGAAGTGACCGTGGGGGCCGTTGTCGGCCACTCGATGGGCGGCATCGGCGCGCTGCTCGCGGGTGCCGGCGACCCGCGCGTCGCGGCCGTCGTCGCCACGTCGAGCCCGGCCGATCCGTACCGCTTGACGCGATTGACGTTCCAGCTCGCCCGCCTGCCGATCCCCGACCCGATCGCCTATCCGCTCGCCTGGCTGACCACCCGCGTCTACGTCCGTCCGCGCGGTCACCTCGTGCACGACATCAGTGCCGCCGCCGCCATCGCCCGCTACGACGGTCCCGTCCTTCTGGCGCACGGCACCGACGACACAGTGGTGCCGCTGTGGCACATGGACCGACTCGCGGCCGCGGCCCGGTCGGCACGCGCCGGCGACCGGGTCGCGGCCGAGGTCGAGACGTTCGTCGTCGAGGGCGGCCAGCACTCGTGGCTGTACGAGGACGCGGGCTATCGGCGCGCCGTCGCAGCGTTCCTCAGCCGGGCGCTCGGCGGTCCGCTCGATCCCGCGATCGCCGGCGACCTCGCCGCGGGGACCGATTCCACTCGAATCCCCGAGGCCGAGGCGCAGTTCGAGGCAGTGGCGACGACACCCGGTGGCCTGCGCACGCTGGCGCAGGTAGCCCTGCCCGGTGCGACGAGGGTCCCCCGCCCCGAACCTGACGAACCAGCGCAGGCAGCCTCGCGGAGCGGATCGTGACCGAGCCCGGCGACGCTCCTGTCTGGACCGCGGTCAACCGGAAGCGCGCCATCCGTCGGTTCGAGGACCGACCTCTCGAGGAGGCGCATCTCGAACGGATCCTCCAGGCCGGCCGTCGCGCCGGGAGCAGCAAGAACCAGCAACGCTGGACGTTCATCGTCTGCCGGGACCGTGACCACCTGCGCCAGCTGTCGAAAGTCGGCCAGTGGGCCGGCCACCTGGCAGGCGCGGCGGTCGGCATCGCCCTCGTCACTCCGCGGTCCGAGTCGGCCGACGATCCGTTGTCGGTGATGTTCGATCTCGGACAGGCGGCCGAGAACATGATGCTCGTCGCCTGGGAGCTCGGGATCGGCAGCGTGCCGGCGACCGTCTACGAGCACGATCTCGTGCGCGACCTCCTCGGACTGCCGGCCGGGCAGCACTGCGAATACCTGCTTTCGTTCGGCTACCCGGCGGACCCTGCCGACCTGATTCGGCCGCCGAAGGCCGGCGGGCGCCGGGCGCTCGACGAGGTCGTCCGCGAGGAGCGCTGGTAAGCCCGCCGCGTCACTGTGGCCCGGTCACTGCCACTGGAACTTCCGCGACGCGATCGCGAAGCAGACGACGAGCCATCCCACCAGCACCGCCGCGCACACGCCGAGCGGTGCGAAGGCCGCTCCACCGACCATCACCTGGCGCAGGGCATCCGAGAGGTACGTCAGCGGGATCAGCCGGGCCACGGTCTGCAGCGGCGCGGGCATCGCGGCGATCGGGAAGAACGTGCCCGACAGGAACATCATCGGGAACTGGATCACGCTGGTCATCCCGTTGGCCGAGTCCTCGGTCTTCGCGAACGACGCGATCACGTAGCCAAGGGCGAGGAACGCGAGCGCGCCGAGCGACACGAAGAAAACGGTCAGCGCAAGCGGCCCGGTGATCTCGACGCCGAAGAACGCGACGCCGACTCCCACGATGATCACGGCCTGGACGAGCGCGATGAGCAGTCGCATGAGCACGTTCGACCCGACGAGCTGCCATCGCTTGAGCGGCGTCGCGGCGAGGCGCTTGAGGATGAGCTTCTCCCGATCCGCGACGAGGGGGACCGCGGCGAAGATCCCGACCTGCATCACCGAGAGGCCAAGCATGCTCGGGACGAAATAGCTGATGAAGTTCACGTCCTGGGTCTGGAGCGTCTCCTGCCGCGGGATGACGAGCGGCGCACGACCGGCGAGGTTCACGACGCCGAGCACTGCACCGACGGCCTGCTGGACCGAGCCGGCGAGGTTCGACCGCGACGGGTCGGTGTAGACGACGATCGATGTGGGCGCGCCCGTCCCCGCGACGCTGGAGTCGATGGCCCTGCCGTAGCCGGCGGGAACGACGATGACCGCGTCGACCTTGCCGTCGCGCATGCTCGCGAGGGACGCCTCGCGCTCCCCGGGGACGACGGCGATGCCCTCCAGGCCGTCGAACGTCTCACGCAGCGATGTGGCCGCCGCCGAGCCGTCCTCGTCGGCCCAGCCGATCGACAGGCCCGCCGTACCGCCGCCCTGGAAGATGAGCCCGAACATGAAGATGAAGATGAGCGGGAACGCGAGCGTCCAGAACAGTGCCGCACGGTCGCGGGTGTAGCTCCGGATGTTCGCGCGGGTCAGGGCGAGGAGGGCCTGCATCGTCCGTCCGCCTCAGTCGCGCAGGGCTCGACCGGTCAGGTCGAGGAAGACGTCTTCGAGGCTCGGCCGCCGGATCGCGAGATCCTTGGGCTCGAGCCCACGGGATTCGGTCATCGCGAGCAGCGCGCCGATGGTCGGGCCGACGTCGCTGGTGTACAGAAGGACTTCGTCATCGTCCTCCTTGACCGATGTCACCCCGGGCAGTCCGCCGAGTTCCGCTGCAGCCACGCCCTCGAGGCGGTCGAACCGCACGGCCCGCTCGGTGAAGCGCTTGGAGATCAGGTCGTCGACCGTCCCGAGCTCGAGGATGTGGCCGTGGTCCATGATCGCGATCCGGTCGCACAGGATCTCGGCCTCCTCCATGTAGTGGGTCGTCAGGAGCACGGAGCGGCCGGCCGCCTTCAGGTCCCGGACGATGTCCCAGAGCGTCCTGCGAGCGGCCGGATCGAGGCCCGTCGTCGGCTCGTCGAGGAAGACGAGCTCGGGGTCGTTGACGAGAGCGAGCGCGACTGCCAGCCGCTGCTGCTGCCCGCCGGAGAGCTCCTTCGTCCGTGCGTCGCGCCGTTCGCCGAGACCGAGCAGGTCGATGAGCTCACCCGTCGGGCGGGATGTCCGGTAGAAGCTCCGGAACAGGTCGATGACCTCGGTGACGGTCAGCTTCGGGTACATCGTCGCGGTCTGGAGGCTGATCCCGATGCGCGGCTTCACCTCGTCGGCGTGGATCGCCACGTCGACGCCGAGGACCATCGCCTGCCCGCCGTCGGGCGCTCGAAGCCCCTCGAGGATCTCGACGGTCGTTGTCTTGCCCGCGCCGTTCGGTCCGAGCAGGCCGAAGATCTCGCCGGGGGCGACCTGGAAATCGATGCCGTCCACGGCGACGATGTCGCCATACCGCTTGATCAGCCCACGGACGTCGACGACGGGAGCCGTCGCGACGGAGGTTGTGGCACCCATCGGCCGATGGTACAGGCGGCGCGGTGGTCGACGCCCGCGTCACTGGCTGGGCGCGTCGAACCCCCCACTCCAATCGATGTCGAGCGCGACCAACGAGTCTTCCGGGGCCGGCGCGCCAAGGGAGAGGTAGGCGTCGAGAGCAGCCTCCAAGCCGACGTCGCGTCGCTTGGCTTCGGACAGCAGCCACTTCTCCTCGAGCACGTCGCAGTACGCCTGGATCGGATCGCGGCCGGGTCCGATGACGGGTCGGAGTACCTCGACGACCGGCTCGAACACCTCCTCGAGCCAGCGGTCCGCGGCATCGGACGGATCGACCGGCGCGCCACGCTCGGCCTCGAGCCACGCCTGGTACTCACGCAGATCGTTGAGCAGGAGGCGGGCCTGACCCTCGAGTCCGACGATCCCCGTCCGTCGGGCGAGCTCGCGGGCGTGGAACCGCCGGCTCGCGACAGCGACGCGCAGGTCGACGGCTTCGCCCGACTCGGTCGGCGACAGGCTGATCTCGTCGACGGCGAAACCGAGGTCGTTGAGCCGCCGGATCCGCGCCCGGATCGCCTGCCGATCACCCGGCGACAGCTCGCGGACGTCATGGAGCTCCGACCACAGTGCCTGGTAGCTCCTGCGGACGCTCTCGGCCGCCTCGACCGCGTCCTCGAAGGCGTCGGCCCGACCCTGCATCGCACCGAGATCCGCCAGGCCGAACCCGACATTCTCGACAAGGATGTCGAGGTCGTACGCGCGCTGTCCGTCGGACAGGCTCGGATGGATCTCGCTCGTCTCGGCGTCCACGAGGTAGGCCTGGATCTTGTCCCCGTCCCGACGGAACAACGTGTTGGCGAGAGAGCAGTCGCCCCAGTAGACGCCGGCCCGGTGGAGGTCGACGAGGAGCGATGCCATCGCGTCGAGGAGCCGGTCACGGTACGGACCTGGGCCGAGCGGGAAGCGCGCGAGGAGGCGCCGATACTGGATCGAGAACTCCAGATATTCGGTCGCGAGGATCGCGTCGTCGCGACCGGGCCAGGACGACAAGCCGAGCGCCGTGACGGCCGGAAGCGCTTCGGCCTCGAGGCGTCGCAGGACGTCGAACTCGGCCGTGGCGACGTGGACCGGCTCCTCCTTGAGCGCGATCACCTGGTCGTCGGCGACGAGGAACCGGACGAGGTGACGCGACGGGCCGACAGGGATCTGGCGGAACGTGAGCGTTTCCGGCCACTCGGCCAGCGGCAGGTCCCACGGCAGGTCGAGCAGGGTCGCGCTCGCGCCGCGCAGACGAAGACTCGGGAAACCCGAGGAGGAAGTGGCCGTCAGAGCTTCTTTCGGAGGTACGCGGTCACGGTCGAGTCGTAGCCGAGCGACTCATAGAGCTGCCGCGCCTCGGGTCGGTGGTGGCCCGCGGTCAGCTCGATGAATGCCGCACCGCGGTCACGCGCGATCCGCTCGGCCGCCGCCATCAGCGTCCGGCCGACCCCCCGCTCACGTGCTCCGGCGTCCACGACGAGCGCGACGATGCGGACGATCCAGTCGTCGTGCTCGAATCTGGGCAGGGCGCAGAACGCGATGAATCCGAGCAGCGCGCCGTCGTGCTCGGCGACGATGACCTGTGCGTCGTCACTCGCGAACCTTTCGAGCCGGACGACGATGTCGCTCGGACCCGCCGGGTAGCCCTCGTCGGTGAACAACGTCGCGATCGCCTCGGCGTCGCCGGGGGCCGCGCGGCGCAGCTGGATGGTGGCTTGCTCGGTCATGCCCGGATGGTACCCGGCGCGTGGCCGACCAGGAGACGATGAGGACCGGTCAGCGGGTCGCCGGCGACGACACGCTCCGCACCGAATGGGCCGCGTGCCCCTGACTTCCCGGACTCGGTGGCATACCAGGCAACGAGCGGTCCCTCATCCCAGCGCGCGAGGGCCGCCGCGATCCGCCCTTCGGTCGCAGGCTCGAGCACGGCCAGAGCGACGTCACCGTCGAGCAGTGTCTCGGCGACGACGCACGACGCCCCGAGCGCCCCCGATCCACCAGCCGTCCGGAAGGAGGTGCGGGCGATCCCCAGCGAGGCAGCAAGCTCGCCGACGGCACGGTCGGTCTCCACGGTGCCCCAGCCGACGGCGATGAGTCGACCCGCGCCGGGCGGCATTCGCTCGTCGGACCGCGCTTCGGCCGCGAAGGCACGGATGCGGTCGAGAGCGGTCGCGCGCATCACACGAGCAGCAGGTCGGCGGCCGCCTCGCCCAGCCGGCTGAAGCCCGCTCGCTCGTAAACGCCCATCGCCGCCCGGTTGTCGGCAAGGACGCCGAGGTACGTCCAATCGCTCCCAGCCTTGACCGCGTCCTGGACGGCTGCCCGTGTGACGAGGCCGCCGAGACCTCGTCCGCGGGCCCAGGTGGCCGTCCCGATCGATGACAGATAGGTCGCCCCTTCGAACGTCGCGCCGCGAGCGACGGCGGCCGGAACGCCGTCGACGCGTGCGAGGTAATGGGTGAACCACGGATGTCGCAGAGAG
>JBJMMQ010000089.1:0-3145 GCA_045804705.1 Chloroflexota bacterium
AGGTCGTCGAGCGTTCCGAAGTCGATCAACAGGTCGAATGGCCCCTCGGCACCTGCGATCGCGGTCGCGGTGAGATCACCCTCCACGAACCCGAACGAGTTGCCCGGGACCTCCGCGACGGCCCGCTGGCGGGCGATTCTCAGGGCGACCGGTGAGAAGTCGATCCCCGTCGCTTCCCAGCCATGTCTCGCGAGGTACCGGACGTTTGAGCCGGTGCCGCAGCCGAGATCGATCGCGCGACCGGGCGGGAACCGGGCCGGGGTCAAGGCGCCGCTTTCGACCAACCGCACGAGCTCAGGTCGTGGCGGTCCGTCCCACGGGGCACCGACGCGATAGAGGAGGTCGTAGAGCAAGCGCCTCACCCGACGTCGGACGGGTGGGGGACGTTCGCTCCGGCCGACCTCGTTCGTGAGGCCTGGATACCGGACCACGCCACCACGACGAGCGGTACGCTCGCGAGAGCGTAGAGGGCGTGCACGGCGTAGTGCTGCAGCGATTGCTCGGGTTGGAACGGGAACAACCCGATCGGCAGGACCGACAGGATCCCGCCAGCGACGAGGTTGAGGGCGCTCCAGGCGAACAGCGTCAGCCACGTGGCCCGTCCTGCCGACCCTCGCGCGGCGAGGATCGCCAGAGCGGCGAAGATCGCGAGCGGGATGAGCGTCTGTGGGTCGAGGAGGAAGGCTGGGCCCAACTCCAAGACGTTGTGGGCGAGCATCCCGCCGGCTGCGATCGCCGACGTCACGAGGACGGCGGGAGCGGATGGAGGCGAACGGTCGATCATCGGGGCTCCTCTCGCGGCAGGTCGTTGTGGACAGGGTGCTGCCCAGTCGACCGAATCGGAGCGGCGGATCGTTCGGTTTCGCCGCGCGAGTCAAACCAGCTTCATGGCCCGATCGAAGCGCGCCGACTCCACGGCGATGGGGACGAGCTCGGCGCGCAGGACGCGGACGATCCGCTCGCGCGTCGTCGCGACCGTTGCAGGCACCGCGTCGCCGGTCGCGTGCGACCCGACCAGCAGCGCCAGGACGAGGCCGGCGAGGTCCCGCGCGGCCTCCGGCGTCATGCCCGGCCGAACGGCGGCGATGTATCGGCCGATGACCGTGTTCCCCTCCGCGAACAGCCCACGCCGAAAGCGAGCCATGCCCGGTACCTCGAGCTCCTCGGCCAAGTCGAGCGCCAGCAGGAAGTCCGGCAACTCGCGAATGGCAAGGTCGATCAAGCCGCGAAGCTGGACCACTGGGTCGATCGCGGAGTCCACGTAGACCGTCCGCCAATCGAGGTGCGGCTGCCGCACGATGTATGTCGCGAGGTCGGCCTTCGAATCGAAGTAGTGGTAGAGGCCCGCCGGCGACAGGTGGCACGCATGCGAGAGGGCCTTGATGGTCGTGCCTCGGTAGCCGTGCGCCCGGAAGACCGGAGCCGCGAGGTGGAACAGCTCCCGCCGGCGCGTGTCAAGTGGGTCCGGCGTCCCCCACGGTCGGACGTCGGGCTCGACCGGGATCCCGCGCGCGGTGTCTCCCCCAAATGGCGTGTCCACACGCCCACCATCGGCCACGGCCGGATCTGCGTCAATGACGCGAATCGAGGGCCATCTGCTTATGGGGTACGAGATGGGCGGGAGCGGCATCCCCGGGCGCCCGCGGACGCGAGGTCAGGCCTCCTCGGGTGGTGACGGGACGACGCGCGGGCGCGGACCGGTCCACCTGCGCGCAGGACCGGTCCGCAACCCATCGTCATGCCGGGGTTGGAACCTGCGCCTCGCAGAGGGCCTTGAGGTTCTCGTTCGAGTGGCGGATCTGGCGCTCCAGGGCCCGCTCCATGAAGAGCTTGTTGGCGAGGTCGCCAAAGACGCCGCCCGGAAGCTCGTAGTCCATTTCGAAGGTGCCGTCGGTGCCGGTCCCGGCCGCCTCGTTGCGGACGGTGTAGCTTGCACGGCCGCCGCCCGGCGTCGTGCCGACCACCTTCATGAAGTGGAGCGGCTCGACCTCCACGACCTCGAAGCGGCCCTCGAGGCGGCGCCCGGCGATCGCAAAGACGCGGGTATATGCCGCGCCGACTTGGTCGAGCCTGCCCGTCACGTCCTTGACCTCGAGCACGCCCTCCGACCACTCGGGCTGACGGCCGGCGTCCGAGCCGATGTCCCAGCAGACGTCGAGCGGCGCGTCGATGTGGATCGTGTCGCGAATGTGGGCCATGACCGGTCCTCCTCACCCTGGCTCGCACGGGACGACGCGGAGCGGATCGCGAGCAAGGGTGGATGCGTTCGACCGAACAGCCCGGGCTGCGCGGGTGGCGCGGTCCCGAGTCCCCGGGTCGATCCCGATGTGCTGAGTGGACCACGGTGGGTCCCGAATACGACAGGCGGTTCGTTCGGATGTCGGTGGCCGCCAATGATGTCCTGGAGATCGCCTACCCGCGCCTGACCGGGTACCGGAGGTGCGTCACGCCGACGCCAGCGACAACCGTCGGGTTGCCGAGGACGACGGGTGTGCCGGCGAGATGGTCGAAGAGCGGGACCCCGGAGCCGAGCAGGACCGCGGCCAGGTCGACCTGGAGCTCGTCGAGAAGGCCGGCGTTCAGACACTGCTGGATCGTGTCCGCGCCGTGGACGCCGACGTTCCTGCCCGCAGCCGCGGCCTTCGCCTGACGGACGGCGCTGTCCATGCCGTCGGTGACGAAGTGCACCGTCGAACCGGGACGGGGCCATCCCTCGGGGACCTCGTGCGTCACGACGAAAGCGGGGCCCCAGGCGTGGTTGCCGCCCCAGCCCTCGGCCATCTCGAACGTGCGTCGTCCGGTGAGCATCGCGCCGAGGCCGGTCGTGAGCTCGCGCAGATGCCGGGCGCTCGATTCCGCGACGCGGAAGGTCATCGGTTCGGCGCCGCCGACGGGGACCTCGTCGTCGCCCGAATGGAAGTACCAGTCGAACACGTCGGAGGGGTTGTCGTCGGAATCGGCGACGAAACCGTCGAGCGACATGGACATCAGGGCGATGACCTTGGACATCAGGACTCCTGGTCGATGGTCGAGGGGAAGCCGGTCGCGACGAGGGTAGCCCGCTGGGGCACTGCGCCAGGAGGATCAGCGGATCCCAGTCTCGGAGAGGATCCTCGCTCCGGCTTGCCACGCGTCCGGGTGCTCG
>JBJMMQ010000090.1:0-2719 GCA_045804705.1 Chloroflexota bacterium
GGGACCCATGTCCAACAGATCACAGACTCGAGGGGCTTCAGCGGCAATCCGTCATGGTCGCCGGATGGACGGTGGCTGCTGTTCTCGGGGAACCGCGGCGGCGGACGTCAGGGGATCTACCGCGTGGCGAGCACGGGTCGCGGACCGATCACTCCCGTCACCGATGTATCCGACGAGTCGATCGGTCAAGAGCTCGCTCGCTACTCTCCGGACGGCAAACGCATCGTGTTCGTCGACTACCGGCTCATGTCGGTCGGCGGTCCTGGCGATCCGCCGACGGAGGTCAGCGCCTTGTTCACCGTCAGACCCGACGGCCACGACCTGCGCCGGATCACGCCCTGGGAGATCATCGCCGGCGATCCGGATTGGTCGCCCGACGGACATCGGATCGTGTTCACGGCGCGTCTCGAGACACATCAGCGGATCCAGAGCCTGATGGTCGCGGACGCGGATGGAGGCCACCGCCGCGAGCTGACCGTGGGCGATGGGGTCACGGGCGATGGCCCTGACTTCCGATACCAGGAATCGTTCAACGCAGGGTGGTCGCCCGACGCGTCGCGGATCATCTTCGTCCGAGCGAGCTACACCGACGCCGACGGCTTTGCGCAGGACGTCATGACCGTACGTCCCGACGGAGGCCGTCTGACCCGCCTCCCCACCGAAGGGATGAATGAGCATCAGCCCGATTGGGGGACGGCGGCGCTTATCCACTGAAGACCGGACACATGGGCGGGTGCGGTCACGCAGGCCGGCCCGACCCGCCCGAAAACGGAAGTTTGAACGCGTCGCGTCCTTGCGCACTCAGAGAGACGACAGGGGTTCACCTGTCGAAGCTGAGGTCGTGGTGATGCGACGACGAGTCGGATTTCTTCAGCGAGTCGACCAGCCGTTCCGCGGCGTCGCGCCGCTGTGTGTCTGCGTGGCATTGCTCGCTGCCGCGTGCGGGGCACCCGCTTCCTCGAGCCGCCTCACGGCCTCGCCGTCCGCGGTGCTCCCCATCCCTTCGTCGACGACTCAGCCGTCCGCCGTTCCTCCATCGTTGGCGCCATCGCCCACTGCCGCGCCCAGCGCCGCCGCCGTCGCGCGATTGGGCCCGCTCAGCACGGGGTCGCTCTCCGTCACGCGGACGGCCGCGCTCCAGGCCGTTCTCGAGCATATGGTGGCTGCGGGCGCGCCGGATGCCATCGCAGCGGTGATCACGGAGGACGGCACCTGGTCGGGCGCCGCCGGGACCGCCGGTCCGAAAGGGCGCAAGGCCACCGCCGAGGATGAATTCGCGGTCGCGAGCATCACCAAGACCCTGACCGCGGCGCTGGTCCTTCGACTCGTCGATCAGGGCAGGATGCGTCTGGACGAACCTCTCGCCTCCTACATGGGCAAGCTCAAGGTCGACACGAACGGCGCAACCGTCCGACAAGCGCTCGAGATGCGGGCTGGGCTGGCCGACTTCCCGCAGCCCGCGGCCGCAGACCACATCCGCAGGGATTCCGGACATGTCTGGACGGCCGAGGAGATGGTCGCCGAGATGGACCCACCGATCGCGGCTGCCGGGGCTTCCTACCTCTACTCGAGTCCCGGCTATGACCTCCTTGCGCGCGCAGCGGAACACGTGACGGGCCTGTCGTACGCATCCGCCCTCCGCGACCAGTTGCTCGACCGGTGGCACCTGGACCGGATCATCGGGCAGGGACCCGAACACGCCACGCCGAAGCCATGGGCTCTGCCGATCGACGAGCACCTCGTCCCGTGGACGCCTGCGGACATGGGCGCTGGAGGCTCGATCAGCTGCATCTCCTCGGCGACCTACGCACCGGGCGCCGGCTCGGTCGCGAGCGACGCTCCGTCTCTTGCCGCCTGGGTGTGGCACCTGTTCTCGGGTGACATCCTCTCGACCGCGTCGCTCGGCCTCATGGCTCCGCAAGGAACCGAGTTCGCCTATGGGTTGGAACGAGCGCCGTACGGCGGCCAGTCCGTCGGAGCCTCTGGCGGAAAGACGGGCTATGGCGCGCAGTTCACGATGTTCCCCGAGGCCCACGCGGTCATCGTCATCTTCGTGAACGACCCGGAATTCGTGGTTGAACCGACGGTCACCGCGCTCCTGCGGGCGGCGACCGGCTCGTGATCGCCGGGCGCCGCTGAAGCCCGGCTCGATTCGACGCGGGAGGGCCTTTCCGGTATCGTTCGAAAAACCCCCGGAGGACCGTGACCCATGGCGAAGTATGTCTTTGTGACCGGAGGCGTGACCTCCTCTCTTGGCAAAGGCATCACCGCCGCCAGCGTCGGTCGGATCCTCAAGGCCCGCGGCCTCCGCGTCTCCATCCTGAAGCTCGATCCGTACATCAACGTGGATCCGGGCACGATGAGTCCGTATCAGCACGGCGAGGTCTTCGTCACCGACGACGGGGCAGAGACCGACCTCGACCTGGGTCACTACGAGCGCTTCATCGACGAGAACCTGAGCCAGCTCAGCAACGTCACGACCGGCCGCATCTACCAGGCCGTCATCGCCAAGGAGCGCCGCGGCGACTACCTCGGCGGCACGGTCCAGGTCATCCCGCACATCACCAACGAGATCAAGGAGCGGATCGGGCGGGTCGCGCGTGACGGGGACCCGGACGTGGTCATCGTCGAGGTTGGCGGGACCGTCGGCGACATCGAATCACTGCCATTCCTCGAGGCGATCCGGCAGATGCGCAAGGACGTCGGCCGCGCGAACGTG
>JBJMMQ010000091.1:0-5068 GCA_045804705.1 Chloroflexota bacterium
TCAGGTCGTTGTTCTCGTTGCTGAACGTGAAGTAGCTGCCGCCGACATCGGGCATCCCGAGGCGCCCAACGAGCATTTCGACCGTGTCGGTGACCGGCCCGTTGGGTCCGTCGATCGTCGCGGTCGCGCTCGGATCCGCGGCCAGCAGGTCCCGGAGCCGGCGCAACTCGTCCGGGTCGTTCCAGTCCATCCAGAAGCCGAGCCGGACCGATTGCTCGGTCTGCCGCGCGGCATAGGTCAGGACGCGCTGCTTGCACAGCGACACGAACTCGGCGATGCCGTACGCCTCGATGTCGCGTTTGCTCTTGAAGCCGAGGTCGCGCTCGACGTTGACCTCGACCCACAGGCCCTGGCAGTCGAAGCCGTTCTGGTAGCGCTCGTCCTCGCCCAGCATCGCGTGGAATCGCTGGTAGACATCCTTGTAGGTGCGGCCCCAGGCGTGATGGACGCCCATCGGGTTGTTGGCCGTGATCGGCCCATCGAGGAAGCTCCACTTCGGCCCGCCCGAGTTCTGGGCACGAAGCCGCGCGAACGTCCGACGCTCGCGCCACGTGTCGAGCAGCTCGTACTCCTGCGCGACGAGATCCGGCTTCGAGCTGACGGGTCGGAACATTCGGCCTCGGGATCTGGATGGGTCGATCCGCGCGGGTCGGGCGGGCGTCTGTCGGGGCGGACAGCACGACTGCTCGTTTCGGCGGGTCCGAGTATCCTACCCGCGATGCACGAACCTGAGGGCGCGCGACCGCGTCACCGGTCGCCGTTTGCGGCCGCCTTCCTTTCCCTGCTCTTCCCCGGTCTCGGTCAGCTGTATGCGGGCGCGCCGATGCGCGCGCTGGCGTTCGCGGCGGGCCCGATCCTGCTTCTCGCGCTTGGTGCCGGGATGGTCCTGCGGGTCGACCGGATCGCGCTCCTCGGCTTCCTCATCGACCCGACGGTGCTCGACGCGGTCTTCGTCATCAACCTGGGCGTCCTCATCTACCGACTCGTCGCGATCATCGACGCCTATCGCGTCGCGGAATACCTCAACGACGTGGAGACGGGCAGCACCGACCGCAGCCCGCGCCAGCGCCTGCTCTCGAACCCGCTGTCGATCGCGGGTCTCCTCGCGATCGTCCTGGTCATGACCGGCACGCACGTCGTCGTCGCCCGCTACGACATCCTGGCCAAGGACGTCATCGATAGCGGCTGCATCTTCGTCGGAGACCCGTCCAAGGAGTGCGACCTCGACGCGTCCCCGAGTCCCGGCCAGGCTGGGAACGCCACCCCGACCCCGAGCGACGACGGCAGCGATGGATCCGACGCGAGCGATTCGCCCGTCCCCGAGAGCACGCCGGTCGGCAGCGCGGTCCCGGACGTGACGATCCCGCCCTGGGATGGCAAGGAGCGCCTGAACATCCTCCTGATCGGTGCCGACCAGCGACCGGGCGACAAGACGTTCAACACCGACACGCTCATCGTGGTTTCGATCGACCCCCTGACCAAGCAGGTCGCGATGTTCAGCCTGCCGCGCGACACCGTCGACATCCCCATCCCGCAAGGGCCTGCGCGCAGCGTCTTCGGTTCGTCCTACTCGGGCAAGATCAACGGCTGGTGGACGGCGGTCCGCAAGCGCTCCGACTTCTACCCGGGCAAGGGCAATCTGCCCGGGTACAACGGTCTGAAGTCGATCCTCGGCGGGCTGTACGGCCTCGACATCAAGTACTTCGTCGAGGTGAACTTCGACGGCTTCAGGAAGATCGTCGATGTCATGGGTGGGGTGACCATCAACGTTCAGGTGCCCGTCTCCGACGATCGCTTCCCGTCCGTCGAGGGCCGTCTCCGAAGGATCTACATCCCGAGCGGGATCCAGCACATGAACGGCTCCGAGGCGCTCCGCTACGCGCGCTCGCGCCATGGCTCGAACGACTTCGACCGCGGCGCCCGCCAGCAGCGCGTCCTCCTGTCGCTGCGCGAGCAGGCCGATCCCCAGGACCTGATCCCGCGCATCCCCGAGCTGATCGAGGCGCTCAAGTCCGCGGTCTCGACCGACATCCCGACGAACCAGCTGGCGCCTCTGCTCGGGCTGGCCTCGCAGGTGGACACCAAGAACATCCGGTCGTACGTGTTCGCGCCGCCCTTCTACGCGAGCGACACCTGCGCCGACTCGCGCGGGTGCGTCGTCCTGCCGCGCATCAGCCGCATCAAGTCGGCCGTCAAGACCGCCTTCAGAGGCGACGCTCCCGACGAGGCGCAGCGCCAGACGCTGGCCCAGGAGGCGGCCGGGGTGTGGGTGCTCAACGGCACCGGGGATCCCACGCGTGGTTCCGACATCGCGGGCTATCTCGACTACCACGGCGTCCCCGCCTCGGCGCCCCGCCAGAGGCCGCAGGGGCCGGTGCCGGCGAACACGAGGATCGTCGTCTACAACGGGGCCGAGGATCGCCTCACGAGCACGATCGCCTACCTCGAGCAGACGTTCGGGGTGACCGCGACGACGGCCACGGACCCGGCGGTGCGCACGGACATCATCGTGACGGTCGGGAAGAAGACCCCGACGCTCGAGGCGCCGCCGCTCTCCTGAGCCCGGGCTCTCGCAAGCGGCCTTGCCGCAAGCGCGCCGTAGCCCTATTCGATGGGCGTCAGCCAGTGCGAGTACTCCGGCAGCCGCCCACGGACGGCGTCGAAGTAACGGTCCCGGACCAGCCGGCCGATCGGGCCGATCTGACCGGAGCCGACCTGGCGATGATCGACCTCGACCACCGATGAGACCTGGACCCCGGTGCCGCACAGGAACATCTCGTCGGCGACATACAGCTCCGAGCGGTCGATGGACCGTTCGACCACGGGGATGCCCTCGTTGCCGAGCAGCTCCATGATCGCCTTGCGGGTCACGCCCTCGAGAAGGTCATCACTGACGGGCGGGGTCAGCGCGACGCCGTCACGGACGACGAAGACGTTCGCCGCTGACGCCTCGTTGACGTGTCCCCCGGCTGTCAGCACGATCGCCTCGTCGAAGCCGTTGAGCTCCGCCTCGGTCTTCTGGAAGGCCATGTTCACGTAGCCGCCGACGATCTTGCCGCGCGCCGGAAGTGCCTCATCGGCGTTCCGGCGCCAGCTCGAGGTCATCACCCTGACCCCCGATTCGGTGTCGATGTAGTTGCCGAAGGGCAGGGCGACCACGTACAGCTCGTTCCGCAAATCGTGCAAACGAACGCCGATCGCGGCAGTCGACTTGTAGAACGACGGCCGGATGTAGGCGTCTTCGCGGAAGGAGTTGCGGCGGACCGTCTCGACGATGACCCGCGTGAGATCGTCGACCGAAGGCACGTCCTCCATCAGGAGGATCCGGCAGGACTGGCGAAGGCGCTCGACGTGCTCGCGCAGCTTCAGTCCGTAGAGCCGGCCCTGGTCCGCATTCCAGTAGGCCCGGATGCCTTCGAAGGTCGCCGTCCCGTACATGAAGGCGTGGGTCATGATGCTGACCTTCGCATCGCGCATCGGGACCCACTGGCCCTCGAAGTAGCAGATCAGGTCGTCGAGAGCCCCGGGCTTCGGCGCGTGATGCGTGGCCGACGCCGGCGCGTCGTCGGACTTCTCGGTCAACATGCGGTTTCGGCTCCTGCCTGCGGTCGGCCGAGTATATCAGTGGGTCGCCGGAGCTCCCCCGATCTCGCCCGTGACGACGCCGATGACCAGGGCGAGATAGACGAGATAGAAGACGCCGCCGACGAGCAGCGAGCGACCGCTGAGGTAGCCGCGACGGGCCATCGGGATGAAGATCACCGCCGACGACACGAAGGCGATCCCGGCCGACGCGAAGGCGACCAGGGAGTCTTCGCTCACGACCCAGGTGCTCGACGCGAAGATGAGCGCGACGACGGTCGGGATGCACGACTGGAAGACCATCGCGCCCGTGATGTTGCCCATCGCCAGCGTGTCCTTGCCGCCGCGGACCCAGATGATCGAGTTGAACTTCTCGGGCAGCTCGGTCGCGATCGGGGCGATGACGAGGGCGAGCAGGACCTGGCTTACCCCCAGCGTCGACGCCACGTGGCCCACGGCGTCCACGAAGGCGACGGCGCCGACGACGATCAGCCCGAGGGCAACGAGCACCTGGGCGTTGATGATCCGGAGCCGCGGGCCGTCGTCCGGCGCCACGGTCCGCCCCGCATCGAACCGGTGGAAGCGCAACGGCGCGAGGTCCTCCACGTCGACGGACGCGTCGGCCTCGAAATGCGACTTGACGTACCAGCCGTAGATCACGAACAGGACGATCGCGACGATGATCTTCGGCCACGTCGGCTCGCTCGGCAGGAGGAGGGCCGCGGCAATGGCGAGCCCATAGGTCAAGGCGAAGGAGCGGATGTCCTGGCCGAGGACCTTCGTGTCGACCGGCATCACGTCGCCCTCCGGCCGGCGACGCGCCTGCCACAGCACCGCGAGGCCGGTGACGAACATCGCCAGTGTCGCGAGCATGAACGGCGCGCCGAGGATCGCCCCCACGCCGATCTCGTCCGAGTGCTCGCCCGAGGTGAACAGGATCGCGACGATCGGGATCATGGTCTCGGGCAGGGCCGTCCCGACGGCGGCCAGCACCGATCCCACGGCACCCTCCGCCAGCCCGAGCTTGCGCCCGAACCACTCGATGCCGTTCGTGAACAGCTCCGCGCCCGCCAGGATGATGACGAACGAAGCCAGGAGGATGAGGAGGTCCATGGGGTCTTCTCAGTGTGCCGTGACGCCGACGAACACGCCGACCGCGATGACCCCGAGGACCAGGACCGACACCACGACCATCCGCTGCTCGTCGCGGCGCGCGAATCCCATGACCGCTCGCCCGACCCGGAGTGCCGGCGTCGAGAGGACGCCGAGGATTCCCAGCCACAGAAAGCCGGCGGGCTGCAGCGCGACGAGATCGGCCGGGAGCCGCGCGAGATCGAACGGCGGGCCGCCGCCGACTGGCGACCCTCCGCTCGCGAGCAGCAGCGCGGAGCCGATCGCGACGAGCCCGACGGAGATGTAGGTCCCGAGCTGCAGCACATGCGCGAGAGCGACCTCCAGGTTGGCCGGAGGGGCCCCGGTGCCGCCA
>JBJMMQ010000092.1:0-6444 GCA_045804705.1 Chloroflexota bacterium
GCGCGAGGGGCCGGCTCAGGGCCGGAGGTGCTGGGGCGCGTACGGGAGCAGGGCGACGTGACGAGCGCGCTTGAGTGCGACGGCGAGCTCGCGCTGGTGACCGGCGCAGGTCCCTGTCTTGCGTCGCGGCTCGATCTTGGCACGCTCGGACAGGTAGCGGCGGAGGCGGTTGACCTCCTTGTAGTCGATCAGCTCGGTCTTGTCCGCGCAGAACGCGCAGACCTTGCGACGACGGCGGTCTCGATAGAAGTCGTCGCGCTTCTTGGCTCGAACGGGAGCGGGCATGTGTTCTGGATCTCCTGATCAGAAGGGAAGGTCGTCGAGGTCGGTGTCGTCGGACGGGCCGCGCGAGGAACCGCCGCTCGCGACACCGGCCGGTGCACCCGAGAAGGCGCCGTCATCGTCCCGACCCTTGCGGTCCAGGCTGATGACGTTGTCGGCGGTGACGTCGAGCGAGGTGCGCTTCTGGCCGTCGTTGCCCTCGAACTCGCGGGTCTTGAAACGACCCTCGACGAAGACGCGGTTGCCCTTGCGGAGGTTCTCCGCGGCGCGCTCGGCACGGTCGCCGAAGACGCTGACGCGGTACCAGTCGGTCCCCTCGTCGACCCAGCCACCCTGACCGTCGGGCTTGCTGTTGCTGACCGCGACGCTGAACTGGGTGACCGGGCGGCCGGTCGGCGTGTAGCGCATCTCGGGATCGCGACCGAGGTTGCCGATGAGCATGATCTTGCAGAACGCCATGGTGTCGTCCTCCCGTCAGTCGATCGCGGCCGGGGCCGCTTCGCTCTCGGACTCGTCGATGAACTCGGGGCGATCCTCGTCGTCCTCCTCCTCGTCGAGACCGGACGGCAGATCGTTGTCGTCGAGCTCGTCGAGGTCGGTGCCGTCGCCACGCGTCGACTTCGCCGGGCGCTCGACTCGCGTCACCAGGTGGCGAAGGACCTCTTCGGTGATCAGCAGCGTGTGCTCGAGCTCGACGATCGCGTCGGACGGGGCCTCGAACAGGATGATGTGGTACGAGCCTTCGCGATGGCGGTCGATCGGATAGGCCAGGCGACGCCGGCCCCAGGGGGCGACCTTCACGATCTGGCCGCCGGCCGCGACGATGCCGCGGGTGGTCCGGTCGATAAGGGCCTGGCTCTTGTCGTCCGCGACATCGGGGCGGAGGACGAGCATGAGTTCGTAGCGGCGCATATGCGCAGATTCTCCTTCCAATGGGGATGCCCCGCTGACGGACGCCCGGCACGGAGCGGAAAGGACAGACGCGGAGTCTAGCACGAGGTGGCCGATGTATCCTCTTGGCCGACTCTGACCCGAAGACCCACCATCGCCCTGCACTCTGGGGGAACTCTGTGCCCGCCAGCACCATCCTGCTCCTCGAATCCGATGCGACGCTCGCGGAGTCGATCGGACGGATCCTGACCGACGCCGGCTACACGGTCACGCCGACGGCCAAGGCCGACGAGGCGTTCGCGCGGGTCGCCGAGCACCAGCTCGTCATCCTCGGCATGACCGGCGGTCCCAAGGCCGCGGTCGACATCTGTCGCGAGATACGGGCGACGCCGGCGATGTCCGCCGTGCCCGTCATGTGCATCAGCACGACCGAGGATGTCGAGGAGCGGATCGCCTTCCTCGAGGCCGGTGCCGACGACGTCATCACGCGCTCGTTCGATGCCCGTGAGCTCGAGGCGCGGGTCGAGGCGCTGCTGCTTCGGTTCCAGCGATCGCGCGCTCTTTCGCCGATCGTCACGACCGACGGGGTCACGATGCATCGCGCGCGCCGAACCGTTGCGGTCTACAGCCCGAAGGGCGGCGTGGGCACGACGACGATCGCGACGAACATCGGCATCGCCTCGGTGGCTCGGCGACCGGACAAGGTCGTCCTCGTCGACCTCGCGCTCCAGTTCGGTGGCATCGCGACCCTGCTCAACCTGGATCCGAAGCAGACCATCGCCGACGCGATCCGGGATGAAGCACCGCTCCAGGAGCCGGAGCTGTTGCGGACCTACGCGATGCGCCATGACAGTGGACTGCACGTGCTGGCAGCGCCCGCCGGCCCCGAGGCGGCGGAGGGCATCACGCCCTCCCATGTCACCCAGGTTCTCCGGACGCTGCTCGAGGGCTACGACATGGTCGTCGTCGACGCGGGGTCGACGCTCGACGAGCGCGTGCTCGCGATCTTCGAGGCGGCCGAGGCCGTCATCCTGCCGATCACCCCGGAGATCGCGGCACTCAAGTCCATGCACGCGCTGCTCGAGTACCTCGGCGAATCGGGGTCGGTCGGGATGAAGTCGACGTTCGTGCTCAACAACCTGTTCGCCCGCGACATCCTCAAGCTGCGCGACGTCGAGAACTTCCTCGGCTCCAAGGTCGCCATCGAACTTCCGTACGACGCATTCCTCTACCTCAAGGCAGCCAACGAGGGCGTCCCGATCGTCACCGGCTCACCTCGTTCGATCGCAGCCGAGCGGTTCGTTCGCCTCAGTCAGATCGCGTTCGGCGAAGAAGGAGGCAAGGGAGCGGCGCCAGCGATGGAGAAGAAGTCGGGCGGGCTCTTTCGGCGGCGCGGGTAAGGCGCTCCTGCGATGCCGGGCAGGTGAACTTGCGTCTCCGCAGGCGCATTTCTTCTGCTCGATCTCAGCGCGGCGAACGACGGGCAACGTTGGCGCGACTGCCCGAGCCGATCTTGCGGCGGACGATCGGGAGCCAGGCCGCGCCGGCGGCGATCTGGGTCATGACTGCCAGGACGACCAGGAGTCCGGGTACGGTCAGGACCAGGGTCGGGACTGCCCATTCGATGCCGTCGAACGGGGCGAGGTTCGATGCCATCAGCGCTGCGTCGATGCCCTCGGTTCCTGGCTGGCCGCCGACGACGAGGTGACTTGAACCGCTCGCGCCGCTGTCGGGCGGAGGCGTCGCCGATCCCCGCGCCGCGAGAGCAGCGACGGGTTGCGACGTTCCTCGCGGAGACTCCGTGGGAGTCGGCGTCGGGCTGTCGGCGCTCGTCGGGAGTGGCGTCTGCGACGGCAGTGCGGCGGGCGTCGGAGCGATCTGTCCGGCACGGGGTGAAGCGGCGGCGGTGGTGGTCGGGGTCGGTTTCGGCGCAGGGCTGGCGCCTGCGGGCGGGGCGGGTGGAGACGTCGGTCGTGGCGTCGGTGCTGGGGTTGGCGTCGGCTTTGGGGTCGGAGTGGGTGTCGGACTCGGAGTCGGAGTCGGGGTGGGTTTGGGCGTCGGGAACTGGGTCGGCGTCGCTCCGACGCCGGCGATGGAAACGGTCACTGAGCCTGTATCGATCCCTGACGTGCAGTTCGCGTGATCGCGTGATTCCGCTGGCCAGGCGTACACGCCTGGAGAAGAGCCTGTCACGCGCACGTGGAAGACGACCGATTCGCCGTCGTTCTTGAAGACGTCGCCTTCCGTGACGGCGTGGACCCAGACGATCGTCGAACCTCCGGCGCCACTGGCTGGCGGATCGGCGGTCCATGGCCTGGCCGGCGTGACGAGGTCGACGCCCACGGAATTGACGGTGAAGGCGCTCGGAACCTGGAGCCGGACGCAGCCGACCGAGCCACTGCCGTTGATGTTCGTGGCCGTCACGACGACGTTCGTCGGGATCCCCTGGACAACGGCGATCGGCGTCGCTGTGACAACCCAGCCTCCGCTCCCGGCGATCGCCAGGTTCGCGAGACCAAGAAGCAGGAACAGAGCCGCCGCGAAACCGGTCATCGGGACGCCGATCACCGGACGTCGTCGTCTCATCCGGGCCTCAGGCAACGCGACCGCTCGGAACCCATAGGCCTGGCTCGACGGTGCCGGGGAGCGGCGCGTCAGGGGCGGTCCTCATGCTGCCGACAAAGACCGTGACGAGCGCGTCGTCGAGCTGCGTTCCCGCCGCATCCTCGAGCCGGCGCAGCGCCTCGTCGATGTCGAGGGCCTTGCGGTATGGCCGCGTCGTCGTCATCGCGGAGAACGCATCGCCCACGGAGAGGATCCGCGCCACGAGAGGGATGTCCTCGCCGGCGAGCGCGTCGAGATAGCCGTTCCCGTCCCAGCGCTCGTGGTGATAGCGGACTCCCGTTCGGATGACCTCGATGTTCGGGAGGTCGCGGACGATGAGGTCGCCGAGTGCGACGTGTTGCTTGACGACGTCGTATTCGTCGCTTGTCAGCTTCCCGGGCTTCCGCAGGATGTCATCAGGGATGCCGATCTTGCCGACGTCGTGCAAGAGACCCGCGACCCGGATCGTTCTGATCGTCTCCTCGTCGAGGTCGAGCTGGCGCGCGAGGAAGGTCGCGTATCGCGCGACGTCCTCGCTATGTCGCTTCGTGTATCTGTCCTTCGTGTCGACGGCGAAGATGAGTCCCTGGAAGACATCGAAGGTCCGGGCGTCGCCCGACTGGACGGGAAGACGGCCCGCGACCCTGATCGCATCCCCGCCCGATGCCTTCGCCTCCGCGAGCGTGTGTGCCGCCGCCGCGACGAGGTCTGTCACCGACTCGCCGTCGGCCGGGTAGACGCTGATCGCCGCGCTCACCGTGATCGGAAGGCGCTCCGCCGACTCGACTTCGAGCGCGCCCTGCGCCAAGGCGTTCTGGAGGCCCTCCATCGCCGGTTCGAGGCTCGACACTCCGGCTGCGTTCACCACCACGAGGAACTCGTCAGGCCCGTATCGACCGACGACGGCGCTCTCGTCGAACCGTTCGACGAGGCGGCTCGCCACCTCGGCAAGCGCGATGTCCCCGGCCTCGTGGCCGTACGCGTCGTTAAGAAGACGGAAGCCGTCGATGTCGACCAGGGCGATGCCGATCGGCGATGGATCGGTCCGGACTGCTTCGATCCGATCCGCGACGGTCGTCAGCAGCGCGCCGTGATTGAGCAGCGATGTCAGAGGGTCACGACGTGTCGACTCGACGAGCTCGAGCGTCTGCCGGCTGATCCTCGCCTGCGCCGCGCGGAAGACGAGGAACAGGAACACGCCAGCGACGAGAGCGCCACTGAGCGTGACGATGATGACCTGTCGCCTCAGGTCGTCCATGGCGCGGAGAACAGGCTCGGCGTCGCGCCAGACGCCGACGATCGCACGGACCGTGCCATCCGTGGTAACCGGCAGGTATTCGCGAAGCACCGACTCGTTCTGGAGGCTCGTCCGTGTCTCGCTCGGCATCCCGGGGTCGAGGATCCGAGGCGCGATCGTGCCGGTCAGGGCCGTCGCGAAGTCGGGTGTGATCGGTGCCTGCGTCCCGACGAGACTGCCATCGTCGCTCGCGACGACTCGCCCATCCGGCAGTCGGACTTCGATGTGGCTGAGGTTGCCATTGCGGACCAGGGACGCGAGAGCGACGACAAGCGCCTGCCGCCGGTCGCTTCGCGCCTGTTCGGTGAGATCGGTCGCGGTCAGGTTGAGGTTGACGAAGCTCCGAACGGTCCCGGCATCGCCACCGACGATCTCGTTGAGCGCCGCGTTCGAGAAGTGCGACGACACGAGGATCGTCTGGGCCGTCGTGGTCACGCCGACCACGACCAGGAACAGCCCGAACACGATCAGCAAGACGACTGGCCGCGGAGCTCGAGGCATGGAGCCGAACACAGGTCGCGCGCGCGAAGCGATCACGCTCGGAGAGTCAGCGACACCGGTCCGGGGTTGCTATGGCCCGATGGTCCCTCGCAGCAGACCGGACCGGGGCGTCATGCGTCGGGAGTGTCGCTCGACGATGCACCGACACCGGCGTCGACTTCGACCTGATGCGGCCTGACCTTCAATTCCGCCGCGATCGCCCGTCGCGCTGCCTCGATGACCGCCGCGGGCTCCGAACCGTCGAACTCCAACCAGGGGAATTCCTCGACGCGTCGCCGATCCAGATCGACGCGGTATCGAGGCGTCGCCCCGTGAGCAACCGCTCGACGGCCTGCTTTCACGATCTTTGTTCGCGCCTTTGCCATGTCTGCCAGTTTCGCGCCCGGCCTTTTGCGGATGCGCCATGCGCCATCGACGGACGGGTTGCAATCGGTTGTCACGTTCGCGATTTCACTTCGCGGCGTCGCGCTCAAGCTGAAGGCGCAACGCCTCTGTAAGCGGAGGGGGACGAGCGATGCGGTCCCTGCGGTATGTGCCTCTTGAAACTAGCCGTACCCCCAACACGTCGACCGAAGCGGTCGAACATCAAGGAGGCGCTCGAGATGGCGAGCAACCGAGGCGGGCAGGGCGGTTCCAGCGAGCGCGGGTTCGCTGGCATGGACGACAAGAAGCAGCGGGAGATCGCGAGCCAGGGCGGGAAGGCCAGCGCGCGACAGCAGAACCGCGGCCCCAACGGCCAATTCACGGGGCGAAGCGGCGGCTCAAGTAACAGCGGCTCCTCCTCCAGGAGTAGCTCATCGTCGGGGAGCCGGAGCCGCGGCTCAAACCGCTAGAGCTCAAAAAGACGAGGGTGCCGATGTGGCACCCTC
>JBJMMQ010000093.1:0-7057 GCA_045804705.1 Chloroflexota bacterium
GGATCGACCCGCGCGCCACCACCTACCCGCGCATCGGCCAGCTCGTCGCACTCGCCGTGGCGAACCGCGGCTCGACCGGCGCTCCGACCGGGGACGACGCGGCCGCGGTGCGACAGAGCCTGGCAGCTGCGGACCTGTTGCGGGTGCCGGCGGGGGACCCGCAGACGGCTCCTCTCGTGCTGGTCGTCCTCGGGTCCCCGATCGACCAGACCATCGCGGACGGCTTCGTCACCGGACTGGCGGCCCGGGGTCGTGGGGTGGTGGTGGTGGCACCGACCCGGAACGCCACGCTGGCAGGCATGCACGCGAACGGCGTCACCGACGACGTCACGACGGTCGACGGGAGCGAGACCAGCGCCGGCCGCGTCGCAGCCGTGCTCGGACTGGTCCGCGCATGGAAGACGCCGGGCGGCGCGTTCGGACCGTCCGGCGCGGACGGTCCGGTTCCGCTCGGGTAGGATGGAACTCCGTGAAGCAGGCGCCCGTCACCAAGCACGTGTTCGTCACCGGGGGCGTCGCCTCCTCGCTCGGCAAGGGGCTCACCGCCTCCAGCCTGGGCCGGCTCCTCAGCTCCCGCGGTCTCCGCGTGACCATGCAGAAGCTGGACCCCTATCTCAACGTCGACCCCGGGACGATGAATCCCTTCCAGCACGGCGAGGTGTTCGTCACCGACGACGGCGCCGAGACCGACCCGGACCTGGGGCACTACGAGCGGTTCATCGACGCCAACCTGAGCCAGCTCAGCAACGTCACGACCGGCCGCATCTACCAGGCCGTCATCGCCAAGGAGCGCCGCGGCGACTACCTCGGCGGCACGGTGCAGGTCATCCCGCACATCACCACCGAGATCAAGGAGCGGATCGGACGCGTCGCACGTGACGGCGACCCCGACGTGGTCATCGTCGAGGTGGGCGGCACCGTCGGCGACATCGAATCGCTGCCCTTCCTCGAGGCGATCCGGCAGATGCGCAAGGACGTCGGCCGAGCCAACGTGCTGTACGTCCACGTCACGCTGCTCCCCGCCCTGGCCGCGACAGGCGAGCTCAAGACGAAGCCGACCCAGCACTCCGTCAAGGAGCTGCGCGGGATCGGCATCCAACCGGACGTCATCGTCCTCCGCTCCGACCATCCCGTCCCGGACGAGATCCGCGAGAAGATCGCGCTCTTCACGGACGTCGCCACCGAGGCGGTCATCCCGGCCGAGACCGCTGACACCATCTACGAAGTCCCGCTCATGTTCGAGGCGTCGGGCCTCGGCAAGCTCGTCGTCCGTGAGCTCGGCCTCGGCGACCCGGAGGTCGCGCCCGATCTCGACTCGTGGCGCGCCCTTGTCGACCGCATCAAGGCGCCCAAGCCGATCCTCGAGATCGCGCTCGTCGGCAAGTACATCGAGCTGCCGGACGCCTACCTATCGGTCACCGAGGCGCTTCGTCATGCGGCCTGGGCGCACGAAGTCGACGCCAAGGTCCGGTGGGTTGATTCCGAGGCGCTGACCCACGACAACCTCCATGACAAGCTCGCCGGCGTCGCCGGGATCCTCGTCCCGGGCGGCTTCGGCCACCGTGGGATCGAGGGCAAGGTCCTGGCCGCGCACTTCGCACGGGATCACCGCATCCCGTATCTCGGTCTGTGCCTCGGCCTGCAATGCGCCGTGATCGAGTTCGCGCGCGAGGTCGTCGGGACCGCTGACGCGAACTCGACCGAGTTCGACATGTTCACCGAGCATCCCGTCATCGACTTCATGCCGGACCAGCGCGACATGGAGGACAAGGGCGGGACGATGCGGCTCGGCCTCTACCCGGCCAAGCTGACGCCCGGCTCGAGGGCCGCGGCCGTCTACGGCCAGGAGGTCATCTACGAGCGGCATCGACACCGCTTCGAGGTCAACAACCGCTACCGCCAGACGCTCGAGGCGGCCGGCATGACGCTCTCGGGCCAATCGCCCGACGGCCGGCTGGTCGAGATCGTCGAGCTGAAGGACCATCCGTGGTTCGTGGCGAGTCAGTTCCACCCCGAGTTCAAATCGCGCCCCGAGCGGCCGCACCCGTTGTTCGACGGGTTCGTGGCCGCGTCGCTCGCGGTCCGTGACGGTCGCGAGCCGGTGTTCGCCGCGCGAGTCGATCCGACCGCGGCCGAGACACCGATGGCGGCCGCGGGCTCGGGCGATGTCGTCGAGTCCGTCCCCAGCGCCTGACCTCGCCCTCGCGCCTTCGCTCGCGAGTCGGGCGGTCACCGGATTCGGCGCGTCGATCCTCGCCGGTGCCGCGCTCGGGGCCGCGTCGTGGTTGTCCGACGGTCTCGCCTGGCCCTACAGCCTGCTCATCCCGGCCAACCTCATCGGGGCCTGGCTCGGCGTAGCATTCGTCCTCGGCGCGTCTGCCCGGACGATCCCGACAGGAGCGCTTCGCGGCGTGGTCGGGACGCTCTCCGCGGTCGCCGTCTACTACGTCCTCATCGCAGCCTTCGGCCAGGGTGTCCGGTCGATCGGCGCGTCGCACGCCGCGACCATCTGGGGAACGGTCGCGTTGCTGGCTGGCCCGGTGATGGGAGGTGCCGGGGCGGTCTGGCGCCATGGTGCGGGCTGGCCACGGGCGATCGGCGTGGCGCTCTTCGCCTCGGCGCTGTTCGCGGAGGGCTTCGTGTTCGGCGCGCCGCGCCTGATCCACCCTGACCAGATCGCCGCCGACCCGGGCGCCCTCCTGTTCGCCGTCGAGATGATCCTGGGCCTGCTGCTGCCCTGGTTCCTGCTCCGACGCGACGAGCGGATCCGGGGCTATGCGGCTCTCGCCGCACTCGCCGTGGTCGCTGCGCTGGCCATCGGACCCGTCACCGGGATCATTCGTGGCCTCGCTGACAGGTTTTGACGCAAGCGAGCGTAGAATCACCCCACCCCCCTGAATGACTGGAGCCCGACCGATGAAGATCTTCCTCGACACCGCCGATATCGAAGAGATCAGGACCGCCGCGCGTTGGGGGATCCTCGACGGCGTGACGACGAACCCGACCCTCTACGCCAAGGTCGGCGGCTCGTACGACGAGATCCTTACGGCCGTCTGCAAGCTGACGCCCGGACCTGTTTCAGCAGAGGTCGTCGCCGACGATGTCGAGGGGATGCTCGAGGAAGGTCGCCACTTCGCGAAGCTCGCGCCGAACATCGTGGTCAAGGTCGCGATGTCCGAGAACGGCCTCGAGGCGATCAGCCGCTTCGCCGAGGAAGGCATCAAGACCAACTGCACGCTGATCTTCTCGACCAACCAGGGTCTCCTCGCGGCGAAGGCCGGCGCGTCTCTGATCAGCCCGTTCGTCGGGCGGCTCGACGACATCAACCAGGACGGGATGACGATCATCCGGGAGCTCGCCGAGATCTTCGCGATCCACGAGATCGACTCTGAGGTCCTCGCCGCATCGATCAGGAATCCGCTCCACATGACCCAGGCAGCACTCGCCGGCGCGCACATCGCGACGCTGCCGTTCAAGATCCTCACCCAGATGATCCACCACCCGTTGACCGAGAGCGGCATCGTCCAGTTCAAGTCGGACTGGGCGAAGGCACGCGAGGCTGCCGCGGCCAAGGCCTAGACGTCCGTCAGGCGATCGCCCGGTACAGCCGACGGTAAGTCGGGCGGAAGCCGAGGCGTGGCCATGTCCGGCTCGACAACAGGTTCGTCTCGCGCCAGTCGGTGACCACCGTCGGGTGACCGGCGTCGCGTGCCCACCCGAGGACGGCCTCGCCGAGCGCCCGGCCGGCACCGAGGCCGCGCGCCTCGGGCAGCACGGCCGCGAACCCGAGGAAGCCTGCGCCGGGCGGTCGCAAGAAGCCGCTGTTTCCGGACGACTCCTCGATGGCGCAGCCGACGGCCAACCCGATCACGCGGCCACCATGCTCGGCGACGAAGGTCGTAAAGGCGGGGTCGTCGAAGTCCTCCTCCCGGTCGTTCGTCGATTCCTCGAGTGACGGAGGCGGCAGCGGAGAGAAGACCGGCGAGCGGTTCTGGTGTTCGGGGAGTTCCACGTACAGCCGGGCGAGGACCGGGATGTCGGCTCGCTCCGCCCGTCGGATCGAGATCCCCGGTGGCGGGACGAGCATCTCACCTGGCGCCGGGGCGTCGCGCAGACCGTGGACGTGCTGCATCCCGAAGCCGACGCGGAACCACGCATCGATCACGTCGGCATCGTGCGCCGGGACGAGCGCGTAGTGGCTGGTCGCCCCGGCGGCCACCCACCCCGCGGCCGCATGGCCGTACAGGTCGCGGACGATCTCAGGATCGACGGGGTCGATGGCGTGCCCCGCGCCCTCGACCCACATGTTCGGACCCCAGAGCGGTGGGCGCGGCGCGCCGAGCAGGTAGCCGACGACGACCCCGGCGCGACGCGCGACCGATCCCGACGCGCCCTCCCGCGCCGCAAGCGCTTCGATCTCGCGGCGGGTGACCACCGGGTCCTCGAACCCCGGGTCGAGCCGCGGTTCGACGAGGCGATGCGCGTGATGGCGACCGGCCAGCAGGCGGGCGGCCGCGTCGAGGGTCGTGTCGTCCGTGCGGTCGAACCGCGCGATCGCGAGCCTAGAAACGGCCGGAGACCTCGACAACGGAACCGTGGGCCGCGGACCGTTCGGCCGCGAGCATGACCTCCAGGACGTGTCGCGCGTGTTCGCCGGACGCGATCGGCGCGACGCCGTCGCGGAGGCAATCGGCGAGATGCTCGATCAGCGCACCGCGGGCGAGCTCGGCGAACCGGTCCGAGCCGATCGGGAAGATCTCGTAGCCCTGCGGGCGGATCCAGCCGGCGAGGCCCGGCGCGGCATCGAGCCGATAGACCTCCAGGGGCGGCGCATCGCCGTCGGCCCGATGGACGATGAGCGTGCCCTCGAGCCCGAACACCTCCATCCGTGGGCTCTTGGTCCCGACCACGTTGAACGTCGCGTCGACGACCGCGAAGGTCGCCTCGCCGAAGTCGAGCAGGAGGAGGACGTTGTCGGGTCCCGTGACATCGAACGACACGCCGTCGAACGGTCCGCCACGCACGCGACGCCGGGGCGTCGTGATCCCGGACAGGGCCGAGACCCTCCGGACAGGACCGAGGACCCCGGTCGCCTGGGTGATGCCGTAGACGCCGAGGTCGCGCAGCGCGCCGATCCCGCCCTGGTAGAAGGGCGTCGGATCCACCGGCCACGACAGGCCGGCCGCTCCGGCGTGCGAGGACTGGACCCGGGCGAACGCGACGGTGCCGATCGCGGCCGCGGCGATCAGCCGCCGAGCCTCGGCCCACTCATGGGCCAGCATGTCGGCCGGGGCGGCGACGATGACCAGACCGCCCCGGTCGGCCAGGTCGAGCAGCTGGTCCGCCTCAGCGACGGTCGACGCGATGGGCTTCTCCGTGACCAGGTGCCGGCCACTCTCGAGGATGCGGCGGGACGCGTCGAAGTGATCCGGACCCGGCAGGAGATTGACGACCGCGTCGATGTCGAACTCGAGGAGCCGATCGAGCGAGTCGACGGCGTGCTCGATCCCGTACGTGGCGGCGACGGCACGCGCCTTCTCGATCCCGCGGTTCGCGATCGCGACCAGGCGGATCCGATCGTGCACCTTGTCGAGATGAGGGAGATAGCCGTAGCCGACGGTCGCGATCATCCCCGCCCCGAGGACGCCGACCCGTAGCGGCCGCTCGACCGTGCCGATCGTCGGCGCCGTCACTCGGCGAGTCTGGAGCGCCGGTACGAGCTCGGCGTCGTCCCGGTCACGCCGCGGAACACGCGCGCGAAGTACTTGGGGTCGTCGAATCCGACTCGCTGCGCGACGCTGTCGACGGTCAGCTGGTCGTCGGCGAGCAGCAGCTTCGCCTTGTCGATCCGGACCATGGTCCGGTAGTGCATCGGGGTCAGATCCATCTTCTTCTTGAACAGCCGGAACAGGTAGCTGGGCGAGACCGAGACCTGACGGGCGAGCTCATCGATGTCGAAGGCACGGGCGTAGTGCTCGTGGATGTAGCCCAGGCTGCGTTCGACGAGCGGCACTGCCTCGCGGGCCGGTTCGGAGAAATGCTGTCGGACCTGCAGGAAGATCGCCTCGAGGTAGCACGAGATGAGCTCCGCGGAGCACGGTCGGTTGGCCGTGAACTCGTCGTAGACCATCTCGAACAACGAGCGGAGCGTGCCTCGCTCGTCCATCAGCGTGATGGCATGGCCGAACGGCGGTGTCGGCCCCGCGTCGGCCCACAGGCAGATGATCTCCTGGCGCCGGCGCAGATCGAGGTGCTCGGCGTGCTCGAGGCCGGGCGGGTAGATGACCACGTCGAAGCCGAGGACGTCGACGGACTCCGAGCCCGCATCGATGTTCGCCTTGCCCTCGAGGAAGAAGATCAGCTCGAAGAACGGATGGGCGTGCTTGTCGAAGTTCCAGATCCGGCTCTGTTCGTCGAACCGCTCGCAGAACTGCAAGGTCGACTGATCGAACGTGAGCGTGGACAGGTATCTGCGGATCGCGTCGCGGTCCATGGCCTCGGCGGAACTCCGGACGGGGCTTGACGGGGCCACGCTACCACGCCCGTCGCCACGGCCCGACCGCGTCGGATCCACCTACAGCGTGACGCGCTCGCCGGTGTCCGCCGCGAGCCGGACGGCGAGGGCGACCCGGGTGGCGTCGAGACCCTCCCCGCCCGTGACGATCGGTTCCGGCGCCTCACCGGCGACGGCAGCGGCGAACCCGCCGACGCTGATGTCGTACAGGTCGCGCCGATCCGCGATGTCGATCTCGCGCGTGCCGGCGGCGTCCCGCAGGATCACATGGCCGATCGGCTCCTGGGTCATCACGTCGGTCGCGCTGATGGCTCCGTCCTCGCCGATGACATCGATCCCCGTCGGCGCATAGGCGACGGTGAACGCATCGTGCGTCTGGACGAGGACGTCGCCGTCGTAGCGCAGGGAGGTCACCACCGCGTCCTCGACGACCCTTTCCCACGGCCCCTGGCGGACGGCGACGGCCGTGGCCTCCACCGCATCGCGCCCGAGGATCGCGTCCACCGCAGCGGCGTCGTGGCAGGTGATGTCCAGGATCACGCC
>JBJMMQ010000094.1:0-9453 GCA_045804705.1 Chloroflexota bacterium
ACCACCACCGTGAGCGTCTGCATCAGGTTCTTCTTCTGGGCGGCCATGTCCGTGCCGCGGAACATGCGGCGGATTGCGGGGTCCTGCTCGAAGAGGCGGTCGTAGAAGAGGGTTGCCGCGACGTCAGCGATCGGCTCGACCGCCGTCCAGCTCGCGCGGATGATCTCGACCTGGCGTGGTGTCATCGGGGCCTCCCTGGGACATCGGCTCCACGGCCGACGAACTGAGGCCCAACCATCGACTCGCGGCGTCGATCCCGGCCACGGCCGCCCGACCGTTCGTCCGATGGACGGATGTCCATGCCCGTTCGGCGGAATGTCTCGAGGCGGCCGATGCTACGACGTGCGACGTCACCGCTTCCTACAGTCGCGCCCTCTCCCGCAGCTCGGGGATGACGTCGCTCGCGACCGTGCGCAGGATGCGCTCGTCGCCCGGAGCGGGAGCCACAGTCGAGAAATCGGTGAAGCCCAGGCGTCGGTGACGATCGACGAAGGACCGATACGCATCGACCGATCGAAGAGCGTCGCTCGTCGCCCACGTGGAGCGACGGATCTCCGCCGGGTCCCGGCCGATCTCGCGGCAGGCTGCGTCCAACCGGGCGATCCGCTCGGCGAGCTCGGCCTCGACACCGTCGGTGGCCGTCCCGGGCATCGCAGCGAAGCTGTCCCATTGATCGGCGTAGCGCGCCGCGATCCGGAGCATCCTCGGGCGGTGGGCGGCGATCAGGAGAGGGATGCGCGGTCGCTGGATCGGTGGCGGTCGCAGTCGAGCGTCGTCGAGCCGATAGAAGCGACCCGAGAACGTCGTCCGTTCCTGACTCATGAGGGCGGAGATCAGCTGGACCGCCTCCTCGAAACGGTCGACGCGTTCCACGGGTTCGGGCAGGTCGATGCCGTAGCGCTGGTGTTCGTCGACGTTCCAGCCGGTCCCGACGCCCAGGATCAGGCGGCCATCGCTGACGTGATCGACCGTGACGGCCTCTTTCAGCAACAGCGCGGGATGTCGGAAGGTGTTGCTGGAGACGAGGATCCCGATCCGGATCCGGGTGGTTCGCGCCGCGATCGCCGACAGTAGCGTCCAGCCTTCGAGACATCCGTTCTCCGGCGGGCCATCGGTGTCGACCAGGTGATCGACGAGCCAGGCGTGATCGAATCCGAGCTCTTCGGCCATCTGGAAGTCGTCGAGGACCTGCGGCCAGGACTTGTTCGCCTGACTCAGGAAAAGGCCGAATCGCGGTGCCGGACTCGCCTGCGTCGCGCCGTCTTCCGTCGGTGTCCCTTGATTCATAGCCGCTGCTCCCGACTCAAGTACCGCTGGATGAGGACGACCGCGATCAGGAACACCCCGCTGACGACCTGCTGGAAGTACGAGCTCAGCGTCCCGACCTGGTTGATCACGTTGTTGATGACGTTCAGCAGCAGCACCCCGGCGAGAGTCCCGAGGATCGACCCGGATCCGCCGGTCAGGAGCGTGCCGCCGATGACGACAGCGGCGATGGCCTGGAGCTCGAGACCGACCCCGATCGTCGACTGGCCCGACGACGAGCGGGCGGCGACAAGAAGTCCTGCCAGTCCTGCCAGCAGTCCGCTCGCGAGGTACATCGCGGTCTTGACGCGCGCGATCGGGAGGCCCATCAGCCTCGCCGCGTCCTCGTTACCACCGATCGCCGTGACGGCGACCCCGTAGCGCGTGCGGTTGAGCACCAACCAGCCGATCAGGAAGGCGATGCCGGCGATCACGATCGGGACCCGGATACCGACGATCGAGCCCTGCCCGAGCCAGCTGACGGCCAGACCGTCCGGGATATGGAAGATCAGGTTGCCCTCGTCAGACACCGCGAAAGCCAGACCACGGGCAAAGAGGAGTGCGCACAGGGTGACGATGAACGCGGCCATCCGGGCCCGGGCGATCAGCAGGCCGTTCGCGAGTCCGATCAGGCCGCAGACCCCGAGCGGCAACAGGATCGCGGCCACGGTCCCGTACTGCGACCCGAAGGCCGCGAGCACAGCCGAAAGCGCGAGCAGCGATCCGACGGACAGGTCGATCCCACCGCCGATGATCACGAAGGTCATGCCGACCGAGACAAGTCCGAGGAACGAGCTCGCCTCGAGGATGTTGAGAAAATTGTCGACGCTCGCGAATCGAGTCCCGAAGATCAACGAGGCGAGCAGGGTGACCACGACCAGCGCCACGAACGCGCCGCCCCGCTGGAGCGTCCCCGCGACACGCTCCCGACGCGTCGCCGCTCGCTCGATCTCGTCGACGGTGCCGACGACGGCGGGACCCTGACGGCCCGCGGCGGCGGTCACGATTCGACTCGCTGACGCTGGATGAACACGGCGGCCAGGATGATCAGCGCCTGGACCATCCGCGTCGCGGAATCCGGCAGGTTATGAGTGATCAAGGTCGCAGCGATCAGTTGCATCAGCATCGCTCCTGCGAGCGTGCCGACGATGCGCACGCGGCCGCCGGACAAGGGAGTGCCGCCGACGACGACCGCCGTGATCGCGCTCAATTCGATGAGGTTTCCGACGAACGACGGATCTGACGCGCTGAGTCGCGCCGTCTGGATGATCCCGGCGATGGCCGCGAGAAGGGCGCACAGGACGTAGACGGACAAGAGCGTCCGCCGAACCGGGACCCCGGCGAGAAAGCTCGCACCAGAGTTGCCGCCGATCGCGACGACGTATCTGCCGAACGTCGTCCGCGCGACAAGGATCGCGACGATGACGGCGATCGCCAATGCGATCAGCACCACGATCGGGATGCCGAAGACACGTTCGGACCCGATGAAGCTGAGAGTCGGGTCGAAGATCTCGGTCAGTCGTCCCTGCGCGATGACGAGGGCAAGGCCGCGACCTCCGACGAGCAGCGCCAGGGTCGCGACGATCGGTTGGATCCCGAAATATGAGATCAGGACGCCGTTCACGATGCCGACCGTGGCCCCACCGACGATGGCGATCGAGATGGCGACGACCGGGCCGTAGCCGAGCGCAACGGCCAGCAGTGCAGATGCGATCGCCATGACCGAGCCGACCGACAGGTCGATCCCCTTGGTCCCGATGACGAGTGCCATGCCGAGCGCGATGATCGCGACAGGAACCACCTGAACGAACTGCAGCCGGATGTTGTCGATCTCGGTGAAGCGGGGCGTGAACACGAGATTGAAGATCACCAGCAGGATGAGGCCGAGGTACACGCCCCGGTCCGCGATCCAGGCCGCCAGCTCCGCACGGTCAACCGCGCGACGAGCGGGCGCCGCGTCAATCGAGGACATCAGCTGGCCCGTCCGGCGAGTCGGCTTCGACCCCTCCTTCGATGGCATCGGGGGCGGCCGTCGCGGTTTCCTCCGCCGTCGCCGTTTCCTCCGCGGCCGCGGCGATCAAAGCCATGACCCCGTCCTGACTGACCTCGGGCCCGCTCAGCCGTCCGACCACCGCACCATCGCGAAGGACGATCACGCTATCGGCGCCCTCCACCACCTCTTCCAGCTCAGACGAGATGAGGAGCACCGCCATGCCGTCGTCGGCGAGCTCGCTGATGAGCGTCTGGATCTCTGCTTTGGCGCCGACATCGATCCCGCGGGTCGGATCGTCGAGGATCAGGATGCGCGGATCGAGGCACAGGACCCTTGCGAGCAGGACCTTCTGTTGGTTGCCCCCCGACAGCTCGCCGACCTTCTGGTTCGGGCTCGACGCCTTGATGCGCAGTCTCGCCATCAGATCGGCGACGACCGCATCCTGCTGCCGGTCGGAGACGAACCCGGCCGTGGACATCGTCGGCAAGGCAGCGAGGACGATGTTGTCTCGGACTGACAGTGACGGCACGATCCCCTCGGCTTTCCGGTCTTCGGGGATGAGCGCGATACCCGAGGCGATCGCTGCCCTCGGCGACCCGAGTGGGATCGGCGATCCCGCGACCTCGACCGTCCCGGAGTCGAGGGGCTGGGCGCCGTAGATCGCCTTCGCCGTCTCGCTGCGACCCGCCCCCAGCAGTCCTGCCAGACCGACGACCTCGCCGGCTCGGGCGTCGACATCCACCCCGTCCAGGACGTGCCGTCGCGTCAGCCCCGTCGCCCTCAGGACCGGCGCGGCATCCGGGTCGATCGTGCGTTCGTTGAAACGGGTCGTCGCTCGTGCCACCTCCGCGATCGCACGGCCCAACATCCGCGAGACGAGTTCGAGGCGGCTGATCTCGGACACGAGACCGCTGTGGACCAGGCGTCCGTCTCTCAGGACGGTCACTCGATCGCACAGCCTGAAGACCTCCTCGAGCCGGTGCGACACGTAGACGACGGCCACTCCGTCGCGTCGCAGCAGGTCGACGACATCGAGCAGGCGCTGGACTTCGCGCGGTTCCAGTGACGACGTGGGCTCGTCCATGATCACCACGCGGTGATCGGCCGAGATGGCGCGCGCGATCGCGACCATCTGCTGGACGCCGAGTCCGAGCTCGCGCAACGGCCGGCGGACATCGACGGAGATGCCGTAGCGCCCGAGGATCGCGGTCGCGTCCCGGTGCATCCGGTCGAAGTCGATCAGGCGCAGCCGATTGAGCGGCTCGCGGCCGAGGAAGAGGTTGCGCGCCACGCTGAGAAGCGGGACCAGGTTGACCTCTTGGTAGATCGTGCTGATCCCGGCCGCCTGCGCATCCAACGGCCGAGCGAAGGTCACCGGGCTGCCGAGGTAGGTCACCTGGCCTTGGTCGGGCTGATAGACGCCTGTCAGGACCTTGATCAAGGTCGATTTGCCGGCGCCGTTCTCACCGACGAGGGCGTGCACCTCTCCAGCGCGAAGCCCGAGTGAGACGTCGTCGAGAGCGACCACACCGGAAAATCGCTTCGAGACGTGTTCTATGCCGAGGACGAAGGGCTCGGCGTTGTCGCTGGTCACGACTGCCTCATCGGGGGATGGTGCAGGAATCGGGACCGGCCCGCTTGGCTCGGAGGAGGCTGGGCCAAGCGGGCCGGGATGTGGTGTCAGGTGGTTCAGTAGGCGTTGGCGAGCTCGCTGGCCGCGTTGTCCTTCGTGTACTCCTTGTCCGAGATGATCGTCTTGATCGGGACGCCAGCTCCACCGTAGAAGTCATCGAGCGCCTTGAACGCCAGCGGGCCGAAGCGAGGATTGGACTCGATGACGCCGCTGATCCAGCCGTCGATGATCCCCTGGACTGCGCCCTTCGTGCCGTCGATCGTCAGGATCTTGACGTCACCCGGCTTCTTGCCTGCGTCCTTGAGGGCCGCGACCGCGCCGAGGGCCATCTCGTCGTTATGGGCATAGATGCAGTTGATCTCGGGGTTCGCCTGGATCAGCTGCGCAGTCACCGTCTGGCCCTTTGCCCGCTCGTAATCGGCCGCCTGCTTGGCGATGACCTTCATCTTCGAGGACTTCGCGGCCATCTGGTCCTCGAAGCCCTTCTCCCGGTCGTTCGTGACGTTGACACCGGCCGCGCCGAGCAGCACGGCGAGGTTGCAGTTGTCACCGGTCGCGGCGCTGAGCGCATCGAATGCCCGCTGGCCCTGGACGACGAAGTCGGAGCCGACCCAGCCGATGTAGTCGGTGCACGCGGTCTTGGTCGTCAGGAACCTGTCGATCGTCATGATCGGCACCTTCTTCGACTTGGCATAGTCGAGCGCCGGGTCGAGGCCCTCCGAGTTGAGAGGCGAGATGATCAGGACCTGGGCGCCTTGATCGATCATGCCCTTGATGTCGGAGATCTCCTTGTTGAGGTCGGATTCGGCATTCGTCGTCAGCAGCTTGATCCCGCGCTTGGCGGCTTCGTCCTTGATCGACTGCGTTTCGGCGATCCGGAAGGGATTCGCCTCTTTCTCCGACTGGGCGAAGCCGACAGTAGCCGCCTTCAGATCGAGCTTCGGCACGCCACCGTTGTATTTGTCGTTGGTGCAGGCCTCGCCCGCAGCGGCGGTCTGCACGACTTGCGCGCCGCCGCTCCCGGATGGAGCCGAAGAGCTGCCGGAACTCGCACAAGCGGCCACGACGATGGCAACACCAGCCAGGATCGGGCCAGCCTTCGCTGAGCTGGGAACACGAATACGCATCGCGTTTGCCTCCTCGAAGTTCCGGTACAGGTTTAACTGAATCGAACCGGGATACCGTAGCACGATGCGTCAATGCCCCCGGTAATTACTCAGGCATTCGTGCGTGGTATCCTCTCGCGGTCGTTGAGTCCCGCACGATTGACTGCCTCATACTGATGCTCGATAACGATTCGCGAACGACCCGAAAGAGCCTTCACGTCAACGCCAATGCCGGGGATGAGGCCGTCGTGGACGTGTTCCAGGCGCTGGCAAGCGCGACTCGGGTGAGCATCCTCCGGTATCTGGGCGACCGGGTCGTCGCGGTCAACCAGATCGCGCAGGACCTTGGTCTCAAGTCCTCGACCGCGACGATGCACATCACCATCCTCGAACGTGCCGGCCTGCTCCACACAGAGTTGCGGCCGGCCAGCCGCGGCCTCCAGAAGATCTGCGCGAGGACCTATGACGAGCTCGTGTTCGATCTCCCGCGCGGTCCGCACCACACGCGCGATGCTGTCGACGTCGACATGCCCATCGGCGGCTTTTCGGACTTCGCCGTCCAGCCGACCTGCGGGCTTGTGACCGATACCGGGCTGATCGGCTTCCTCGACGATCCGGCGGCGTTCTATGAGCCCGACCGTCTCAACGCCCAATTGCTGTGGTTCCGCTCAGGCTATGTCGAGTACCGCTTCCCGAACCGGACGCCGCCTGGCGCGCGGGCGGACTCGATCCAGCTGACCGCGGAGGTGTGTAGCGAAGCGCCTCTCCACGACCTCGATTGGCCGAGCGACATCGAGGTCTCGATCAACGGGATCTCATTGGGAGAATGGACGTGTCCGAGCGACTTCGGCGGCCAGCGCGGGCGTCTGACGCCGTCATGGTGGGAGGACAAGGATTCGCAGTACGGCGTCCTGAAGCGATGGCTCGTGACGAGCCAGGGAACGACCATCGACGGGGTCAGCCTCTCGAAGGTCGATCTCGATTCGCTCGGCCTGGTCCACGGACGGCCGATCATCGTCCGGATCGGGGTCCGTCCGGATGCTGAGAACGTCGGCGGGTTGAACCTGTTCGGTCGTGGCTTTGGCAACTATCCGCAGGACCTGGGACTCCGCATCGAGTACCGGACCGGTCGCGGCTGACGCTACGGCGCGTTCGGGCCATCGTCGTCCGCCACGCTAGACTCCGGGCTGCCGCGTCCCCCCTGACCCCCTGACTCGGAGTCCAGTACCACGTGACCACCGACACCTCCGCCACCCCCGAGCGGACGGACTTCATCCGCGACATCGTCGCCGCCGACGTGCGGGACGGGCGCGTTGGTGCCGTCGTCACGCGCTTCCCGCCGGAGCCGAACGGCTACCTCCATATCGGCCACGCCAAGGCGATCTGCCTCAATTTCGGCATCGCCGACGAGTTCGGTGGCCGCTGCAACCTGCGGTTCGACGACACCAACCCGACCAAGGAAGAGCAGGAGTACATCGACGGGATCGAGGCCGATGTTCGCTGGCTCGGCTTCGACTGGGGCGAGCATCTCCACTACGCCTCCGACTACTTCGAGCAGCTCTACGACTGGGCCGTGGAGCTCATCCGGGTCGGCAAGGCCTACGTCGACGACCTGTCGGCCGAGGAGATCCGGGAGTATCGCGGGACGTTGACCGAGCCCGGCCGCGACAGCCCGTGGCGCGACCGCTCGCCCGACGAGAACGTCGACCTGTTCGCGCGGATGCGGGCCGGCGAGTTCCCGAATGGCGCGAGGGTGCTGCGGGCGCGGATCGACATGTCGTCGCCCAACATCAATCTGCGCGATCCCGTCCTCTACCGGATCGTCCACGCCGAGCATCCGCGGACCGGCGACGCCTGGTGCATCTACCCGACGTACGACTTCGCCCACGGCCAGTCCGACGCGATCGAAGGCGTGACCCACTCGATCTGCACGCTCGAGTTCGAGGTCCACCGGCCGCTCTACGACTGGTTGCTGGACAACCTGCCGGTCCCATCGCGACCCCACCAGTACGAGTTCGCGCGGCTCAATCTCACCCATACCGTCATGTCGAAGCGTGTCCTGCGACAGCTCGTCGCCGAGGGATACGTCAAGGGGTGGGACGACCCGCGGATGCCGACCATCTCGGGCATGCGACGTCGCGGCTACCCGGCAGAGGGCATCCGCGAGTTCGCGACGACGATCGGCGTGTCGAAGGCAGACAGCGTCATCGAGATCGGGCAGCTCGAGCACGCGATCCGCGCTGTCCTGAACCGGACGGCGCCGCGGCGGTTCGCTGTCCTCGACCCGCTCAAGGTCGTCATCGAGAATTACCCGGACGAGCAGGTCGAGGAGATGGAGGTCGCGAACAACCCCGAAGACGCGGCCGCTGGGACCCGGTCGGTGCCGTTCGGGCGTGAGCTGTGGATCGAGCGCGAGGACTTCCAGGAGGATCCAGCGCCGAAGTTCTTCCGGCTCGCACCCGGCCGCGAGGTCCGCCTCCGTTCCGCCTACTTCATCACGTGTACGGATGTGGTGAAGGATGGGACCGGCGCGATCGTCGAGTTGCGCTGCACGTACGACGCGGCGACGCGCGGCGGCGACGCACCGGACGGTCGACGACCGAAGGCCACCCTGCACTGGCTCGCTGTGGCCCGGGCTGTCCCGGCCGAGGTCCGGCTGTACGACCATCTGTTCGCGGACCCGTTCCCGGGTGCCGATGGCGGCGACCTGTTCGCGGCCATCGATCCTGAGTCCGAGACCGTTCTCCCTGGCGCCCTTGTCGAGCCGGCCTTGGGATCTGGCACGATCGGCGAGACCGTCCAGTTCGAGCGTCTCGGCTACTTCAGCCGCGACCCGGATTCGACGGCTGACCGACCGGTCTTCAACCGGACGGTGACCCTCAAGGACACGTGGGCGAAGGTCCAGGGCAAGGGCCGGCCCTGACACCGGCCGGTGGGCCGGGGTAGACTCTTGGCGCCCCGCGAGGGACCGCTGGCGCGTGGCCTAACGGTATGGCACCTGACTCTGGATCAGGGGGTTCCAGGTTCGAATCCTGGCGCGCCAGCCAGCACTCCCGATCCAGGAGGCGAGTCGATGGGTCATATCCAGGGATTCGGCAACGTCGTGGTCCCGGCCCGGGACCTGGCGGCCAGCGTCGCTGCGTGGACCGCGCTCCTCGGACAAGGCCCTGCATTCCAGGGTGACGACTTCGCGCTGTTCACAGGGAATGGCGTCGAGATCGGCCTGACATCCAAGCCGTGGGTCGATTTTCCGCTCGTCTTCTGGACCGTCGACGACATCGAGGAAACCCATCGCGATCTGATCGCGGCCGGGGCGACGCCGATGGTCGAGGTGGCTGACGGCTCGCTCGCGAAGCTGGGGACCGCGGACGTCGCGAACGGAGACCCCGCTACAGGGATCGTGGACGTGCCAGGTG
>JBJMMQ010000095.1:0-12963 GCA_045804705.1 Chloroflexota bacterium
CAATCGGACGGCCCGCGCCTTGATCGTGATCCCCTTCTCGCGCTCGAGGTCCATCGAGTCGAGGACCTGGCTCGTCATCTGCCGCGCGTCGATCGTGTGCGTCAGCTCGAGGAGCCGGTCGGCCAGCGTCGATTTGCTGTGATCGATGTGGGCGATGATCGAGAAGTTGCGCAGGCGGTCCTGGGGGATGGTCACGAGGCGGCAGTGTAGCCGGACATCCCGTGGCACCGTGGGACGCCGCGAGGAAGCGGGCCGCTACCCTTCGGAGGTGTTCGACTTCCTGACCTCGTCCCTCGTGACCCTCTACGTCACGATGGACCCACTGCTCCTGAGCGCCCTGTTCCTCGGGCTGACGCACGGGATGACGGACATGCAGCGGCGCGAGGTCGCGTGGCGCGGACCGCTCATCGCCTTCGTCATCCTCCTTGCGGCCGGCCTTGGTGGCGCGAGACTCCTCGACTTCATGGGCATCTCGTTGTCGGCGTTCCGGATCGCCGGCGGCCTGCTCCTCCTGTTCACGGCCTGGGAGATGGTGTTCGACCGCCTCGGTCCTCGCCTCCAGGCGACAGCCGATACGGCCGTCGGCGTGGACCACGTCAAGAACGTGGCAGCGTTCCCCTTGGCGATCCCGCTCATCGCAGGCCCAGGCGCGATCACCGCGATGATCCTCCTCGCGGGCAAGACTGGTGGCCACGCCGATCTCGCCGTCGGCCTCTTCTTCGTGACCGCGCTCGTGATGTTGACGATCCTCCTCGCGTTCCTCGGCGCGGATCGCATCTCCAGAGTCCTCGGCGTGACTGGTCGCGCCGTGAGCACCAGGATGCTCGGCATCATCCTCGCGGCGCTCGCCGTCCAGTTCATGATCGACGGCGTGGTGGAACTGACGGCGCCCTCGTGATCCCCATGCTCGCGGTCGCTCCGCTACGCTGACAAACTCACACGTCATCTCCAGGAGTCGCGCGTGGCCTGTCCCGTCTGCGGGGGCGAGAATCCGGTCGGAGCCAAGTTCTGCAAGGAATGCGGTACCCGCCTCGCGGCCGCCTGCCCATCGTGCGGCGCGCCGACGCTGGCCGATGCGAAGTTCTGCAATGAGTGCGGGACGGTCCTTGGGACGGCTCCGGCCGCACCCGTGAATGAGAGTCGACCGCCCGCGCCGACCACTCCCCCGCGTGCCGCCGCCGAACCTGTCGCGGAACGCCGGCACGTCACCGTCCTCTTCGCGGACCTCGTCGGCTTCACCCCCTTCGCCGAGGAGCGCGACGCGGAAGAGGTCCGGGAGGTCCTGACGCGCTACTTCGACCTTGCCCGGGGGATCATCGATGCGTACGGGGGCGTGGTCGAGAAGTTCATCGGTGATGCGGTGATGGCCGTGTGGGGCGCGCCGATCGCCCAGGAGGACGATGCTGGGCGAGCGGTCCGCACCGCGCTCGACCTCGTCGAGGCCGTGCGCACACTCGGTCCGACCATCCAGGCACGCGTCGGCGTCCTGACCGGCGAGGCAGCCGTGACGATCGGCGCCACGAACCAGGGGATGGTCGCGGGCGACATCGTCAACACCGCTGCCCGACTGCAGTCCGTTGCAGCGCCCGGCAGCGTTCTCGTCGGCGAGGGGACGTATCAGGCCGCCTCGCTGTCGATCGCCTTCGAACCTGCCGGCGAGCAGGCGCTGAAAGGCAAGACCAGTCCGGTTCCCGCCTGGCGCGCCCTGCGCGTCATCGGAGAGCGCGATGGCCGGCGGCTGGGCGAGGGCCTCGAGCCGCCGTTCGTCGGGCGCGACGACGAATTGCGGCTCCTCAAGGACTTGTTCCAGGCGACGAGCCGGGAGCGCCGGGCACGGCTCGTTTCGATCCTCGGGCCGGCCGGGATCGGCAAGTCACGCCTCGGCTGGGAGTTCGAGAAGTACCTCGACGGGGTCGTCGAGAACGTCTGGTGGCACTCTGGCCGGTCGCCCGCGTACGGCACGGGCATCAGCTTCTGGGCACTCGGAGAGATGGTCCGGGGTCGCTGCAGGCTGGTCGAGACCGATGACGAAGCGACCTCGCGCAGCAAGATCGCGCAAGCCCTCGCCGAGCACGTCCAGGACGCGGACGAGCGTCGGTGGATCGAACGCGCGTTCCTCGTCCTGCTCGGTTTCGAGTCGGGCATGGCGACAGAGGAGCTCTACGGCGCGTGGCGGACCTTCTTCGAGCGCCTCGCCGAGACGAGTCCCGTGATCATGGTCTTCGAGGACTTCCACCACGCCGATACGGGTCTCGTCGACTTCGTCGACCACGTCATGGAGTGGTCGCGTGCGGTTCCGATCTTCGTCGTGACCCTCGCCCGACCGGACCTGCTTGACAAGCGACCGGCGTGGGGCGCGGGCAAGAGGAACTTCACATCGGTCTATCTCGAGCCGCTCACGACGGACGCGATGCGCCACCTGCTCAGGGGCCTGGTCCCGCGCATGCCCGAATCCGCACTCGCCTCGATCGTCGGCAGAGCCGACGGCATGCCGCTCTACGCCGTCGAGACGGTCCGGATGCTGATCGCGGAAGGTCGTCTCGGGATCGAGGACGGGGTGTGCCGGCCCGTTGGCGACCTCACCAACGTGGCGGTCCCGGAGACCCTCACGGCGCTCGTCGCGTCGCGCCTCGATGCGCTCGTCCCGGCCGAACGTGCCCTTGTCTCCGACGCAGCGGTGCTCGGGCAGAGCTTCACTCTGGCTGCCCTCGCCGCGGTGTCGGGGATCCCCGACGCTGAGCTCGAGCCGATGCTCCGCCAGCTTGTCCGCCGCGAGCTCCTGACCCAGGACCTCGATCCGAGGAGTCCCGAGCGTGGCCAGTATTCGTTCGTCCAGGCGCTGATCCGCGAGGTCGCCTACAACACGCTCGCTCGTCGTGACCGGAAGGTCCGACACCTGGCCGCGGCGCGCTTCTTCGAAGCGATCGGGAGCGACGAGCTTGCCGGGGCACTCGCGAGCCACTATCTGGCCGCGCACGAGAATGCGGGGGAGCCGGCGGAGGCAGACGCCCTCGGCCGCCAGGCACGGATCGCGCTCCAGGCAGCGGCCGATCGCGCCATCGCCCTCGGATCGTACGAACAGGCGCTCGGGTTCCTTCAGTCGGCACTGACGGTCGCATCCGACCCACGAGAGGAAGCCGACCTGCTCGAGCGGGCGGGTCGTGCCGCAACGGAGGCCGCACGTCTCGACGAGGCGGAGGTCCTCCTGCGGCGTTCGATCGATCTTCGGCGAGGCGCCGGCGACACCTCGGGCCTGGCCGGCAGTCTTGTGGCGATCTCCCGGACGCTCGTCGGTGGGTACCGAAGCGAAGAGGCGATCGCGCTCCTCGAGCCCGCGATGGAGGAGTTGAAGGGCATCGACGACGAGGTCGCGCTCGTCCGCCTCGCCACGGCGATGACGAGCGCCTACGCGATGCACCAGGACACCGAGAAGGCGCTGGAGCTCATCGACCGATACGTGGGGCGGGCCGAGCGCCTCGACCTCGTCGAGGCCGTGGTCGAGCTGCTCATGCGACGCGGCATCCTCCTCGCGCAGATCGGCCGAAGCTATGAGGCGAGTGCCCTGACTCGTGGTGCGCTTGAGCTTGCCGAGACACACGGTCTCGTCGGGCTGGCTCTCGCTTGTCGCGGCAATCTCGGCTTCTACCTCAACGAACGCGATCCGGCGAAGGCGTTCGCCTTCGACCGGGAGACCCTCGCGGAGACGCGCAGACTCGGCATGCGCCGGCGGATGCTGCTCATCCTTGGCAACACCTCCGAGGAGGCGAGGGCGACCGGCGACTGGGACTGGGCGCTTGGGGAGCTCGCACCACAGCTGGCCGGTGAGCTCGATCGACCGGACCGGGCATGGTTCGAGGGCAACACCCTCGTGTTCCGAACCTGGCGCGGCGAGGCGACACCGGAGGAGTGGGCCGATTGGGAAGCCACGATCGTCGGGCACGACGACCCCCAGGCCGCGTCTGATTACAGCGACATCCGCGCCCTCCGTGCGCTCGCGGAAGGTCGGCTCGCGGAGGCGCGCCGACTCGCGATCGAGAGCTTCACGATCGTCGGGGGACGTCCGAGCCGACGAGCGGTGGCCGCGCGCGCGGCGCTCTGGTCGGGCGACCGTGCCGGCGCGGCGGCGGACCTTGACGCGATCGACGAGGTCGGGGTCCATGGTCCCGCGGCCGAACTGACCCGAACGACGATCCGGGCCGGGATCGCAGCGCTCGACGGCCGGACGACCGAGGCGATCTCGCTCTATCGCGGCACGCGTGACGGCTGGCGCGACATCGGCCTGCCCTGGGAGGAAGCGCTCCTTGGGATCGACATGGCCTCGCTGCTTGACTCGCGCGAATCCGAGGTGGTCGCGGCTGTCGCACGGAGTCGCGAGATCCTGACAGGGCTCCGGGCCAAGACGTTCCTTGACAGGCTCGACGCGTTGGTGGCTCGAGCCGCGACCCCCGAGACGAGCGTCGCCGCTGAGCGGCCCACGCAAACAGCTGATCGAGCTCCCGTCTGAGGCGTTGAGGCCAGTCTAGGCAGTCGTGGCCGCGAGAACGGTCACGCCGACGCCGATCAGGACGACGCCCGCGACCTGGAGACGGCCCAGCCGCTCGCCGAACAGCACGAACGCGGCGAACGCGGCGATCGCGGCGAACTGGCTGCCCATGACGGCAGTGATGGCGATGCTCTCGCGGGACCCCCACGCCGACAACATCGACCCGAAGACCTCCGCGACCCCGGCGACCAGCACCAGCGGTAGCGCTATGCGTGTCAGGCGAAAACGCCGGCTCAGCACGAGTGGGACGACGACGACCACGAGCCCGACGAGCCGCGCCGCGAGCGCGACCCACGCGACCGGAACGAGCGAGGCTGCCGTCCCTGCCGCGACGAGACCCGCGCCGAAGACAAGCGCGGCGGCGATGGCCAGCAGTGTCGCGCGTCGAGGATCATCCGGCTCCTGAGTGCCGGTCTGGTCGATGGCATCGGCCACGACGTCGAAGTCCCCCGCCGCCACGTCGCCACGACCGGGCTCGAGCGACGAGAGGACGACGCCGCACACGACGACGGCGAGCGAGATGCCGGCGATGAATCCGACTGGATCGCCACGGCCGATCGAGATGAGAGCAGCGACAGCGCCCTCCGTGGCGACGATCGGGGCGACGATGGAGACCTTGCCGATCCGCAGCGCCGCATACGTCAGCTGGAGTCCGACGACGTAGCAGATCCCCGAAAGGCCGAGGAGTCCGAGGGTGGACGGTTCGAGGGTCGTCGGGCCCGGGCTCACCGCGGCGATCGGCAGACCGACGATGACGCCGACGACCATGATCCAGCCAAGCACGACGCGCGATCCGATCATCCGGCTCGAGCGCGATGAGCAGAGAGTCGCCGCGGCCCACAACAGTGCGGCGCCGAGGCCACCGATGATGGCGGTCACGGCGACAAGTGTGGCGGGCGGCGGTTGCCCACGCCCAAGCCGGTTGCTCGGATGACCTGTGGTATCCTCCGCCTTCGCGCCCGGGGCTGACTTCCGCGCCGCGCGCCACGTCGATACCACCCACACTCGAGGTTCTCCCCTTGGCCAAGACGCCCCGCACCTGGACGGGCGCTCGTACGCCGTCCGGACTCAAGAGGGTCCGTCAGGCAGAGCGCCGCCGCGACGTCCTGCAGCCGCGACGCAGTGCCGCGAAGACCTACGTCGCCAAGGCCCTGATCGCCGCCGCGGCGCCCGCCGAGTCGACCATCGATCCGGTCGCCGCCCTCGCCGAGGCGCTCAGCGCGCTCGACCGCGCGGCCAAGGTCGGTGCCATCCATCCGAACGCAGCCGCCCGCCGCAAGTCGCGCCTGACCCTGAAGGTCAACGCCGCGCTCGGTGGCGAGCACGTCCAGGCCGGTGGCCGGGTCGTCAAGACGACCGGCAAGGCTGCCGCGGCGAAGGCCGCCAAGGCCCGCATCGCGGCCGGCAAGGCCGGCAAGGCCAAGGGCGCCCAGACCGCCGCCGGCAAGGCCCGCGCTGCGCTGAGCAAGACCGCCCGAGCTGAAGCAGCTGCCGCCAAGGCCGCCGCCGAGGCCGCGTCTGTCGAAACCGCCCCCGCCAAGACGACGGCGAAGGCCGCGCCGAAGGCGAAGGCCGTAGCGCCCAAGAAGGCAGCTACTCCTGCCAAGGCCGCCCCCAAGGCGACCGCCAAGGCGGCGCCCAAGGCCAAGAAGACCGCCGCGAAGGAATAGTCTTCGGCCGGGCCATCGGTCCGGTTTCGCGAACGTCACGCCCCGGCATACCCGGGGCGTTTCGATTCGGCTCGGTGGTCAGGGGCGTGTCTGGGACGCGCTTCCGTGATCGTTCAGCGTGGCAGGCGAGAGATCGCGACGATCCGGAGTCGCCCGGCGGGGTGGCGACGCTTGCCCATCATGGATTCGCGTATCAGACGCGCATCCCCCTCCGGTTTAGACCCCGCCGCTGGTGCGACCCAAGGCGTCATCCCATCTGTTGCAGCACGTCGTCCGGAGGAGCGTCCATGCAGGCGCGCACCTCGATCCGAGCGTCGGCTGCCTCGCTGATCCGGCCGGCGATCTCGATCGCCCGAGCCTCATCGGCGACATCCACGACCCAGAAGCCCGCAAGTGGCGGCGCCTCGACGGGGCCGCGGGCGACGGAATGCGTGCCCTCTGCCACCTGCACCGTTATCGCCTCCGGCGCGTCCGCGAGCCCCTGCTGGAACACGAGCTCGCCCGTCTCGCTGAGCTCCACGTCGATCCGAATCATGAACTCGATCATCCCTCTGATCCAGTCGGTCGATCTGCCCTCAAGGCCCGACATATCGCCGAAGGTCATGATCATGTACTTCAAGTCCGCTCCTCCCGGCTGGCCTTGTGGAAACGACGGCGGTCTAGCTAGGTGTCGCCTCGGTCGTCGCCTCGGTGTTCGCCGCGACTGGCTTCGGTCGGACGATCCAATAGAGCGCCGCTCCGCCGGCTCCGCTGATCGTCGTCAGGAGGACGATCGTCAGCGCGCTGCCGAGCTGCTCGTTCCAGTAGAAGCGCGAGAACGAGTCGGCGTCGGTCACGCCAGCGGCCGCCAGATCCGGCCCGCGGCCCGCCTGGACGTAGCGCTGGTAGACACAGTCCGCGCCGCTCACGCACGACGGCGGGATCGCGGCGCCGCTCTCGTCGACCCGGTTGAAATCGGGGTAGCCGCCGTCCGCGAAGAAGAAGATGGCCTTGATGACGAGCAGCAGCACGGCCATCGAGACACCGGTCACGAGGGCCGCGAACGTTCCGTTCACGAGGATCCGGCTGAGCGGCCCACGCCGCCTGTTCGAGCGCTGGTTCGCGTAGTAGCCGATCGTGAGGCCGACCGGGATCACGAGCAGCCAGATCAGCCACTCGATGGGGATGATGAGCGTGAAGCTCGCGACGATGGTGACGGCCGTGCCGATCCCGACATACGCGGCCGTCTTGGCGCCCCGATCGACGAACCTGATCACGAAGCGGTCTCGACCCTCGCCTCGGGCGCGTCTGGAGCGGCGAGCCGCGCACCGGACAGGGCTGCCCGGCCCGGGTAACGCGCGCTGTCACCGAGCTCGCCCTCGATGCGCAAGAGACGGTTGTACTTCGCGACGCGCTCCGACCGCGACGGAGCGCCCGACTTGATCTGGCCCGTGCCCATCGCGACGACGAGGTCGGCGATGGTCGTGTCCTCGGTCTCTCCCGAGCGGTGCGAGACGACCGCCGACCAGCCCGCTCCGCGGGCGAGTGAGATCGCCTCGATCGTCTCGGTGAGAGTGCCGATCTGGTTGAGCTTGATGAGCACGGAGTTCGCGGCGTCCTCGGCGATCCCGCGCGCGATGCGGTCCGTGTTCGTCACCAGCAGGTCGTCACCCACGAGCTGGATCTGACGGCCCAGTCGCGCTGTCAACGTTTTCCAGCCGACCCAGTCATCCTCGGCAAGGCCGTCCTCGAGCGAGACGATCGGGAACCGCGCGGCCCAGTCTGCCCACAGGTCGACCAGCTCATCGGAGTCGAGCGTCCGCCCCTCGCGGGCGAGCACGTAGCGCGTCGGCGCGCCGTCGACTCCGGACCCCTTTTCGACGAGCTCTGACGTCGCCGGATCGAGAGCGATCGCGACCTCATCGCCTGGCCGATAGCCGGCCTTCTCGATGGCACGCAGGATGATCTCGACGGCGGCCTCGTTCGAGGGCAGCGATGGCGCGAACCCGCCCTCGTCGCCTTGTCCGGTCGAATGGCCCTCATCGTGGAGGATGGACCGCAGCGCCCAGAAGACCTCCGAGCCGGCACGCAACGCGTCGGCGAACGAGTCGACGCCGACGGGCATCACCATGAATTCCTGGAAGTCGGTCGAGTCCTCGGCGTGCTTTCCGCCGTTGAGGATGTTGAACATCGGCACCGGCAGCTTCGTCGCGCCGACCCCGCCGAGGTATCGGTACAGCGGCAGGTCGTACGAGGCCGCCGCCGCGTGAGCGCAAGCGAGTGAGACGCCGAGGATGGCGTTCGCGCCGAGGCGTGACTTGTTCGGTGTCCCGTCGAGCTCGACGAGGAGGGCATCGATCCCGGCCTGGTCGGATGCGTCCAGACCGTAGATCGCGGGGCCGATCGTCGCCGTGACGTTGCCGACGGCACCTGACACACCCTTGCCCCCGAACCGGCCTCCGTCGCCGTCGCGCAGCTCGACCGCCTCGTGGACGCCGGTCGAGGCGCCAGACGGCACGGCGGCGCGTCCGACAGACCCGTCGGCGAGGACGACGTCGACCTCGACGGTCGGGTTCCCACGCGAATCGAGGATCTCGCGGGCGTCGACGACGTCGATGAGGGTGTTCATGCGGTCGCCTTCGCCTTCGGCGACTTCCTGGCTGGCTTCGCCTCGACGGGTCGGTCGAGCAGGACGGTCACCCCGGGCAGCTCACGACCCTCGAGGAACTCGAGCGACGCGCCGCCGCCGGTCGAGATGTGGGTCATCCGGTCGGCAAGACCCTGCTGCGTGACGGCCGCGACCGAATCCCCGCCCCCGACGATGACCGTCGCACCGGCGTCGGCTCGGTCGGCGAGCAGACGAGCGACGGCCTTCGTGCCGTGCGCGAATGACGGGATCTCGAACACGCCGAGCGGCCCGTTCCAGAACACGGTCCGGACATCGGACAGCGCGTCGACCATGAGGTCCTGGCTGGCCTTGCCGAGGTCGACGATATGCCACGAAGCCGGGATCTTCTCCGCCTGGAGGGTCTTGTACTCGGTCCCGCGGGTGACTTCCTTGGCGACGATGACGTCGACCGGCAGGACGACGCGGACACCGTTGTTGGCCGCCGTCGACAGGATCCGCCGGGCATCATCGACTCGATCGGGCTCGGCGAGGCTCTTGCCGATCGCCTTGCCCTGGGCGAGCAGGAACGTGTTTGCCATGCCGCCGCCGAGGATGAGCATGTCGACCTTGGTCAGGAGGTGGTCGATCACCTTGATCTTGTCGGACACCTTCGCGCCGCCGAGGATCGCGGCGAACGGACGCTCGGGGGCCTCGAGGAGCTTCGAGAGCATCTCGATCTCGCGCTCCATCAGCAGGCCCGCATAGGCGGGCAGGAGCTTGGCGATGCCGACAGTGGACGCGTGTGCGCGATGCGCGGTCCCGAACGCGTCGTTGACGTAGACATCCGCGTAGGCTGCGAGAGCGGCGGCGAATGCCGGGTCGTTCCGCTCCTCCTCGACGTGGAATCGCAGGTTCTCGAGCAGGAGGACCTCGCCCGCCCGGAGCCGCTTGACCGCGTCCTCGGTCCCGATGCCGAGCGCATCGCCCGTGACCGGCACGTTCCGGCGCATCAACTCCCCGAGCCGCTGCCCGACCGGCCGCAGGCGGAGACCGTCCTGGACCTTGCCGTCCGGCCGGCCGAGATGGCTGGCGAGGACGACGGACGCGCCCGCCTGGAGGAGGGCGGTGATCGTCGGGATCGCTGCCCTGATGCGCGAGTCGTCGGTGACCCTGCCGTCCGCGAGTGGGACATTGAAGTCGACCCGAACGAAGACGCGTTTGCCGGCGACGTTCGCGTCGCGGATCGTGAGCTTGTCCATCGCTGCGATCAGGCGGCGACGGGCAGGCGCGCCGCCACGAACGCGATGAGGTCGGCGACGCGGCTGCTGTAGCCCCACTCGTTGTCGTACCACGAGATGACCTTCACCATGGTCCCGCCGAGGACCATGGTCGAGGGGGCGTCGATGATCGAGCTTCGGTCGTCACCCTTGAAGTCCATCGAGACGAGTGGCTCGTCGGAGACGCCGAGGATGCCCTTCATCGGTCCGGCAGCAGCGGCACGGAACGCGTCGTTGAGCTCCTCGACCGAGGTCGGACGGCTGACGTCCGCGGTGAAGTCGACGACGCTGACAGTCGGCGTCGGGACGCGCAGGCTGAACCCGTCGAACTTGCCCTTGAGGTCCGGGATGACGAGCGACAGCGCCTTGGCCGCGCCGGTCGTCGTCGGGATGATGTTCTGGCCGGCGCTGCGCGCGCGGCGCGGGTCCTTGTGCGCGACGTCGAGGATGCGCTGGTCGTTGGTGTAGCTGTGGATCGTGTTCATGAGCCCGCGCTCGATCCCCAGCGTGTCGTGGACGACCTTCGCGGCGGGCGCCAGGCAGTTCGTCGTGCAGCTCGCGTTGCTGATGATGTGGTGGCTCGCCGGGTCGTAGCGGTCCTCGTTGACACCGAGGACGATCGTGATGTCCTCGTGCTTCGCAGGCGCGGAGATGATGACCTTCTTCGCGCCGGCGTCGATGTGCGCCTTCGCCTTCTCCGCGTCGGTGAAGATTCCGGTCGACTCGATCACGATGTCGACGCCCAGGTCCACCCACGGGAGCTGGGCCGGGTCCTTGACCTGGAGGACCTTGATCTCGCGGCCGTCGACGATGACCGCGTCGTCGGTGTGGCCGACGTCACCGCGGTACGCGCCGTAGGTCGAGTCGTGCTTGAACAGCAGGGCGTTCGTCGCCACGTCGACGAGGTCGTTCACGGCGACGACTTCGACGTCCGGCGCCCGCTCGATGAGAGCCTTCAGGGACTGGCGGCCGATGCGGCCGAAACCGTTGATGCCGACGCGAACGGTCACAGGGGGCTCCTCTTGGGGTCTGGACGGGCGCCCCGTCGGGCGGTCGTCCTTCCGGGCGCCCGTACCGCGGGCGCGCGTTCGCGACGATCGTAGCAGGGGGTGGGTTGCGGGCCGGTTGCCGATCGGCCCGCGCGCCCCGGGCCGTGTGGACCGTCCCGGACACCATCGAGCCCCCGCCGGCACGCCGGCGGGGGCTCGAGTGGATGAGGTCGTGGTGGGTTCAGCCGCCGATCCGGAAGACCTTGCCGCCGCAGATCGGGCAAGTGCCCTGGACTGCCCGCTTGCCGTTCTTCATCGTGATCTGCTGGGCGTTCTGGACCTCGACCTTTTGCTTGTCCTTCACGCAGTAGGCCTGGGCCATGGTCTGCATCCTCCTCGCGCAAGCCGTGTCACGGGAGCATTCGTCCCGTGTCCGCGGTGGGCCTGGTCCTGGCGCTTATGACGGGGACCAGAGCGACGGGCGCCATCGCGCCGCCCCGGCCTTCGACTTCTGGCGGTCCAACGCGGCGAGGACACGGAGGCTTTCCAGCCCGGTCTCGATCACGGCGGCTTCCGCCTCGGCCTTGGTGTCTCCCTCGACGAATGCCCCGGTCCGGCGGTTCGCGTACACCGCGCACACGACGCCGGCCCGGCAGCCGCCGAGCCCCCCCAGCACGAGGACGGCGGAGGCTTCCATCTCGAAGTTCAGGACGCCTTGCCGTGTGAGCTCGTCAGCCAGGTCAGGGTAGCGAATTGGGAGCTGCGGGATCGGACGTGCCTGCGCGCCGTAGAACCCCGGTGCCGTGGCCGTGATCCCGAGGTGATGCCGGTACCCGAGCCCGGTGGCGGCCTCGACGAGGGCGAGGACCGCCTCGTAGTCCGCGACGGCCGGGTAGCCCTCGTGGACGAACCAGTTGGTCGTGGTCTCGAGGCGGACGGAGCCCGTCGAGATCACGAGGTCACCGAGCTCGATGCCCGGCTGGAGCGCTCCGCACGATCCGATGCGGATCAGGGTGGGTCGCTCGACGAGGGCCAGGATCTCGGCGATGACGATCTCGACGTTGTCGGTGCCGATCCCGGTCGACACACAGGACACGCGGAGACCGCGGTACAGGCCGGTTGCGCTCGCGAACTCCCGGTGACGGTGGGTCCGTTCGACGGAGTCGAAGCGCGACGCGACTCGCTCGACGCGATCCTGGTCGCCGGGGAGGAGGATGTAGTCGGCCAGCTCACCCGGACCGAGTCCGATGTGGTACTGCCGCTCGCCTGCGGGGACCGCGACGCGTGCGTCCGCGTTTGGCAAGTGCCCTCGCTCCCTCGTTCGCCCACGCTCATCTGAGCGTGAGGCTCGCCCGAGGATAGGGGCCGGATTCCGCGAGCGTCAAGCGTGGCCACGCACGAACGACCCGAGCGTGGGCCACGCTCGGGTCGTGCTCGGGTCGTGCTAGACCCCCGCATGGGGCGGCTCGGGCCCGTCAGGACCCGTCGATGGGGTCGGTCGCCGGCGGGGGCGTACCGGCGATGGCGTCGATTCGCGCCTGGATCCGGGCGCGGCTCAGGCGTCGGCTGACGATGACGCGGCGAGCCATCGCGCCGCCTCCGAGCCCGGCCGCCACGAGCAACCCGATGAGCCCGGCGACGAGCGGTTCGCGGCCGCGAGCGCCCGCCGACGCGAGATCGGCGGTGCCACCGGTCTGGGGGTCGTCGCTGGGCGCGACCGCGGCAGCATCGGCCGTCGCCGATGCCTCCTCCGTCGAGCCGAGGTCGCCGAGCAGCGCGACCGCCGCCGGGTCCGTGACCACCAGCACGACCTCGCCGTCCCGCTGCGTCACGGTGCCGACGGCGTTCACTGCGTCGCCGGGTACGAGGAGGGCGGCCAGGTCGGTGGCCGCGCCCT
>JBJMMQ010000096.1:0-13213 GCA_045804705.1 Chloroflexota bacterium
GAGCAGGAGCTGATCGCGACCTGCGTGCTGCTGCTCAACGCTGGCCACGAAGCGTCGGTGAACGGCGCCGGCCCCCGCGGGTGGACGCTCTTCCGCCACCCGGATGCGCTCGCACGCCTGCAGGCGGACCCGGCACTGATCCCGACCGCGATCGAGGAGTTGCTCCGCTTCGACACGCCGCTGTCGCTGTTCGAGCGGTGGGTCCTGGCGCCGGTCGAGATCCACGGCGTCCAGCTCGATCGCGGCGACGAGATCGCGATGCTGTTCGGGTCCGCCAACCGCGACGGCAGCGCATTCGAGAAAGCCGACGACCTCGACCTCGCGCGCGACCCGAACCCGTCCCTGTCGTTCGGGGCCGGGATCCACTATTGCCTCGGCGCGCCACTCGCGAAGCTCGAGCTCGCGATCGCCTTCGAGACGCTGCTCCGACGGGCCCCCGGCCTCGAGCTGGTCGAGACGCCGGGCTGGAAGCCGACGTTCGTGCTGCGCGGCCTCGAGTCGCTTCGCGTCCGGATCTGACCGCCCGTGCGCTATGTCGCCCTCGGCGACTCGTACACGATCGGGACCTCGGTGCCTGCGGCCGACAGTTGGCCGGATCGACTCGTCGCGGCACTCGGTCCCGACGAGCCTCGGCTCCAGCTTGTCGCCAACCTTGGTGTCAACGGTCACACCTCGAGCGACCTCATCCGCGACGAGCTGCCGGCGCTCGATGCGCTCGCGCCCGCCTTCGTCAGCCTTCTCATCGGCGTCAACGACGTCGTCCGAGGCGTCCCGCTCGACGCTTACGCCGCGAACGTCGAGGCGATCCTTGACAGGCTTCTCGCGAGACTCCCATCGACCAGCGTCGTCACGGTCGCGACCCCGGACTACACGGTGACTCCGGCAGGCGCGGACTACGGCGACCCCCGCCGCCAGCATGAGGGGATCGTCGCTGCGAACGGCGCGATGGCTCGGCTGGCCGACGCGCGAGGGATCGCCTTCGTCGACATCTTCGACCTGTCGCTCGGTGCTGCGACCGATCGATCCCTCGTCGCGCCGGATGGGCTGCACCCGAGCGCTGCCCAGTACGCCCTCTGGGTGGAGCGGATCGCGCCGGTCGTCGCGCGGTTGATCCGCTCCTGACGGTACCGGCCGGTAGGTCTCGGCGGCCGGCCGCGGAGACCTCACCCGTGAGGCGGCCACCGCTGAAATGAGGCGACCCGCAGGAAACCCTGGGGTCCGCGCCCGATGCCGCACGGCCCGCCTTAGCCCGACGTTCGGATCGACCGGTCACGAGGACCGGACGAACGGACGGAGGTCCCACGATGATGACCAAGTCGATCCCGGCCCTGATGGCCGCGGGCGTCCCCGATGACCACGCATGCACGCTCCTTGACGAGACGTTCCGCGCTCATGGCCCGGCATTGCGTGGATGGTTGATCGGACTGACCCGCGATCCGGCTGTCGCCGAAGACCTGGTGAGCGAATCCTTCCTGCGTCTCGCGACCGAGATCGAGGCGGGCCGGGCACCCAACGATCCCGCCGCGTGGCTCCACCGCGTGGGTCGCAACCTCGTGATCAGCGGAGCGCGGCACGGCGCCGTCGTCACGCGGACCATGCCGGCCCTGCTCGAGCGCGGCGTTGCGGAATCACCGGAAGACACGGTCATCGACAGGGAGCGCCACGAACAGCTGTCCGAGGCGCTCGATTCGCTCGCCGGCGACGACCGTCGGATCGTCGTGCTGGCAGCGCTCGGGTACCGGCCTGGGGAGATCGCCGCGATGACTGGCGTCTCGGGGCCGGTCCTGCGGACGCGCCTGTGCCGCGCACGCGGACGGCTTCGATCGCATCCGGCACTCGCGGCGATGAACGCGTGACCGTTCATCTCGAGCTCGTCGAACGGCCCCGACGGGGTCGGTGCCGGGGCGCCTATCATCGCCCGGTCGTGGACGGGGCACGGGGCCAGGCGTTCATCGGACGAGCGGCCGAGCTCGAGCGGCTCGTCGCCGCCTACGCGCGGGCGGCGGCCGGTGATGCGTGCACGGTCGTGCTGGCCGGCGAGGCAGGGATCGGCAAGACGCGCCTGGTCGAAGCGTTCGCACGACGGATCAGCGCGGTCGGCGGCCGTGTCATGGCGGGTGGCTGCCTTCCGCTCGGTGCCGGCGGACTGCCGTACGGCCCGTTCGTCGAGGCCCTGCGCGCGGTCGTGCGCGACGTGGATCCCGGAGCCCTGCCGGCCCTGCTTGGGCCCGGGCGGGCGGAGCTCGGTCGGCTCATGCCCGACGTGCGCATGACGGTCGACCGTGGGCACGGTGTCGCGCCCGGGGCGACGACCGCAGGCGACGGCCCGTCCGGCCTCGAGGCGACCGAGGACCGCTTCGCCCAGGTCCGTCTCTTCGAGCTCATCCTCGGGGTCCTCGAGCGGCTCGCGCGCCTTTCGCCGGTCGCCCTGATCGTCGAGGACCTCCAATGGGCCGATCCGTCGACCCGGGATCTTGTCGCCTTCCTCGTCCGGAACGTGCGCGACGAGCGCGTCCTCCTGCTGACGACGATCCGGACCGACGGATCCGACACGGGCGGGACGTTCCTCCCATACCTTGCCGAGCTGGAGCGCGGCGACCGTGTCGACCGGATCGATCTCAGCCGGTTCGAGCGCGAAGACCTGATGGCGCTGATGACCGACGAGCTCGGGCGAGCGCCGGATCCCGAACTCGTCGACCGGACTCTCGAGCGGTCGGGCGGCAATCCCTTCTTCGTCGAGCAGATCCTCGCCGTGTCGAACGAGACGAGCCCGGCGGTCCTGCCGGCGCGACTCCGCGACGTCCTGCTGGCTCGGGTCGCCGCGGTCTCCGAGACCGGGCAGGAGGTCCTCCGAGTCGCGTCCGCGGCCGGCGGGCGGCTCGACGATGACCTGCTAGCCACCGTGTCCGATCTGCCGCCATCGGCGGACCGCGATGGTCTGCGGGAGGCCATCGACCGCCGGATCCTCGTCAGTAGCGCGGGCGGGTCGGAGGAAAGCTACGTGTTCACTCACGCGCTCCTGCGGGAGGTGATCGAGGCCTCGCTTCTCCCCGGCGAGCGGACGCGCTTGCACGCCCGGTACGCGGAAGCGCTCGAAGGCCGCCTGCGCGACAGGGCCGCCGGCCGACGCGCGACGGGGCCACCGCCGACGGCCGCGGAGATCGCCGACCATTGGCAGGCGGCCGGAGACGACCGTCGTGCACTCGTCGCGGCCGTCGAAGCGGCGCTCGCCGCGGAACGCGCCGCCGCCTTTCCTGACGCTCATCGTCGATACCTGACCGCTCTCGAGCTATGGGACGGCGTGCCGGACGCGGCTCCCGCGCTCGATCGTGCTGGCGTCCTCGTTCGCGCCGCGGAGACAGCGGTCCTGATCGGCGAGTACCGGGCCGCCGTCGGCCTCGGCGAGCGCGCGATCGCCCTCGTCGACGCGAACGCGGATCCGGCGCGAGCGGCCTCGCTCCATGAGCGCCAGCGCTGGTATCTCTGGGAGGCGGGGGACCATGCCGCAGCTGCGGCTGCCGTGGACGTGGCGGAACGCCTCGTGCCGACGGATCCACCGTCCGCCGCGCGCGCCAGGATCCTTGCCCATCGGGCCGGTCTGCTCATGCTCGCCGGCCGTCTGACCGACTCCATCCCGTTCGCCGAGGCGGCGGTAGCGCTCGCCCGTGCCGTCGGATCCCGCAGCGACGAGGCCCTTGCCCTCGGGATCCTCGGCTGGGACATGGCGCTGCTCGGACGTGTTGACGAGGGTGTCGAACGCGTCCGGGCGGGTCTCGCCATCGCGGACGAGATCGGTGGCACGGAAGGGATCGCCCTCGGGGCATCCAACCTCGCCACGCTCCTCGATCGCGTCGGGCGGACGCGGGAGGCGCTCGAGGTCGCGCGAGAGGGCTGGGAGCGGGTGCACGTTCTCGGGGTCGAGCGGACCTATGGCGGGCTCATCCTCGCGATCGCCGCGAAGGCGGCCATCGCACTGGGATCGTGGGACGAGGCCGACGACCTCCTCCGCCTCGGACTGGCCCGCGCGCCGACGGGGCAGGCAGGTCTCCGGCTTCGGATCCAGCGCTGCCGGCTCGACACCTTCCGGGGCGACCTTGGAGCCGCGACGGCCGGCATTGCAGACGCACGGGCCGCGGACGCTCAGGCCGGGAGGGAAGACCACGCGCCGCTCCTGGCAGCGACGGTCGACCTCGCAGTCGCAGAAGGGCGCGTGAGCGATGCCCGGGCGGCAGTCGCCGAGGGGTTCACGCTGGCGGCGACCGGGTTGCCGGATCCGGCGCTGGCGTCGCTCGCCGCGACGGCATTGCGGCTCGAGGCGGATCTGGCTGCCGTCGCGCGGGCACGCCGGGACGAGGAATCCCTCGGGGACGGACGGGCACGCGTCCACGCGATCACCGGCCAGGTCGAACGGATCGCACGAGCGCTCGGCGTGCCGGGCGGGTCGGCACAGGCGGCGCCGACCCGTGACCGGGCCATGGCAGCGTTGTGCCGGGCCGAGGCGGCGCGGTTCGATGAGAAGGACAGGTCGAGTGGATGGGGCACCGTCGCCGGGGCCTTCGACGCGATCGAGCGTCCGTACCCGGCTGCCTACGCGCGCTATCGCCAGGGGGCAGCCATCCTGCGCGATCGCGGTGCGCGCGCGGAGGCCGCCGAAGTCCTCGGCCTCGCTCGCATGACTGCCGATCGGCTGGGAGCAAGTCCTCTCATCGCGGAGATCGACAGGCTGGCCAGACAGGCCCGACTGGATGTCGTCGCCACGGAGCGAGCGACGCGCACGGACGCGCCGGGACGCACGGCGATCCACGACCTGACCGAACGTGAGATCGAGGTCCTGAGCCTCATCGCGGCGGGCTGGTCGAACCAGGAGATCGCCACCGAGCTGTTCATCAGCCGGAAGACCGCCAGCGTTCATGCGTCCCACATATTCGACAAGCTCGGGGCAGCCAACCGGATCGACGCGGCCGCCATCGCCCGTCGACTCGGGATCGAGCCGGGAGCGCCGCCACCCGGCGCTCGCTGACCCTAGGGACGCTTGCGCCCGGTCCGCGCTATCGCGCTCCGCGCTATCGCGCTCCGCGCTTGAGCTCGTGCAGACGCTCGTCCGAGATCCCGAAGTGGTGGGCGATCTCGTGATAGACCGTGTCGCTCACCGCGGCGGCCAGCCGCTCCGGCGTCCGGCTCGCCCGGACGAGCGGCCCGCGGAAGATGGTGATCTTGCTCGGCGTCGGCGCGGCGTCAGCAGAGAGCCGAGTCCGTGGCACGCCCTGGTAGAGCCCGTACAGCCCGTGTGCCCCGACGAGGTCGAGTTGTTCGCGCGTCGCTTCATCCTCGATGACGATCGCGACGCTTCCGAGCTGGTCGCGAAACGGCTCGGGCAGCGCCTCGAGGGCGTCGATGACCATGCCCTCGATGTCGTCGTCGGTCGGTTGCCAGGCGAGCATCGGCAGACCTTAGCCGGTCCGTGGCGAACCGGCGCGCGGACCCGGTCGATGGACTATCCCTGCGAGGTGTCCACGATGCGGTGGGCCATCGTCACCATGATCTGCCACGCGACGTCGGGATGCTCCGCTAGGAAGGGCTTGAACTCCCACTCGGTCAGGCCGACGCAGGTCACGTCCGTCTCGGCGGTGACAGTGGCGGTGCGGACGCTGTCTGCGGTCAGCAGCGCGATCTCGCCGAACCAGTCACCCGGGCCGAGACGTCGCACCTCGCGACCCCCGATGGTCACGGTCGCCCTTCCGTCAAGGACGATGAAGAAGCCGACCCCCGATTCGCCCTCGTCGAGGGCGACCTGGCCGGCCCGGAAGGTGCGCTGCTTGAGGGTTCGCGCGAACGACTCGAGCGCACGCTTGTCGAGTCCCGAGAGGAGCGGAACCTTCGCGAGGACGTCGGGAGTCACGGTCGTCGCCATGGCGCGCATGGTACATGGCCGCGGGGGGCGAGCGGCCGCCGGCGCGCACGGGAAATGGTGCCTGGATCGTCGTTTGACAACACTCCCGTCACGCCCATAGTTGACCGCCTGACGACCGGCCACCGAAAACAGGAGAACGCACGCATGCCGCTGTACCTCGATACGCACGACCACGTCCCGGGGCTGACCGGGGAGGCAGTGGCCCAGGCGCATGCTGCGGACCTGCGGGTCCAGGCGAAGCATGACGTCAAGTACCTTCGCTACTGGTACGACGAGGCGACCGGCAAGGTCTTCTGCCTCGCCGAGGCGCCCAGCCCGGAGGCCGCCGCGGCGGTCCACCTCGAGGCGCACGGGCTACTCGCGGACTCCATCGTCGAGGTCAAAGAGGGAGCGTAGCCAGCGCCTCGTTCGGGGTCATCATCCGGCCCTCTCGGCGGGCTGATTCGAATCGCTCCGAGCCGAGTCGCGCCTCGAGATCCGCCAGTCGCTGGTCATGGGCGGCGGCGATCCGCGGCGGGACGACCGCTCGGATCGACTCACGGAGTGATGTAGCGGCACCATCGAGCCGGGCCGCGGCCTCGGGATCGTCCGGAGCGACCGCACCGGCGAGGCTCTCCATCGTGCTGGCGAGCCCCGGCATGTCGCCGAGTTCCTGGCGGATCGTCAGGCCCTGGCGAAGGAGGCCCCGCGCCCTGGGACCGTCGCCTGTCGTCAGGGCCAGCTCGGCGAGCTGGGTCAGGACCCGCGCGACCCCGCGCCGATCCCCGAGCTCCTCGAGGATGGCCAGCGCCTCGATGTGGAGTGTCCGCGCCCGCTCGTGCTCCCCGGCTCGATGCGCGGTCCGTGCGAAAGCGTCCACGGCGAATGCTTCCATCCAGCGGTCGCCAAGCCGGCGGATGGACGCGAGGACCTGCTCCTCGAGCGATTGCGCCGTTGCGAGATCGCCCTCGCGGGCGGCGAGGTCAGCCAGGTTGATCGAGACGAACACCTGGCCGCGCACGTCTCCGACCTCAGTGGCGATCGAAAGGGTTTCCTCGTAGAGCTCGCGCGCCCGAACGTTGTCGCCGAGCTGGATCCACGTGTTGGCCAGGTTGTTCGCGGCATAGGCCACTCCCTGGGGATCACCGATGGCTCGCTGGAGCTCGAGGCTCGCGCTCTGGTGCGACGCCGCAGCGCGAAGATCCCCTTGCATGAACGCGAGATTCGCCGCGCCCGTGAGCGCATCGGCTCGAAGCGCGGAGACCTCCTCGCCGACCGCCTGGAGCATCCGCTCCAGCCATCCCCGTCCTTCGGTGAGGTGGCCCCGGATCTCCCAATATCGCCACAACCCGGCGGCGATGCGAAGACCGGATCGCGCTTCGCCCGGCTGGTCGAGGCACCACTCGAGTGCCGCGCGAACGTCCTCGTGATCGTCGTCGAGCCGGCGCAGCCAATCCACCGGTTCCGGACCGTGGAAGAACGCAGGCGATGCCCTGTCGGCCAGGGCGAGGAAGAGATCCCGATGACGACGAAGCGTCGTTTCAGCCTCGCCTGCTTCGACGAGCCGGCCGCGGGCGTACTCGCGAACCGTCTCGAGCAGCCGGAAATGTGCCTCTGACGATGTCGGGTCGGTGAAGACGAGCGACTTCTCGACCAGACGCCCGAGGAGGTCGAGGACATCGAGGGCATCGACAGGGTCCCCGGCGCAGACGCTTTCGGCCGCCTCGAGCGACGCGCCACCGGCGAAAACCGACAGTCGTCGGAGCACCGCCCGTTCGGGTTCTGTGAGGAGGTCGTAGCTCCAGTCGATCGTGGCCCGCAACGTCTGGTGCCGCGCGACCGACGTTCGACTCCCGCCAGTCAGCAGTCGGAATCGGTCGTCGAGGCGCGCGGCGACCTGCTCGACGGGAAGGGCCCGGACACGCGCGGCCGCGAGCTCGATCGCCAGAGGGATCCCGTCGAGGCGACGGCACAGCTGGGCGACCGAGCGGGCATTCGCCTCGGTCACCTCGAACGCCGGCTGGACGGCCTGGGCGCGGTCGATGAACAGCCGGCAGGCGTCGATCGACCGGAGTTCGTCCGTCGTGACGGTCGGCCCGGTGTCGGGGGTCGCGAGCGAGGCGATGGGCAGGATGGCCTCACCGGGGACACCGAGCGCCTCGCGGCTCGTCACGACGATCCGAACCGACGAACAGCTGCGGACGACAGCCTCGGCGAGCTCGGCTGCCGCCGTCAGGACGGGGTCGCAATCGTCGAGGACGAGCAGCAGCCGTTTGCCCTTGAGCTGGTCGACGATCGTGGAGAGCAACGATCTGCCGGCGGGATCGGGCAGCCCGACGGCGCTGACCACGGCAGGCAGCAGGAAGCTCGGGTCACTCAGGCTGCCGCATTCGACGATCCACGTCCCGTCCTCGAACCGGTCGAGGAAGGTCCGGGCCAGGCGCAGGCCGATGCGCGTCTTCCCGACGCCGCCGGGCCCGGTGAGCGTCAGCAGCGACGATTGGTCGAGCATGCGCGTCGCCTGCTCGATCTCGCGCTCGCGACCGACGAAGCTGGTCACCTCGAGGGGGATGTTGTTCCTCGGCGCGTCGCCCGTGCGGGGTGGCGGGAAGTCGCGGATCAGACCGGGACCCGTGACCTGATAGATCCGCTGGGCCGGACCGTCCAGCGAGCGCAGCCGATGAGCGCCCAGGTCGACCATGCCCAGCGATTGTCGGAGGTCCTCCGCGACCAGGTCGCGAGTGGTCTGGGAGACCAGGATCTGGCCGCCATGGCCCGCGGAGCAGATCCTCGCGGCCCGGTGGACGTCCAACCCGACGTAGCCCTCGGTCGCGTTCCTCGGCTCACCTGTATGGATCCCCATCCTGTCGAGGACCGCCGCGTCGTCGGGCCATGGGTGCTCCGCGAGCGCGAGCTGCGCGTCGACGGCCGCCTGGACGGCCTCTCGCGCGCTCGCGAAGACGAAATACAGCCCATCTCCGGCGGATCCGCGCTCGAACGCGTCGTGTCGGGCGAACGCCTCCCGGATCAGCCGGTTGTGGTCCGCCAGGACCTCGCCATAGCGATCGCCGAGCGACTGGAGCAGGGCCGTCGAGCCCTCGATATCGGTGAAGACCATCGTGACGGTCCCGGCAGGAAGGGCTGCAGCTCGGGATTCCATGGACGGACGACTCTGCTCCTGTAGCGGGACGACTCATCCAGACTACGCGGAAGGCGGACGGTTCGCCCGACCCCCCGCGGCCGGGCGTTTACACCGCTGCCACATCGGTATCATCGCTGTCACGTGACGACCATCACCCCGAGCGCCTCTCGCGACCCAGATCGCCGATCGCTCCGGGGATCGACGCGGAGCGCGAGCCTGTCGGTGACGTGAGACGTCGATGCCGGTGACGCCGGAGACGCACTACCTCAAGACTCCAGACGGCGTCTACCTGGCGTACCAGGTGGTGGGCGACGGACCCGTTGACATCTCCATCGGATTCAACTCCGACGAGGGCAATGTCGACCTCATGTGGGACGAGCCCGACTGGCGCCCGTTCCTCGTCGGCCCGGCCGAGTATGCCCGGGTCATCCTGCACGACCGTCGGGGCACGGGCGTCTCCAGCCGGAACGTGCCCCCGCCGAATCTCGAGACCCGCGCCGCCGATCTCCTCGCGATCCTGGACGTCGTCGGGTCCGACCGTCCGATCCTCGCCGCGGGAAGCCAGACCGGCGCGATGCACGCCCTGTTCGCGGCGACGTACCCCGACCGGGTCAGAGCGATGCTCTGGAACAACCCCCGGGCTCGGGTCGCGTGGGGACCGGACTACCCATGGGGGGAGAGCAGTGAGTCATTCGAGGAGTCGCTGCAGGCAGGCGTCATGTGGGGGACGACGGACTACGGGCGCGAGATCGCAGACTGGCGGGCGGCTGAGCGCGCCGGCGTCCGTCGGGCTGACATGGCGCGCGTGGAGCACGCGAGCGAACGCCTGAGTGCATACGCGCGGATCAACCGGAATACGGCAACACCTGATGTCGCGGCCGCGATCGCACGGATCGAATGGGAGACAGATGTCCGCGCGATCCTGCCGGCGGTCCAGGCGCCGACGGCCTTGATCACAGGGAAAGAAGACAAGGTCGACGAGACCGAGTACATCGCCTCGCTCATGCCGAACCCGATCGTGCACATCCTCGAAGGACGATCGGGGGTCGCAGTCGAGCCGATCCTCGCCATCCTCCGTAAGCTCGCTGGCATCCGGCCGCCCGCTCGAGCGCTCGATTCGGTCCTCGCGACCGTGCTCTTCACGGACATCGTCGACTCGACCGCACGGCAGGCGGCGATCGGCGATCGGGCGTGGAAGCAGACGGTCCTCGCCCATCACGAGATCGTGCGCGATGCGCTCTCGCGCTGGCGTGGCGTCGAGAACGACACGGCAGGTGACGGCTTCTACGCCACGTTCGACGGGCCTGCCCGCGCCATTCACTGTGCGATGGAGGTGAGCGAGCTCGTCGCCGACCTTGGGATCCAGATCCGGGCTGGCGTGCACACCGGCGAATGCGAGGTCATCGACGGCAAGTACGGCGGCTTGACGGTGTCGATCGGCGCCCGTGTGGCGAAGAACGCCGGCCCTTCGCAGGTCGTGGTATCGCAAACGGTCAAGGATCTCGTCGCCGGTTCCGGATTTACGCTCCTCGATGCCGGGGAACACGAGCTGAAGGGGATCCCGGATCGGTGGCGCCTCTACAGGGTGATCGACTGACGACGGCCCGCCCAGCAGGAGGGAATGAGGCCGGACCTTCGACTGCCACGGCCATCGCGGGCGCCCCGGTCGCCCCGGTGACGGCTACCATTGCCCTCCCGATGACGATCGCCCCGAACGACTTCACGCACCTCCATGTGCACTCCGAATTCAGCCTGCTCGACGGCCTCGGACGGATCACCGAGCTCGTCGACACCGCGGCGCAGCTGGGCATGGATTCGATGGCGATCACCGACCACGGTGCGCTGTACGGCGCTGTCGCCTTCTACCAGGCGGCCCGGACCAAAGGGATCAAGCCGATCATCGGCGTCGAGACGTACGTCGCCCGCCGGTCGATGACCGACAAGGAGGGCAAGGCCGACGCCCAGCCCTTCCACCTCATCCTTCTCGCGCAGGATCTCGTCGGCTACCGGAACCTCTGTCGGCTCGTGACCGACGCCCACATCGACGGCTACTACTACAAGCCGCGCATCGACCGCGAGCACCTGGCCCGCTACAGCGAGGGCCTCATCGGCCTCTCGTCGTGCCTGTCGGGAGAGATCCCCAAGGCCCTCGAGGTCGAGGACTGGGAGCTGGCTCGCAACCTCGCCGGCGAGTACGGCGACATCTTCGGCAAGGATCGCTTCTATCTCGAGCTGCAGGACCACGGCTTGGCGGACCAGCGCCGGCTGAACGAGCAGCTCCTGCGCCTCGCCCCGGAGGCCGGCCTGCCGCTCGTCGTGACCAACGACCTGCACTACGTCCGCGAGGACCAGTCCGAGGCGCACGACGTCCTGCTCTGCGTCGGCACGGGCAACAACCTCGATACGCCCAACCGGATGCGTTTCGATACGCACGACTTCTATGTGAAGTCGGCGGCGCAGATGGCGGCACTCTTCCCGGATCACCCGGAGGCCATCGCGAACACGCGGCGCATCGCCGAGATGACCGACCTGACCCTGCCGCTCGGCCAGCTGCGCATCCCGCATTTCCCCGTCCCGGACGGCCACACCGTCGAGAGCTGGCTCCGTGCGGAGTGCCAGCGCGGCCTCGAACGCCGCTACGGCACGGTCACCCCCGAGCTCCAGGCGCGCCTCGATTACGAGCTCGGGGTCATCCTCGCGATGGGCTATGCCGGCTACTTCCTCATCGTCGCCGACTTCATCGCCTTCGCCAGGGAGCAAGGCATCCAGACGACGTGCCGGGGGAGCGCACCCGGATCCATCGTGACGTACACGCTGGGCATCACCCCGGTCGACCCGATCCTCTACCAGCTGCCGTTCGAGCGGTTCCTCAATCCCGACCGCGTGACGATGCCCGACATCGACGTCGACTTCGAGGACGGCCGGCGGGAAGAGGTCATCGCCTACGTCGGCCGCAAGTACGGCCAGGACCACGTCGCCCAGATCATCACGTTCGGCACGATGCTCGCGCGCGCCGCCATCCGGGACGTCGGGCGCGTCCTCGGTCACTCGTACGGCGAGGTGGACCGGATCGCCAAGGCCGTCCCGAACCAACTCGGGATCAAGCTCGACGAGGCCATCGACACCTCTGCCGAGCTGCGCGGGATGGTCGAGGGCGACCCCGCGGTCAAGCGCATCACCGATTTCGCTCGGCATCTCGAGGGGGTCGCGCGGAACGCGTCCACTCATGCCGCGGGCGTCGTCATCAGCCGCGAACCGTTGACCGAGCTCATGCCGCTGCAAAAGGCGACCAACTCGGACGGGCTGATGAGCCAGTACGAGATGCACGCGATCGAGGCGTTGGGCCTGCTGAAATTCGACTTCCTGGGCCTCTCGAACCTGACGATCCTCCGCCAGGCGGTCGACCTCGTCCGGGAGCACCGCGGCATCGAGATCGACCTCGACGCCATCCCGCTCGACGACAGGACCACGTTCGAGCTGCTCGCGTCGGGCGAGACGACCGGTGTGTTCCAGCTGGAGTCCGCCGGGATGCGGCGCTACGTCCGCGACCTGCGCCCGACCTCGGTCTACGACCTCGCGGCGATGGTGGCGCTCTACCGGCCGGGGCCGATGGACAACATTCCGGCCTACATCCGGCGCAAGCACGGCCAGGAGCCCGTCACCTACCTCCACCCGCTGCTCGAGCCGTACCTGGAGAAGACCTACGGGATCTTCGTCTACCAGGAGGACATCATGTCCGCGGCCATCGCGCTCGGCGGGTTCACCGGGCCCGAGGCCGACACGCTCGGCTATGCGATCCGCAAGAAGAAGTCGGCGGTCCTCCGGGCCCAGAAGGAGAAGTTCGTCACCCAGGCGGCAGAACGTGGTGTGGCCGCGAACGTCATCGACGCCGTGTTCAAGGCGTTCGAGCCGTTCGAGCGCTACGGGTTCAACAAGGCGCACGCGACGTGCTACGGGCTCATCGCCTACCAGACCGCCTACATGAAGGCGAACCACACGGTCGAGTACATGACGGCCGTCCTGACCGCCTTCCGGTCGAACGAGGAGAAGGTCGCGGCAGCAGTCGCGGAGTGCCGTCGGATGGGGATCGAGGTCCTGCCGCCGGACGTCCATACAAGCCACCTCGAGTTCACGGTCGAGGGCGACGCCATCCGGTTCGGGCTGCTGGCTGTGAAGAACGT
>JBJMMQ010000097.1:0-13823 GCA_045804705.1 Chloroflexota bacterium
CAGCGAGCATGCGGCACCGCCGTCGATTGGCCGATCCGATCGAGTCGAGCGATGACTTCCGGGACGTGGCTCAGGTACGTCGCGTAGTCGAAGCATCTGTCGAGCCGCGCGAGTGACAACCGTTGGGCGACCGCCGGGTCGACGGCGAGAAGGTCGCGCAGGGCCACCCGCTCGTCGGCCGCGCGAAGCGACGCCCGCTGGACGATCCCGTATGCCTCCTCGCGCGAGATGCCGCCGGCGTCCACGAGCGCGACGAGCACGTGCGACGACGCGTGAAGACCGAGCCCCTGTGCGATGTTCTCGCGCATGCGCTCGGAGCGGACGAGCATGCCCTCGACGAGCGAGGTCATCCGGACGAGCATGTAGTCGAGCAGGATCGTCGCGTCGGGCAGGATGACGCGCTCGGCGCTCGAATGGCTGATGTCGCGCTCGTGCCACAGCGGCTGGTCCTCGAGGGCCGTGTGCGCGTAGCCGCGCAGGAGCCGGGCGAGACCCGCGATCCGTTCGGACAGGATCGGGTTGCGCTTGTGGGGCATCGCCGACGAGCCTTTCTGGCCCGACTTGAACGGCTCCTGGAGCTCGCCGATCTCGGTGTGCTGGAGGTTCCGGATCTCCGTCGCGAAACGCTCCAGGGACCCGCCGATGATCGCGATCGCGGTCAGCAGCCCCGCGTGGCGGTCGCGCTGGACGATCTGGGTGCTGACGGGGTCGACATGAAGGCCGAGCGCGTCGAGCACGTCGGCCTCGAGGTCGGGGGCAAGGTGGCTGTACGTCCCGACCGGACCCGAGATCTTGCCGGTCGCGATCTCATCGACCGCGGCGGCGAGACGGAGGCGCCCGCGATCGAGCTCGAACGCCCACCCGGCGAGCTTCAGACCGAACGTCGTCGGTTCGGCGTGGACCGAATGGGTCCGACCCATCATCACCGTCGCCGCCTCGGCGCGGGCGCGCGTGACGAGGATGGCGAGAAGGCGGTCGCAATCAGCGAGAAGCCGCTCGCCCGCGGCGCGCAGCTGGAGCGCGAGCGCGGTATCGACGACGTCACTGCTGGTGAGGCCGAGGTGGAGATAGCGACCGTCCGAGCCGACGGTCTCGGCGACCTGGCTGACGAACGCGATGACGTCGTGGTCGGTCGTCCGCTCGATCTCGAGGATGCGATCCACGTCGATCCGAGCTCGTGATTCGAGGACCGCGAGCGCCTCGGGCGGGATCTGGCCGCGCGCCGACTGTGCCCGAGCGACCGCCAGCTCGACGCGCAACATGGCCTCGAACCGGGCGGTATCGGACCAGATCGCGCCCATCTCCGGGAGCGTGTAGCGCGGGATCATCGCGCGAGGGCCTCGGTCCGAGCCGGAGTGACGAGACCGATGTCGTGCCGCCGCTGCGCGCCCGGGAAGGCGATCGCGTCCGCACCGCGTTCGGCGACGGCGCGCGCGGCGTGGATGTCCGCGCCGCGTCCGACGACGGTGAGGATCCGGCCGCCGTTCGTCGCCCATCCGTCAGCCGCCCTGGCGGTGCCGGCATGGAAGACCAATGCACCAAGGGCTCGGGCATCGCCGATCCCGGCGATGACGTCACCGGCGCTCGGGCCGGCCGGGTACGTGCGGCCGGCGAGCACGACGCCGACCGCGACTCCGGGGAGTGTCGGCAGGCGTGCCGGAAGAGCACTCGGGAGCGCTCCGCGCGCGGCGGCGAGAAGGACGGGTCCGAGGGCGCCGCCGAGGAGCGGCAGCATGACCTGTGTCTCAGGGTCCCCGAGGCGGGCGTTGCACTCGAGCAGGACAGGTCCGCCGTCGGTCAGCATCAGGCCGGCGAAGAGGAAACCGCGGAAGGGCCTGCCGCGCCGGGCAAGCTCGGCAAGGATCGGGCGGTGGACTTCGTCGAGGATCGCTTCGACGTCGGCCTCGGCCACCTCGGGGACTGGCGAGTAGGCGCCCATCCCACCTGTGTTCGGGCCCCTGTCGCCGTCAGAAAGGCGCTTGTGGTCGCGTGCGACGGGCAATGCGATCGCCCGGACGCCGTCGCACACGGCGATGACGCTGGCCTCCGGTCCGTATAGCCGCTCCTCGATGACGATTCGGGGCCCGTCGCCCAGGCGGTACACCTCGTCGAGGAGCCCGGATGCGTCCGCGCCAGGGTCGAGGACGCTGACGCCCTTCCCGGCTGCCAGCCCATCCTCCTTGATGACGATCCCTGACCCCATCGCATCGATCCGCCGAGCCGTCCGCTCGGCCTCTGCACGCGTCGTGCACACATCCGCCGACGCCATCCGAACGCCCGCGGCCGCGGCGACCTCGTGGCAGAAGGCCTTCGACCATTCGATCTCGGCGGCTGCGCGGGTCGCCCCGAAGACGGGTACGCCTGCCTCGATCAGCGCATCCGCCAGGCCGTCCGCAAGTGGTGCCTCCGGTCCGACCACCACGAGCTCGCTAGCGCTCGACCGAGCGAGGTCCACCACTGACGCGATCGACGAGGCGGCGACGTGCGGCACGACCGAAACCCGCGGCTCCTCGGCGATCCCCGCGCTCCCCGGCGCCACGAGGACCTCGTTGACCCCGGGCTCGCCGGCCAGCTTCCAGGCAAGGGCGTGTTCCCGTCCCCCACCGCCGACGACCAGGATCCGCGTCGGCATCACGAGGCTCATGCCGGCAGGCCCTGCCTGTGACGCATCGGGCGCCACGCGCGTTCGATGGTCTGCGTTCGCTCGGGTCCGACCGACACGAGCACGATCGGGACGCCAGCGTGCTCCTCGATCGCCGATACGTACCGCCGGGCGTTCTCGGGCAGATCGGCAAGGGAGCGGATCCCGTGGATCGGCTCACTCCAGCCCGGGAACGTCTCGTAGATGGGAGTCGCGCGTGCGAGGGCGGCGCCGCTCGATGGCCAGACTTCGACCCGCCGCCCATCGATGTCGTAGGCGACGCACAGGCAGACCGTGTCGAGCCCGGACAGGATGTCGAGCTTGTTGAGCATGATGCTGCTGACGCTGTTGACGGCGACGGCATAGCGGAGGGGCACCGCGTCGAACCAGCCGACCCGCCGCGGTCGCCCCGTCACTGTGCCGACCTCGTGGCCACGCTCGGCGATGCCCGCGCCGATCCCGTCGTGCAGCTCGGTCGGGTACGGCCCCGAACCCACGCGCGTCGAGTACGCCTTCATGACCCCGATGACCTCGTCGACCTGGAGCGGGCCGATGCCGCCGCCCGTGCACGCACCGCCTGCGACGGGGTTCGACGACGTGACGAACGGGTAGCTCCCGTGGTCGAGGTCGAGCAAGGTCCCCTGGGCTCCCTCGAGGAGGACGTGCTCGCCCCGCCCCAGGGCGGCCTGGACCAGCCACGTCGTGTCGTCGAGGTGATCGCGGAGGCGGTCTCCCCACCGCGCGGCCTCGTCGACGAGCGCCTCCACCTCGAACGTCGGCCGACCCATCGATTCGAGGACCACGTTCTTGTCGACCAGGGCGCGGGCGATGCGCTCACGGAGGACGGCCCGATCGAGCAGGTCCTCCATCCGCAATCCGAGTCGCCACGCCCGGTCGCCGTACGTCGGACCGATCCCGCGCCCGGTCGTCCCGACCTTGCCGTCCCCGAGCCGGGCCTCGTTCCCGACATCGAGTGCCACGTGGTACGGCATGATCACGTGCGCGCTCCGGCTGACTCTGACGCGCGACACGTCGAGACCACGCTCGGTCAGCATGTCGAACTCGTCGATCAGCGTCACGGGATTGACCACGACGCCGTTGCCGATGACCGACGTGATGTGCGGATAGAGCACACCGGACGGCGTCAGCCGCAGCTTGAAGACCTCGTCGCCCTTGACCACCGTATGTCCGGCGTTGTCGCCGCCCTGATAGCGCACGACCATCGCGACCTGCTCAGCAAGGAAGTCAGTCGTCTTCCCCTTGCCCTCGTCCCCCCACTGCAACCCCACGATCACAGTCGCCGGCATCAGTCGGAACCCCGGAACAAGGAGCCGAGAATCGGCGTGGTGGACGGCCGAGGCGAAGGCGGAGGCGAGCATGCGAGCGAGCGCACCCCAAGGTGCGTGAGCGAACACGCGGAGCCGACAACGCACGAATCGGCTGCCCGCCACGCCGCCCCAGGAATCGCGAAGCCCAGACCTCTCAGGTCTGGGCCTTGGATAGACTGCTCCCGCTTTGCCGTCTTCCGGTCGCTCGCCCGGCTCACGGACCGGTCGATGCGCCTTGAAAGCGCGATCGCTGACCTCCTGGTTCGCGGCACCCCGCTGTGTCGAGGACGGCCGGAGTATAGCAGGGCACCCGCGCCTCCGAGGGTCGCCGGACGGCTCCGAGGAGGCGTACTTCCTGCATCAAAGGGTTGGTACGTCCGGTCGGTCTGACACAGGCCCGACGCCACGTAGCCTGTCGTGCATGATGCGCATGCTCGGGGGCCTTGCGCTCGTGGCTGTTGCCGCGGTCGGGGCCCTCTTCCTCAGAGACCCGAGTCTCTTCGCGTCGTGGGTCGGCGAGGGTTCGCAGTCACAGGCAGCCGCGGCATCTGCGGTGCTCGTCGGCGTCGCCGCGACCGCGACCGCGGCATGGATCTTCGTCCGCCTTCGGTTCGGCCGCCTCGTCACAGCCGCCGAACGGATCGCAGCCGGCGATTACACCATCGAGGTGCCCGATACGGGCGGTGGCCTCGACGGCCGGTTCGCGACGGCGGTGAATGCGATCTCGGCCTCCCTGGCCGACACGTACGACCGCGCCACCATCGACAAGCTGACAGGGGTCGCCAACCGGCAGGCCTTGCTGGCGGACCTGTTCGCCGAGGTCGAGCGCGCGTCTCGCTACGAGCGTGCGCTGTGCGTCGCATTCCTCGACATCGACCACTTCAAGGCCGTCAACGACACCTATGGCCACGCCGCGGGCGACATGGTCCTGCGCGGTGTGGCACAGACCGTCGCCGACAACCTCCGGACGAGCGACGTCATCGGCCGCTACGGCGGCGAAGAGTTCATGCTGATCCTGACCGAGACGACCGTCGAAGAGGGCGCGACGCTCAGCGAGAAGCTGCGCAAGCTCGTCGAGCGTCTCCGCTTCAGCGTCGAGGGCAACCCGGCTCTATCGGTCACGATCTCGATCGGGATCGTCGGTGGATCCGGCCAGCAGCTGCGGATGGAGAACCTCGTCCGCGACGCCGACGCGGCGATGTACTCGGCGAAGTCCCTCGGCCGCAATCAGACCTACATCTTCGAGGAACCGGACGAGGACGCGCGCGTGCCACGTGCGCCCATCTCGAATCAGGGCAGGGCACGCGCGATCGAGATCGGCCGACGGGCACGCGACGCTGCGACCGACATCCTGACCTCGTACATCTCGCCGCTCCCCCACTATCGCGGCCAGCCGTCCGCCCTCATCGCCTCGATCGTCGTCCAGATGGCACGCCGGCTCGAGCTCCCCGACAACGAGATCGACCGGATCCGCGTCGCCGCGCTCCTCCACGATGTCGGCAAGGTGGCCGTCCCGGAGGAGATCCTCGACAAGCCGGCGCCACTGTCCTCCGCGGAATGGCGGACGGTCGTCCAGCACCCTCGCATCGGGCAGGTCATCCTCGAGCACGCAGCCGCGTTGCGCGAGGCGGTGCCGATCATCCTCCACCACCACGAGCGCTTCGCGGGTCACGGCTACCCATACGGGCTGCGCGCGAACGAGATCCCGCTCGGGGCGCGCATCGTGGCCATCGCCGACGCCTACGACGCCATGACACACGACCGACCGTACAAGCGCGCGATGTCGCATGACGCGGCGATCATCGAGCTGAAGCAGCACGCAGGAACGCAGTTCGACCCGGAGCTCGTCACCTTGTTCTGCGACCTGTACACGGACATCGCCCCGACCCCGGATCCGACCGTCCTGGCCATCACGAATCCGCCACCCGAGAAGGCGCCGGCCCGTCGCGATCGCCACGTTCGGGCGCTCGAAGGAGATCCCGAGACCGTCACCTTCGATGGAGGCGGGATCATCGATTTCACGACGAGCGACGGATCGACCTCGGTCACGGGCCATGCCGAAGGGACGAAGCCCGCCACGGATCACCGGACGATCGCCTCCGGCTGACGGCGCCTCGTGGCGAGCCGCGATGATGCGCTGGTGCTCCGCCTCGCCCTCGCAGTCTTCACGGTCCAGGCCGGATTCCACGCGTTCACGGCCTCGTTGCCCGTCGCCCTGGCACGCGCAGGCGTGCCTGACCCGCAGATCGGGCTGATCGTCGGGACGGCCGCGCTCGTCCAGATCCCGGCCGCGTTCGTCGTCGGTGTCGTCATCGACCGCGTCGGCGGCATCCGTGGTTTCACCGCGGGGGCGCTCGCCTACATGGTCGGATGCGCCGTCCTGCTCTTGCCCGGCGTCGAGCCCGGAGGCCCGACCGTTCCGTTCCTCGTCGCCCGCGTCTTCCAGGGCATCGGCATCGCGGCGATCCTGCCGGCGGCGCTGTCGCTCGTCCCGAGGCTCGTCGCGGCAGGACGGCGCGGGTTCGGTCTGGCGTTCGTCGGCAGCGCCCACAACCTGACCCTCGTCGTCATCCCGCCCATCTCACTCGTCGTCCTGGCCGCGACCTCCCTTCATGGCGTCGCGGCCCTCGCACTCGTTGCCGTGGTGGCCGGCCTCGCGATCCTTCGCCTCGTCCCGCTCCGCTTCGTGCCGGGCGGTGACGATCCGTCCGGCGGTGGACCGACGGGGATCGCCCGGCGCCGGCTCGGGTTCGCATTTCGCGGATCGTGGGCGCGGCTGATCGCGATCGGGCTCCTCTTCATCATCCATTGGGGGGTGATCGTCGCGTTCCTGCCCCAGCGCGCGGAGGCTGCCGGCGCCGACATCGGCCTGTTCTTCGTCGCCGATGGGATCACGATCCTCCTGGTCCGCGTGCCGACCGGCTGGATGGCGGACCGCGTGCGGCCCGTGTTTCTGATCCTCGGCGGCCTCGCCGCGACGGCCTGCGCCGTGTTGCTGTTGACGGCGCCCGTCACGACCCTTCTTCTCATCGCCGCTGGTGTCCTGACGGGAGCCGGCGGCGGCCTGGTCAACACGCCGTTGCTCGTCGAGCTGTCGCGCCGCAGCCTGGCGGCGGAGCGCGGCAGCGCCTTCTCCTCGTTCTCGGCCTCGAACGCGATGGCGCTCGCGATCGGGAGCATCGGGGGCGCGCTCATCGTCAACGTGTCGGGGTTCGCGGCGGCGATGGTGTTCTCGTTCGTGGCGATCGCCCTGGCGGCCGGGCTGGCCCTGCTCGATCCGGCCCTGCGGCGCGACCCGACCATGCCCGCCGGCCAGGCCACCACGAGCGCCTAGAAGTCGCGCCGGCCCTCGAAATGGGCCAGCACGCCGGGCCGAGTCGACTCGTAGATCGCGACACGATGGCCGCCCGTCGAGCGGTACGAGCTGACCGGGCCCTGGGGGATCTCGAGCGAGCGCTCGGGCAACCAGCCGTCCGACTGCAGCTCCGCGGTCGCGGCCGCATGGTCGGCGACCCGGTAGACAAGGATCGGTCGATCGCCGTCGAGGTGATCGGTCAGGAGGATACGCGGCGGGCTCTCGGTGAGCTCGAGCATCGCGACACGCGTGCCCCCGTCATCGATGGCGAAGATCACCTGCGCCCCGAAGGCCGCCACGAGGTCGGCCATGTCCGCTGCGACGTCGCGGCTCGGCATGTACAGGAAGTCGAGGTCGCCGAGGATCAAGCCCATGAGTGTGTCTCGTCCCTTGTGATCGGCTGGTTTAGCGCGTCGCTGATCGTCGCACCGGTCGTCAGTCCACGCGGTGCCCGACGGCGAGGATCGTCGATCGTCTGCTTTTGGCGCTTTGCGCGATCAAGTCGCCAGCAAGGCCGACAAGGAACCACGGGAGGTGGCGGCCCCAGGCTCGCGCGAGGTTCGGCACGGTCTCGAGCCTGACTTCCGAGAACCCGGCTACCTCGAGCGCTCCGCGAATCGAAGAGGGATCGTTGCATGCCCCGACCAGCGGGTGAGCATCGGCGGCGGACGCCTTGACCACGGGCTGGAAGCGACGCTGGACCACCTCCGGCAGGCTCAGGTAGGCCGCGACGAACGGATGACGACGGTTCACGGTGGTGATGACCAGCGTCCCGCCGGGCTTGAGCCAGCGATAGAAGTTCGACATGGCGGCCGAAGGGTCCACGATGTGCTCCAGCGTGAAGTTCGACAGGATGAGGTCGAACGTCTCATCCCTGATCGGAGTGACCCGGCGACAGAGGTCGACGACGAGGAATCCGTCGAGCCATGGCAACGGCTGCTCGGGAGGGTGTTGGTCAACCCCAACGAGACGCCCGATCCTCGCCCGGAATCGCACGAGCGGCGACTTGCGACCGCAGCCGGCGTCGAGCACCACGACCGGTCCTTGTGATCGCGCCTCGGCCGCCGAGATCGCGCGGGCAAGCGCGACGCGCGTCCGCGATCCGATCGTCGGCTGGATCCGCAGGATCCGCAGGAGATCGTACCGCCGCCTGGCATGGCGGCCGTCTCCAGGGTCGCTTCCTTTGTCAACGCTCATGGCCTGCCATCGGATGCCCTCTGGCAACGGTCTAGCACATCTCTCGCGCGTACGTCAACGGCCTGCGAGGGACCGCTCAGCCTCGGTCACGAGCTTGGAGCCGTCACGCCGGTGAGCGGCTTGTAAGTCAGGAATACGTGCCAGTGAAGCGCAGCTCGGTACCGTGCCCTCGTCATCCCGCCGGAGACGCAGGGTCGGCGCCGGCGCAGCCGTCCGACCGGGAAGGAGATCGGACCGTGAACAAGGTCCTCCTCACGGGGCGCCTCACGCGCGACCCGGAGATGCGCAGCCTCGCTTCGGGCAAGAACGTGACGACGTTCACCGTGGCATCGAACGAGTTCATCGGGGGCGGCAAGGAGAAGGCGGAGTATCACCCGGTCGTGGCCTGGGATCGCCTGGCGGAGATCGCCGGCCGGTATCTCGGCAAGGGCCAGCAGGTCGCCATCGAGGGTCGACTCCAGACCCGCTCGTGGGATGACGACAAGGGCGCGCGCCACTGGAAGACCGAGATCGTCGCGTCGCACGTGGAGATGCTGTCGGGTCGCAAGAAGAAGGACTACGAGGCCCAGCAGGCGGCGGACTCGCTCGCATCCCAGGCCGAGGCGCTCGCCGAGACCCCGGCCACCGAGCCGATCCCCGAGGCTCCGTTCGACCCTGGAGCGGACGATGACGAGGAGGAGGACGAGGCGATCCTCGAGGCGGTCGAGGCCGCCTGACCACACGCATCTCCCGATCCGGCGACGGCGCGTCCCCTCCGCGCCGTCGCCGCCCTCCCTGCGCCGAGCGGAACCTCAGGGCTGGATCGGCGGGCCGTACCAGACGCTCGCGGCGATGATCAGGTACAACCCGAGGAGAGCCAGGCCCTCGAGCCACGTGCTCTCGCCATCGAACACGATCACAGCGGCGAGGAGTGCCGCGAGGATGACCGCCCCGACCAGGAGCGGCGTCAGGACCAGCGTCAACGCCCCGGTGCCAAGCACGAGCGAGATGAGCACGAGCGCCGGCGTCAGCGCGATCGCGACCTGGAGGCTGCTGTTGAGGATGAGGCTGGTCGCAAGGTCGGTCTTGTTCGCCGCCGCCGCCTGGATGCCCACGACGTTCTCCACCGCGTTGCCCGCGATCGCGACGACCACGAGTCCGACGAACGCCTCCGACAGGCCGAGCGTCGCCATGGTGGGCTTGAGTGATTCGACGAACAGGTCGGACGTGAGGGCGGCACCCACTGCGCCGACGACGAGGACGCCGATCGCGAGCGACACCGGCCACGGTGGCGGACCCGACGGATCACGGACCTCGCGAACCGCCCCTCGGCCACCGGCCAGCGAGAACGGGATCGACGCCGCGAACACGACGAGGAGGACGACCGACACGATCGCGCTCAACTCGATCTCATGCCCGGCATCGGGTTCACCGGGCATCGTCGCCAGCGTCGGGACCGCCAGCGCGGCGACGGCGAGCAGCAAGAGGGTGGCGAGCGTCCTGACCGCCGGCGCCTGGAAGGTCTGCGTGCCGTGGCGGAGACCTCCGACGAAGAACGCCAGCCCGAGCACGAGCAGGGTGTTCGCGAGGATGGAGCCGATGAGCGCGGTCTGGACGACGACGACAAGCCCCGCCTGCAAGGCGAAGATCGAGATGAACAGCTCGGGGAGATTGCCGAGACCGGACTGCAGGATGCCGGTCGTCGCCGGTCCGAAGCGCTCGCCGAGCTCGTCGGTCCCCTCGCCGATCAGCGTGGCGAGGGCAGCGAGCGCGACGGCGCTGACGACGAACACCGCGGTCTGGCTGGCGCCGGCAGCGTTCAGCGCGAAAGCGAGTGCGGTGCTCACGCCAGCGAACACGAGGACGATGCTCGCGGTCCGACCGAGGGTCGACGGCAACGAAGCGAGCGTCCTCACGCGGCCATGCTATCGGGCCGACGCGCGCGCGGGCAACCGAGGCGGTGTCACCCGAACGCAAGGTCGGTGCCCCCACCGAACAGCAGCCTCGTGACGCTCGGGTCATCACGCTTCTGTCGTGGCGATCCTCGCAGGACTCTTCGCGCTCGGGTCCCGGTTCGCCGGGAAGGTCCTCGGCATGGCGCTGGGCTGGGCCGGCACGCTGCTGTTCGGGCGCGTCCCCTCGTCGCGCCAGAAGATCATCCTCGCGATCACGTTCGGCTCGGTCATCTGGCTCGTGTTGCTTGCCGGGATCATCTCGCCCGACATCGGGGCCTTCATCCTCGTTCTTGTTCCGTCGCAGAACCTCGTCCCTGAGTCGATCCTGCGTCTGGGGATGCTCATCGGCGCGCTTGCCGTGCCGGCCGTCGTCGGAGGCCTCGTCCTGTGGCTGTCGCCCCCGGAGCGCCGCACCGGGCGTGCCGCGATCGTCACGGTCCTTCGTGGCTATCCGCTGACGGCCGTCCTTGCCGTCCTTCTCGTCTTCCTTGCCGTCCTGGCCGTGTGGCGGCGGGTTCGCAGCGCCATCCGGGGACGGACCGACGCCCACGTGCCGATGATGGTCAAGGAGGGGGCCTACGACCAGGTCGCCACCGACATCGACACCGCACTCACCCAGGCGGGCCTCGACCTCGATCCGGGCCCGGCTCCCGCCGTCATGTCGACCCCCGCCAAGTGGCTGGCAGCTGTCGCCGGCCGCGACGCCGGAGACCTCGTGCCGGATCACATGCTCCAGCTGCACGGTTCGGACCTCGACATCCTCGTCTACCCGAGCGATCTCCTGATCTCGGGCAAGCCACGAGACGTCGCACGGGCCCGCGCCGCGATCGCCAGCCGGCTGGTCACCTCGGCCGCATACATGACCGTCACAGAGGAAGGTCAAGCCATCGAGGACCGTCTGGCGGCGCTCGCCCACTCCCCGGCCGGGACAGACGGACCACCACCGTTCGATGCCGCTGCACGTAACGAGCTGGCGGCCGTCGACGGACAGCTCGCGGCGACCGATGTGCCGTATGACGAATGGGAGGTCCTCTATCGAAAGCGCCTGCAGGTGGAGCGCGACCTCCGGGCCCACCTGGACGTGGGCGAATCGGTCCTCGGGAGCGAGGTCCCAGGGCCCTCCCTGCCCAGCCCGATCGCCGCCGTTGCCAAGGTCCGCGACCTTGTCGGGGTGTCGGCAGGCACGATCGTCGACGCTGCCGCCGACAAGGAGACGCAGCAAGCCCTCGACCGCGTCGCCGGCCGACGTTGGCGTCTCGCGGTCGCGGCGATGTCGATCGTCGTCGCGACGGTCCGGGCGATCGTCGCCGGTCGTGGGTGGACGCGTTCGGCGGGAACGGGAACACAGTCGGGCGAGCCCGCCTCGTTCCCTGGGCAGGATCAGCCGCGGACACCCCGTCCGTAGAGGTGCCGCCGCGGGATCCCGGTGGCCGCCGAGACCCTCCGGGCCGCGTCGCTTCGACGCACGCCATCAGCCACCAGCCGCTCGACCTCGGCCTGGCCGGCGGCCAAGGCCTCGGTGTCCCCGACGTCACCCGTCCCGGAAGCCCCCTCGCGACTCGCGCCCGATCGACGTTCACCACCCGCCCATGCTCCGACGACGAGAACGAACTCACCCCGCGCCGGGATCGAGCCGTCGGCAGCGGCCGCCGCAAGGTCGCCGAGCGTGGCCCGCACGATCTGCTCGTGCACCTTTGTCAGCTCGCGACAGACCGCGCCCGGGCGATCGGCACCGCACGCCGCAGCGAGATCGCGGAGGCTCGCACTCATCCGACCGGGCGACTCGAAGACGATGGCTCCGCCATCGTCGGCAGCGATCCGCTCCAGCCGCTCGCGGCGGTCGCGTCCTGAACGCGGCAGGAACCCTTCGAACGTCCAGCGCGGCCCGGCGACGCCCGACCCGGCCACCGCGGCGAGCACCGCGGAGGCGCCGGGGATCGGCACGACGACGCCGCCCTGGCCCGCCCAGGCCGCGACGAGATCGCGCCCTGGATCGCTGACCGCCGGCGTCCCGGCATCTGTGACCAGCGCGAGGTCGTCGCCACCCCGCAGGTGCTCGAGGAGCGCCTCCGCGCGCGACATCTCGCTCTGGGCGTGATAGCTGGTCATCCGCGTCGCGATGCCGTGTCGGGCGAGTAGGCGATTCGTGTGGCGAGTGTCCTCGGCGGCGATCAACGGCACGGTCCGCAGGATCTCGAGCGCCCGGAGCGTCACGTCGGCGAGGTTGCCGATCGGGGTGGCGACCACGTAGAGGATCCCGCCGGCGTCGGCCGGATCGGCCTCCCCGCTCCCTTCCCTGGTCATCCGCCGCGAGCGGACCCCGGCCGACGACGTGGGTACAGGTAATCCACGCCGGTCGTTCGTGGCCCGAGCTTCGCGATCGGCGGGACCTGCCGCTTGAATTCGGACCCCGCGATCAGCCGGTCCACGCGTTCGACCATGGCCGCTTCGAAGCCGAGCTCGACCATCTCCTCGATCGACCGACGCTTGTCGACGCGCCAGAACAGGAGGCGATCGAGGACCGGATAGCTGAATCCGCCCTCCGTCTCGTCGGTCTGCCCGGGCCACAGATCAGCCGATGGCGGCTTGCGGACGATCGCATCGGGGACGCCCATGGCGACCGCGAGCTGCCGGACCTGGCTCTTGTACAGGTCGCCGATCGGATTGAACGCTGATGCGGAATCGCCGAACAACGTCGTGTAGCCGATGAGTCCCTCGGTCTTGTTGCCGGTCCCGACCACCAACCCGCCGAACGTCACGGAGTTGTCGTAGAGGACCGACATCCTCATGCGCGCCGCGAAGTTGCCGCGTCGCAGGGCGGTGGCGTCCGTCCCCGACGGCGCGGCCGCCACATCGAAATAACCGTCGACCATCGGCGTGATGTCCACGATCTTCCCCTGGCAGCCGAGCGAGGCGATGACAGACTCGGCATCCGCGCGCGACGCCGGCGACGAGGTCTTGTACGGCATCATCACGGCGAGCAGTCGATCGGCACCGATGGCCTCGGCAACGAGGAATGCGACGACGGCGGAGTCGATCCCGCCCGACAACCCGAGCACGAGGCGGTCGAAGCCTGCCTGCTCGAGCTGGCCGCGGATGAACTCGGCGATCACCCGGCGGGCGACCTCGGTGTCGATGGCGAGCTCGGGCGGCAGCTCGAAGGCCGCGTCCTGGGCGCCTTCGGCCACCGTCATCCGGCCCCGTCCGTGGCGCGGCGGCCCTGCTCGCCGTGCGTTCCGAAGCCGATCGGCTCACGTGGCGCGTCCGCGGCCCCCAGATCGAAGCCGGCTTCCGCGTCGCTCTCGGCCGTCGAATCGTCGGCCATACCGGCTCGTTCCGCGATGATCCGCGCGAGCTCGCGTGCATTC
>JBJMMQ010000098.1:0-9663 GCA_045804705.1 Chloroflexota bacterium
GAGCTCCTGGACGGCGGTCGAGCCGGCCTCGCGGATGTGGTAGCCGGAGATCGAGATCGTGTTCCAGCTCGGGATCCGCTCCGCGCAGTAGGCGAAGAGGTCGGTGGTCAGCCGCATCGAGGGTCGCGGCGGGAAGATGTAGGTCCCGCGGGCGATGTACTCCTTTAGGATGTCGTTCTGGGTGGTGCCGCTGATCCTGGCTCGTTCGACGCCGTGGCCCTCCGCAGCGGCGACGTAGAGCGCGAGGAGGATCGGGGCGGTGGCGTTGATCGTCATCGACGTGCTGACGTCCCCGAGCGGCAGACCGTCGACGAGCGTGGCCATGTCGGCAAGGCTGCTGATCGGGACCCCCACCCGCCCGACCTCCCCTTCCGCGGCGGCCGCATCAGAGTCGTAGCCCATCTGCGTCGGCAGGTCGAACGCCACCGACAGCCCGGTCTGGCCATGATCGAGCAGGTACCGGAAGCGGCGGTTCGTCTCCTCGGCCGTCGCGAACCCGGCGTACTGCCGCATCGTCCAGAGGCGACTCCTGTACATCGTCGGCTGGACGCCGCGGGTAAAGGGGTACTCCCCCGGGCGTCCTAGGTCGCGGTCCTCATCGAGATCGTGCGTATCCGCGGCCGTATACAGGTCGCGGACGAGGATCCCGGATGACGTCTCGAATGCCTGTCGCCGCTCAGGGCTGGAGGCGAGCGCCTTGGCCCGGAGCGTCTCGCGCCACCGTTCGCGCGCAGGGTCCGTTCCCTCGACGACGGGTCTACGGGGGCGAGTGTTCCGGGTCGTGTCGGTCATCGTGTCACTCGACGACCACGAGCACGTCCCCGACCTCGACGGTCCCCCCAGTCGCGGCAGCAACGCGGACCACGGTGCCACTGCGCGGCGCACGCAACTCGTTCTGCATCTTCATCGCCTCTACCGCGAGGAGCGTCTGGCCCGCCTCCACGCTGTCACCAGGCACGACGGCAACGGACGCCACCCTTCCCGGGATGATGGCACGGATCTCGAGCGCTCCACCACCCCTGGTCGAGTCGTCCCCCGCGCGCGTCGCACGCTCACGCAGGGTCGCCCGTGCGTCGTCCTCGACGACGAGCACGAACCGCCACCCGTCGACGACGACCTCGACCGTTCGCGTCCCGTCCCGAGCGGGCTGCCCGACGGCTCCCTGTTGGACGATGTGACCGGCCGGCACCGGCTCGTCATTCGGCAACACGAGCGTCGGGTCGTCCGGATGGGCGGTTTCCCCAGCCGACCGCACGCGCACGTCGCGCGCGGGTCGAGTCATCGCGGCCAACGCTCGATCGCCGTCGCTCGGCCGGCGGTCCGCCAGGGCGACGCAGGTGGAGCGTCTTTGCGCAAAGACAGTGGTGCGTGGACTCCCGCCGAACGGCCGACCGCCACGGCCGCGACGGCCGCCACGTCAAACACGTGCCTGCGGCCGGCGGCGCCATCCCAGTGGTCCGTGACCCAATCGGTGGACAACGCGTCCCCGTCGTCGCCGAGGAATCGTTCGTCGCGCACGAGGGCACGGTCGAACGGCAGGGTCGTCTGTATGCCGGTGATCTCGACCTCGTCGAGCGCCCGGCGAAGCGCGGCGACGGCTTCGCGCCGATCGGCGCCGACCGCCATGACCTTTGCGATCATCGGGTCGTACTCCGATGGGACGCGGTCGCCGGGCCGGATCGCGGTGTCGACGCGGACACCAGGGCCCGACGGCATCACCCACTGCCCGACGCGACCCGGGGCGGGGGCAAAGTCGCGGGACGGATCTTCTGCGGCAAGCCGGACCTCGATAGCGTGCCTCTGAGGGTCGAGGGCGCGGGCTGCCGCTCCGCGTGCTCGATCCGAAAGCGAACGTCCTGCCGCGATCCATAGCTGCTCGGCGACGAGGTCGAGGTCGGTCACCAGTTCGGTGACGCCGTGCTCGACCTGCAACCGCGCGTTGACCTCGAGGAACCAGAACTTGCGCTCGCGGTCGAAGAGGAACTCGGCAGTGGACGCATTCCACAGCCCCGCCGCGCGTGCGGCGCGAACGGCCATCCCGTGGAGCTCGCGACGTTCGTCGGTCGTCAGCCCTGGCGCCGGCGTTTCCTCGACAAGCTTCTGATGGCGGCGCTGCACGGAGCAATCGCGCTCGCCGAGAGCGACGACTTCGCCCGACTGGTCACCGAGCAACTGGACTTCGATATGACGCGCGGGCCGGACCTCCCGCTCGAGGTAGACGGCGCCGTCGCCGAACGACGCGCGCGCCTCGGTCGACGCGGCGACGAGGGCCGCCGGTAGGTCGCCCACGCGTGCGACCCGCCGCATCCCCCTACCGCCTCCGCCCGCGGCAGCCTTGACGAGCAGGGGAAAGCCGATCCGCTCGGCAGCCGCGGTGATCCCGTCGATGGCATCGGCTCGATCGATCGGCGCAGGATCGAACGTCCCGGGGACCACCGGTACGTCGGCCGCCGCGGCCGTCCGTCGCGCCGCGAGCTTGTCGCCCAGCGCGTCGATCGCCCCCGCTGGCGGTCCGATGAACACGAGCCCGGCCTCGACGACCGCACGCGCGAACGACGCCCGTTCCGACAGAAAGCCGTACCCCGGGTGGATCGCTTCAGCACCGGTGGCGATCGCCGCCTCGATGATGCGGTCGGCACGCAGGTAGCTCTCGGCGGCGGCCGCCCCGCCCAGCCGCACCGCGTCGTTCGCCGCGCGGACATGCGCCGCTTCCGCGTCGACGTCGGAATAGACCGCGACGACCTCGACGCCGAGGTCGCGGCACGTCCGGATGATGCGAAGCGCGATCTCCCCGCGGTTGGCGATGAGGATGCGGGTGAACGGCCGAGTCCCGGTGTCTTTGCGCAAGGACACCCGAGGTGTCGGGGCGACGCCCGTCACAGGGGGATGTTGCCGTGCTTCTTCGGCGGGTTCGTATCGCGCTTGTCGGCGAGCATCTCAAGCGCCGCGATGAGGCGCGGCCGCGTCTCCGACGGTCGGATCACGTCGTCGACGTAGCCGCGTGCCGCGGCGACATACGGATTGGCGAAGCGGTCCTCGTATTCAGTCACGAGACGCGCCCGAGTGGCCGCGGGGTCATCCGCCCCGGCGATCTCGTCCCGATACAGGATGTTCACCGCGCCCTCCGCGCCCATCACCGCGATCTCGGCCGTCGGCCAGGCGAGGTTGATGTCGCCGCGGACGTGTTTACTCGACATCACGTCGTACGCGCCGCCGTACGCCTTACGCGTGATGACCGTCACTTTCGGGACCGTCGCCTCGCAATACGCGTAGAGGAGCTTGGCACCGTGCCGGATGATCCCGCCGTGCTCCTGTCCGACACCAGGCAGGAAGCCCGGAACGTCGACGAGCGTCAGGAGCGGGACGTTGAAGCAGTCGCACGTCCGGACGAAGCGCGCTGCCTTCGTGGATGCCGCGATGTCGAGTGCCCCGGCGAGGACCGCCGGTTGCTGTGCGACGATGCCGATGCTGCGGCCGTTCAAACGGGCGAAGCCCGTGAGGATGTTCTGCGCCCACCCCGGCTGGATCTCGGTGAACGAGCCGTCGTCGACGATCCGCTCGATGACGCCGTGCATGTCATAGGGCTTGGACGGGTCGTCCGGGATGATCGAGTCGAGGGTGTCGTCCATCCGGTCGACCGGGTCATTCGTCGACGAGATCGGCGGATCGCCAAGGTTGTTCTGCGGCAGGAACGCCAGCAGTCGTCGCGCACTCTCGAGCGCCGAGGCCTCATCCGGCGCCGCGAGATGTGCGACACCGCTTTGGGTCGTGTGGGTCGTCGCACCGCCGAGCGTCTCCGCGTCGACGTCCTCGTGCGTGACAGCCTTCACGACGTTCGGTCCGGTCACGAACATGTAGCTCGTTCCCTCGACCATGATCGTGAAGTCGGTGATCGCCGGGGAATAGACCGCTCCCCCGGCGCAGGGCCCCAGGATCACCGACAGTTGTGGCACGACGCCGGACGCGAGCGTGTTGCGTAGGAAGATGTCGGCATAGCCGCCGAGCGAGACGACGCCCTCCTGGATACGCGCACCGCCAGAATCATTCAGCCCGATGATCGGGGCGCCGACCTTCATCGCCAGATCCATGATCTTGCAGATCTTCTCGGCATACGCCTCTGACAGCGATCCGCCGAACACCGTGAAATCCTGGCTGAAGACGAACACCGTGCGTCCATCGATGGAGCCATGCCCCGTCACGACGCCGTCGCCGAGGTACGACGTATGGACCGTGGCGTTCCGGTTGGTCACGAACGCGTCAAGCTCGATGAACGAATCCGCGTCAAGCAACAGCTCGATTCGCTCGCGCGCCGTCAGCTTTCCGCGCCCATGCTGCTGGTCGATCCGCTCCTGGCCACCACCGAGACGCGCCTCTTCCCGCATCGCAGCAAGGCGCGCGAGACGTCGTTCGTTCGTCGACAAGGGGTTGATCCTCAGCGAATCGGGCTGTCTTTGCGCAAGGACAGCCGTCATCATACGGTCCCAGTTATCCACGGAAATGGTGAACAACTCCCGCCGCCTGTGGATAACCACCGTCCCGTGCCCAACGACGCTGGAGTAGCATGACGCGACGTCCCGCCGTCACCGTCAACCATCGGGCCGATCGATTCGAGGTGATGCCCCAGTGAAAAACGTCATCGCGATCGCGAATCAAAAGGGGGGCGTCGGTAAGACGACGACTGCGATCAACCTCGCGGGGGCGTTGGCGGAAGAGGGATATCGCGTCCTCTGCATCGATATGGACCCCCAGGCCAATCTCACTGCGGGTCTCGGGATCAACCTCAACACCGTCGAACGATCGATGGCCGACGTCCTCGCCGACGGCCGTTCGAAGTTGAGTGACGTGATCCTCGCGACCGATAGCGCCGGCATCGATGTCGCTCCGGCGCACATCGATCTCGCCTCGACCGAGGGCGAACTGTTCACCGCGCTCGGACGCGAGTCGATCTTGCGCGAGGCGCTCGACGGGCAGATCAAGGGTTACGACTACGTCCTGATCGATTGCCCGCCGAACCTCGGGCTGCTGACCGTCAATGGCCTCGTCGCCTCCAACGGCGTGATCATCCCCGTCCAAACGCAGTACTACGCGATGAAGGGCCTGACGAACCTCGTGAAGGTCATCAACGCGATCCGGCTCAAGCTCAACCGCAATCTCCGAATCCTCGGACTGCTTCCGACGTTCTACGACGGTCGCACCAACCTCGCTCGGGACATGCTCGACGAGCTGCGCGTCGTCGGTGACCACCACGTGTTTACGAGCATCGTTCGGAACACGGTGAAGCTCGGCGAGGCTCCGCTCGTCGGGCGGCCCATCACGAGCTACGCGGGCGGAAGCGAAGCTGCTCGCACGTACCGTGAGCTGGCACGGGAGGTGGTAGACCTTGGCACGGCCTGATTTCCGAGCAGCCGCCGCGCGTCGACTCTCGGAGGAGCGCGAGCTCTCCCCGGCCATCGTCAGCCTTCTCTCCCCGGACGGCCCGACCCGAAGCGTCGGGGTCCGGATCGTCCAGGTCGACCGGATCGAGCCGAATCCCGAACAGCCGCGACTCGCGTTCAACCAGGAAACACTCGACGAACTCACTGCGTCGATCCGCGAGCACGGCGTCCTCCAGCCGATCCTCGTTCGGCCCGTCGGCCAGAACCGCTATCAGCTGATCGCCGGCGAGCGTCGTTGGCGCGCCTCCAAGCAGGCGGGTCTCGAGACGATCCCAGCCTTGATCGAAGAGATCGACGATGACACGGCGCTGGAGATCTCGATCATCGAGAACCTCCAGCGCGAGGACATCTCGCCGCTCGACGAGGCGACGATGTATGACCGGATGATCCACGAGCACGGGTACAGCATCCGCCGCCTCGCCGAGAAGATCGGCAAGGACAAGGGCTACCTCGAGAACCGCCTTCGACTGGCCGATGCCCCAGAGGAGGTCCGCCAGCTCGTGTCTTTGCGCAAGGACACCCTGTCCCATGCGTACGAGCTGATGAAGGTCCAGGACCCGAAGAAGCGCAAGCGGCTCGCCGACCAGGTGGCGCGCAACGAGCTCTCGCTCGTCAAGCTCCGCGAGCGGATCGAGGGCCGACCGCGGCGAGAGCCCGTGGACGGCGACGATGTCGACGGCGCGCCTGACGAGGTCGTGCCGGAGCCCGCGTCGCGGGACGACGGGTCGGGCTGGGCCGCCGGCGAAGTGACCGGCATCCCGACGGGCGACGACAGCCTGGTCGTCGCGAAGCAGCAGCTCAACGACGCCGTCGAGGATCTCCTCGGCGTGATCCGGAACCCGGACGTGCTCCACGCCATCGGTCAGACCGACCGGGCGAACCTCGCCAAGTACCTCGTGATCGCGAAGCTGCGGCTCGAGAACGCCATCGCCGTCGTGCGGACGGGCGATACGGACAGCTGACCCGACCGCCCGGGTCGTCGCCCGGCGTCCACCCCCGGCATAGACGAAGCCGGCGCCATGACGGCGCCGGCTTCATGATTCCTGCCGCCCCACTGGGCCGGGGCGAAGGCGGGAGTGTTGGTGGTCAGCCGCCGCGGGCGGCGTGCTCGGCGCGCTTCTCTGCGCTCTTGCCCTTCCCCTTGGCATGGCCGTTCGCGTGCCCCTTGGCGTCCTGGGCCTTCGCCGGCTTCCGCGCGGCGTCGGCGGCGGCGCAGGCCTCCGGCGTGACGGCCGTCCAGTCGATCGACGCGACCGTCGCGTCCTTCATGTGGGCGACGCATGAGACGAAGGCGCCGTGGTTCGCGAAGCCGTCGGGGGTGACCATCTCGGCTGCGGCCGAGACCAGGCTGCCGTGGGCGTCCTCGCCGCCGGAACCCTCGGGCGCCTCCTCGGCATCGGGAGCCTCGGTCTCGGCGCCGTCGACGTCCTCGTCGGGCGTCTCCGTGGGCTCGGGCGTCTCCGTGGCCTCGGGGGTTTCCGTCGCCTCGGGCGTCTCCGTGGCCTCGGACGTCTCGGTCGCCTCGGGCGTCTCGGTCGCCTCCTCGGCAGCGGGGCTCGACGCCGGGTGGAGCGAGGGGGCCGCCGCGAAGGCCGCCCCGGCGGACAGGCCAAGGACGACGAGCGCGATGCCGATCGAGCGGAAGCGCCGGACGAGGGTTTCGGTCATGTGTTGGGGATCCTTGGCGGATGGGTGCCGACGTGAAGGGTAACGACGCTCCCCGTGCCGGCGTTAGGCGTACCTTCCGCCCATGTCTCCGCCCGGACGAAGGGGCTGTGCCCCGACGCACCGGGCCGGCGGGTCCGCCACGAACGCCGGGCCCAAGGGCGCGTCACAGTGCGAGCGTCCCGGATGACGCCCCGAGGGCCGCGAGCCACGCGACGGCGAGCAGCCCCGTACCCACGGCCTGGATCTCCCAGGCCAGCTCCCGGAGGTTGCTTCCGTCCCGCTCCGCGCCAACGATCCCCAGGATCGCGCCCCCGATCGGCCCGAGGGTCGCCAGCAACACCGCGACCACCCAGCCCGTCGGCGACCCGAGGACGGCCGCGGTCGCGACCGCCAGCACGGCGACCACGGCATGCAGCACGAGGACCAGCCAGGCCGCGCGCCGGGGCCCGAGCGCGAGCGCGATCGAGCGCTGGCCCGCCTCCGCATCCCGCTCGACGTCGACCGTGGCGTTGGCGATCGCGAGCGCGCACCCGGCGTTGGCCGCCGCCGGCACGAGCACGAGGAACAGCCCGGGGAGCGTGCCGGCCGCCCCGTACCAGCCATACACCGGCAGCAGCGGGATCCCGATCGCGAACGGCAGCCATGACAGCGTGGTCCCCTTGGCCCACCCGTCGTAGGCGAGCCCGATCCCGAGCACGACGATCGCCAGCACCACGAGACCGAGTCCACCGGCTAGCGCCAACAGGACGCCACCTGCGCCACACGCCAAGGCGACGGCGCGTGCGACCCCCGGGGTCACGATCCCCTCGGCCAGCGGCTTCCCCGGCTTCCGGCCGGCCGCGTCGGACGGCGCGTCGACGAGGTCGTTCACCGCGCCGATCGCGAACTGCAGGAGCGTCATCGATGCGCCCAGGACGAGCGCCGAGCCCGCCGAGCCGCCGGCGACCAGCGCGATCAACGCGACCACGGCTCCATCGAGCAGGGACGGGAATGGGTGGACGAGGCGGACCGCCGTGACGAGGCGGGCCACGGTCGACGTCGCCGCGGCGGGCCCGGTGGCGGGGCCCGGCACGACAGGCTCGTCAGACGTAGACGAGCTCGTGGAAGTTGGCCACCAGGTACTCGATCAACCGCTGGCGGGCGTCGGCGACCTGCGACCGGATCCCGGGCACGAGCGCCCAGAGCGCCACGGCCGGGACCATGAGCCGGCCTTGGGCGTCGCGGCCGAGCGTCGCGGGGGGCCCACCACCAGAAGCGAACACGCGTTCGAATGCCTTGTCGTCGAGCTGCGTCGACCGCTGGAAGTCCTCGACCACTCGCACGACGCCGCGGCGGATGGCGATGTCACGCATCATCTCCTGCGCCCAGCTGTCGATCTGCGCGTCGGGCTGGTCGCCCAGGCGGGCGCGGTATTCGGACGGGTCGGCGGACAGGCCGGTCGCTCCCACGGATCCTCCTGGCGGCGCCCCTTGCGGCGCCCTCGCGCCTGCAGGATGCCACATGCTCCCTACGCGACGGCGGCATCGCCCTCGCCGAGCGCCGGCCGCGAGCCCTCCGGCCACTCGTTGAACAGCTCGGTGAGCCAGCGACCGAGCGGCCCGGGCGCGGCGGGGTCCGGAAAGTCCGCCACCATGCCGCGGAGCGCTGCGGCCGTCCGCTCCGTCAGCGCGTCGACCGCTTCCCGGTTCGCCCGGCCCTCGCTGCGGATCGCCGCGCCCACGCGGATCCGGATCCGCCGGCGGAACCCGAGCCAGCTCGTCCCGTTGATCGCGATCGGCACGATCGGCACGCCGGCTCGCAGCGCGAAGTACGCCGTTCCCTCCGCAAGCGGAAGCAGCTCCCCCTCGCCGCGATGGATCCTGCCCTCCCCCGCGATGACGATGATCCAGCCGTCCTCGAGCACGCGCTGGACGCGCCGCGTCGTCTCGATCATGTCGTTCTTCGCCGGCCGGTACGGGACGCCGAATCCGGCCCAACCGATGAGCCGGTTCCGGCTACCGCGCTGCATGTCCTCCTCCCTCGGGCCGAACATCGCGAACTTGGGCCGGCCCGGCAGGACCGCGAGGAGCACGAGCGGATCGACCCAGTTGAGGTGGTTGAAGCAGTAGATCGCGGGCTCGTGGAGGAACCGCTCTCTGCCCTCCACGCGGACGCGGAACAGTGCGTGGACGACGAGCACGAAGCACGCACGCACGAAACGGACGCGTGTCGGCCGGTGGACGGGACCCGGGAGCGGAGGCGGCGCCACGTGCGGAGTATGGCGCGGTGCGGGCGCCGTGGAGGACGATCGACGCTCAGTCCGGGCCAGGTGCCGCGAGCGTCGCCGGGTCGAGCTGGGCGAGCGACGGCAACACGACGTCCGCGAGCTCCCGCGCGTTGCCGGCCGGCGGGACCGTGGCGTTGGGCACAAGGACGACGAACATCCCGGCTGCCTTCCCCGCGCGGACGCCGTTGAGCGAGTCCTCGACGACGAGGCAGCGCGCCGCATCCGCCCCGAGCCGCGCGGCTGCGGCGACAGAGCCATCCGGGGCGGGCTTCCCGCGCGCGACGTCGTCGGACG
>JBJMMQ010000099.1:0-11250 GCA_045804705.1 Chloroflexota bacterium
GTCACCCTCGACCTTGTAGCGCCGGTCGATGAGCTCGCGGAGCCGGTTCACCTGCTCCTCGGTCAGATCGCGGACGCGCGTGTCCGGGTTGATGTTCGTCTGGGCGAGGATCTTCTGGCTGGTGGGCAGCCCGATCCCGAAGACGTAGGTGAGGGCGACTTCGACGCGCTTCTCGCGCGGGATGTCGACGCCGGCGATTCGGGCCATCGGTTACCCCTGCCGCTGCGTGTGCTTGGGATTGGTGCAGATGACCATTACGGTGCCGTGGCGACGGATGACCTTGCAGTTGTCGCAGCGCGCCTTGACGGAAGCTCTGACTTTCAACGGATCCTCGATCGTCTCGTGACTGGTGGCGATTACTTGAGTCGGTAGGTGATGCGGCCCCGGGTCAGGTCGTAGGGCGACAGCTCGACGCGGACCCGGTCGCCGGGCAGGATGCGGATGAAGTTCATGCGCAACTTGCCGCTGATGTGGGCGAGCACCCGGTGGCCGTTCTCCAGCTCGACCGCGAACATGGTGTTCGGGAGCGGCTCGATGACCGTTCCCTCGACTTCGATCGCGTCGCGCTTGGCCACAGGTCTGTGTGCTTCCCTTTCTCACAGGCAGTGTCGACCCAGGTGGGCCGACACACGAACGCGTAGCGTACCAAAGAAGGCGACTTCCGGCAACCGCACGGTCAGGCGACCGTCAGGATCGTCGGACCGTCGTCGGTGATCGCGATCGAATGCTCGAAGTGCGCGGCGAGCGAGTGGTCCGCAGTGACCACGGTCCAGTCGTCCGGCTCGATCCGGGTATCCCAGCCGCCGAGCGTGAACATCGGCTCGATGGCGAGGCACAGCCCGGGCTCCAGCTTGCGACCGGGTCGGCCGGTCCGGTAGTTCGGGACCTGTGGCTCCTCGTGCATCTCGGTGCCGATGCCGTGACCGACGAACTGCCGGATGATACCGAGACCGCCACGCCTGGCGACCGACTCGACGGCGGCCGAGATGTCGTCGATGTGGTTACCCGGTACGGCTGCTGCGATGCCGGCCATCATGGCCTCGCGCGTCATGTCGATCAGGCTTGCGACCTGCGCCGGCGGCGCACCAACGTAGAACGTCCGGGCAGCGTCGCCGTGCCAGCCATCGATGATCGCGCCCGCGTCGACCGAGACGATCTGGCCGTCGCGGATCGTCCGTTCGCCTGGGATGCCATGGACGATCTCGTGGTCGATCGAGATGCAGACGCTGGCCGGGAAGGGCCGGCGAGGATTGATGCCGGGATATCCCTTGAAGGACGGGACGCCACCGGAGGCCAGGATGTGCGCTTCGGCGAGGGCGTCAAGGCGGGCGGTCGAGACGCCCGGGCGGAGCTCGCCCTCGATGAGGTCGAGGACCTCACCGACGAGCTTGCCGGCGCGACGCATGCGCTCGATCTCCGAGCGCGATTTCCGGGTGACCATCGTCAGCCCGTCCGCATGGCGTGGACCGTCGCGAGGAGCTCCTCGCTCACGGCAGCGATGGGTTCACGGCCGTCGACAGAGCGGAGGACGCCGCGATCGCGGTAATGGTCGACGACCTCGAGCAGCGAGGGGACCTGCTCGACCATCCTCGCCCGCACGGTCGCCTCGTGGTCGTCGGCCCGCTGAACGAGCTCCGATCCGTCGATGTCGCAGACGCCGGCCGTCGCTGGCGGATTGGAGACGAGGTTGTAGACGTGGCCGTTCGCGGTGCAGATGCGCCTGCTCGCCATCCGTTCGACGAGCTCCTCGAGCGGCACCTCGATGTAGCCTGCGAGGTCCACTCGGCGACCGGCCTCGGCGAGGGCGTCGTCGAGCGCCTGGGCCTGGACCTTGGTCCGGGGGAAGCCGTCGAGAATGGCGCCGTCGACTGCATCGCTGGCCTCGAGTCGGTCGAGGAAGACGCGGACGATCGTGGCGTCCGGGACGAGCTGGCCGCGACTCATGAACCGGTCCGCCTCGCGACCGAGCGCCGTCCGCTCAGCGACCGCGGCTCGCAACAGGTTGCCCGAGGCGAGGACGGGCACCCCGAGGCGCTCGGCAAGGATCGGCGCCTGGGTCCCCTTCCCTGCTCCCGGAGCGCCGAGCAGGACGATCACCGTCACTCGACGGTCCCGGCGGCCCCCACGGGCTGGCCGAATCGAGGATCGGCGAAGCCGGCGAGTCGAGCCGAAGGCGCGCCGAACCGAGAATCGGCGGAGGTGGCGAGCCGAGCCGAAGGCGGAGCCGAGGATGCCCATTCGGAGGACCGAGGCGACGCTACCGCGAGCCATCGGTCGGAGGATTGCGTGAGCGAGCGCCCGGAGGCGACAACGGACGGATCGGCCGTCACCTTCGCCGCCGACGTGACCGAGGTCACCTGATGAAGCCTTCGTAGTTCCTCATCATCAGCTGCGCTTCGATCTGCTTCATCGTCTCGACGACGACCGACACGACGATCAGGAGGCTCGTGCCACCGAGTCCGAGCGCCCCGAGGTCGGGGAAGCCGAGCGCGATCACCGACGGCGAGACTGCCACGATCGCGAGGAACAATGCCCCGGCGAAGGTGATGCGTGTCACGACGCGGGCCAGGTAGTCCTGGGTCGGCCGGCCCGGCCGGATGCCCGGGATGAAGCCGCCGTTCTTGCGAAGCTGCTCGGCGGTCTCGTCAGGTTTGAACGTGAACGCGGTGTAGAAGTAGGTGAAGCCCATCGTCAGCAGGAAGTACGTGACGATGTAGAACGGCGACGTGTTGCTGAACAGGATGACGATGAACTCCGAGATCTGCTTCACGATCGGGATGTTCGAGGTCGAGAAGTAGGTCGCCAGCTGGTGCGGGAAGAGCAGGATGCTGACCGCGAAGATGATCGGGATGACGCCCGCCTGGTTGACCCGCAGCGGCAGGAACGTCTGACCGCCTGAGTACATGCGCCGGCCACGGACGCGGCTCGCGTACTGGATCGGGATCCGGCGCTGGCCTTCCTGGATGTAGATGATCACGCCGACCGCGAAGATCGCGACGACGGCGAACGCGATCGCCAGCGAGAAGTTCGGTGCGGCCCAGAACGCACCGAGGGCTCCCGGTGCGCGGCTGACGATGCCAGCGAAGATGATGAAGCTGATGCCGTTGCCGATGCCGCGTTCGGTGATGAGCTCGCCGAGCCACATCAGGACCACGGCGCCTGCGGTCAAGGTCGCGATCTGGGTGAGGGTCTCGAAGCTCGACAGGTCGAACGAGCCGGTCAGCACGTTCTGCGAGGCGAGCAGGGCCAGGACGCCGTACGCCTGGAGGATCGCCATCGGGACCGTCAGGTAGCGGGTGTACTGGTTGATCTTGTTGCGCCCGAACTCACCCTCGCGGCTGAGCGCCTGCAGCGACGGGACGACGCCCGTCATGAGCTGCATGATGATCGACGCGTTGATGTACGGGTTCATCCCGAGCGCGACGACCGAGAAATGCGACAGGCCGCCGCCCGAGAAGAGGTCGAGCAGGCCGGCCAGCGCGCTGCCCTCGACGAACACCTTGAGCTGCGCCTTGTCGACGCCCGGGATGGGCACCGAGGCCAGCAGGCGGAAGACGATCAGCAGCGCCAGGACATAGAGGATCCGGCGCCGGATGTCGGGTGCGCGAAAGGCGTTGAGGAGGGATTCGAACACGGGTCAGGCGTCGTCGCCGGAGGCCGGCTCCGCGTCGTCGGCCGCAGTCGGCTCGTCAGTTTCGGCGTCGGTATCGTCCGACGCCGTGGCCGCGGCATCCGCAGCCTCGGGCTCGGGCTCGGACGTGGTCTCGACCTCGGTCTCGGGCTCGGTCTCGGGCTCGGACGGCGCTTCGACGACGGCCGGCGCGGCCTCCGCTCTCGGCTTCGTGGCCTTCGGCGCCTTGGCCGGCTTCTGCGTCTCGGCCGCCGGCTCGTCCGCAGCCTCGGCATCCTCGTCCTCGGGTGTCACGCCCAGCGCCGCGAGCGGCGTCTTGGGCACTTCGAGGACATTCACCGACCCACCCGCGGCCTCGATCTTCGCCCGGGCCGACGCGGTGAACGCGTCTGCCACGACGAACAGCGGGGTCGAGATCTCGCCGGCGCCGAGGATCTTCATCGGCTTGTTGAGCGTCCGGACCAGGCCGACCGCCCGCAGGATGTCCTGGTTGACGGTGATGGGGGCTGACTTCGAGGCCTTCTTGGCGTCACCCTCGAGCTCGAAGGCACCCGCCTCGGCCAGTGCGCCGATCGCCCCGATGTTGACGACCTCGTACTCGACCTTGAAGCGGTTCTTGAACCCGCGCAGCTTCGGGATGCGCATGTGCAGCGGCGTCTGGCCGCCTTCGAACCAGGGCGGGATCGAGCCACCGGCTCGCGCCTTCTGACCCTTCGTGCCCCGGCCCGCGGTCTTGCCCTTGCCGGCGGCGATGCCCCGGCCGACGCGGATGCGTGCCTTGCGCGAGCCCTCGGCGGGCTGGAGGTCGTGGAGTTTCATGCCTTGTCTCCGGTTTCGGCGTCGGCGATCTCCTCGACCGTCACGAGGAACCGGACCTGCCGGACCATCCCCCGGGTCGCCGGGTTGTCGGTGATGATGCTGGTGCTGCCGATCCCGTGCAGACCGAGCGCGCGGACGGTCGCCCGGTTGCGCGCGATGTGGCTGATCGTGCTCTTGGTCTGGGTCACCTTCAGCTTAGCGGCCACCGGTCACCTCCCCGGCCACGGCCACCGGCGCCGGCTGTCCGGCGATGCGGCTCGTCAGCTTGACGCCGCGACGGGCGCCGAGCTCCTCGGCCGAGTGCAGGCTGCGCAGCCCTTCGATCGTCGCCCGGGTCACGTTGACCGGGTTGGTCGAGCCGTGGATCTTGGACAGGATGTCACGGATGCCGGCCGACTCGAGGACCGCCCGGACGGAGCCGCCGGCGATGACGCCGGTGCCCTGCGAGGCGGGCTTCAGGAGCACGCTGCTGGCGCCGTAGACGACCTGGACCTGGTGCGGGATGGTCGTCCCGACCATCGGGATCTTGATCAGGTTCTTCTTGGCGTCCTCGACGCCCTTGCGGATCGACTCCGGCACTTCGCCGGCCTTGCCGATCCCCACCCCGACGTGGCCCGCGCCGTCACCGACGACGACGACCGCGCTGAAGCTGAACCGCCGGCCGCCCTTGACGACCTTCGCGACTCGATTGATCTGGACGACGCGCTCCTCGAGCGCGAGCTTATTGGCGTCGATACGTGCCACGGAGGCTCCTTCCGATCAGAAATCGAGGCCGGCTTCGCGGGCGGCATCGGCGAGCGACTTGATCCGCCCGTGGTACCGGAACCCGGCTCGATCGAAGACGACGCGCTCGACGCCAGCGGCCTTTGCCCGCTGGGCGACCAGCTTCCCGACGACTGCCGCTTCCTCGGACTTGGTCTGCTTGGAGCCCTTGAGCTCCTTCTCGACCGTCGAGGCGGCGGCGAGCGTCGTGCCCGACGCGTCGTCGATGACCTGCGCGTAGATGTGGTTGAGGCTGCGGAACACCGCGAGACGCGGCCGCCCCTCCGTCCCCGCCAGGTGAAGGCGGATCCGGGCGTGGCGCTTCTGCCGGGCTGCGCCGCGGGAGGCTAGCTGCGTCATCGTGTTCGTTCCTCGGGGCTGTTCTTCATCTGGGTTACTTCTTGCCGCCGATCTTGCCGGCCTTGCCGGCCTTGCGGCGGATCTGCTCGCCGGCGTATCGGACACCCTTGCCCTTGTACGGCTCCGGCTTGCGCGTGGCCCGGACGCGGGCCGCGATCTGACCGACGAGCTCCTTGTCGATGCCGACGACCGCGAGGCGGGTCGGGTTCTCGACCTCGAAGCTGATCCCCTGGGGCGGGTCGATCTCGATCGGGTGGCTGTAGCCCAGGTTGAGCTGGAGCTTCTCGCCGACCTTGGTGGCGCGGTAACCCACGCCCGTGATCTCGAGGCCCTTGCGATAGCCGTCGGTGACGCCGACGACCATGTTGTTGACGAGCGTTCGCGTCAGACCGTGGAGCTGCTTGTGCGTCTTCTGCTCCGTCGGCCGGGTGACGACGAGCTGGCCGTCCTCGCGGCTGACGGTCATGTCGGGATGGAGCTCCCGGCTGAGCGTTCCCTTCGGACCCTTGACGGTGACACGACGGCCGTCGATCGTCACCTCGACGGACGAGGGGACGGCGACGGGCAGGCGACCGATTCGAGACATCGCGCGCCTACCAGACGAATGCCAGGACTTCGCCGCCGAGCTCGGCCTTGCGGGCCTGCGCGCCGGTCATGATCCCCTGGCTCGTGCTGACGATGACGATGCCCAGGCCGCCGAGGACGCGTGGGATGTCGGTCTTGCGCGCGTAGACGCGCAACCCGGGCTTGCTGATGCGCTTCAGCCCGGAGACGACCGGCACCTTGCCGTCGACGTACTTGAGGGTCAGATGGAGGACGAGCCGAGGGCCGTCCTGGTCCTCGCGGACGTCGGCGATGAAGCCCTCGTCCTTCAGGATCCGGGCGATCTCGCGCTTCGTCCGCGACGCCGGGACGACGACCTCGGTGTGGCGCGCCCGGGAGGCGTTCCGCACGCGGGTCAGCATGTCAGCGATCGGGTCGGAGATGTTCATCGGTCTCTACCAGCTCGATTTCGTGACGCCGGGCAGCTCGCCGAGCAGGGCGCGCTCCCGGAAGCAGATCCGGCACAGGGCGAACCGCCGCATGTAGGCGCGCGAGCGCCCGCACACGAAACAGCGGGAGTAGCCACGAACCTTGAACTTCGGCTCGCGCTTTGCCTTGGCGATCATCGACTTCTTGGCCATCTCTACCTCCCCCGCGCCTACGAGGCGAAGGGCATGCCGAGGAGCTCGAGCAGACGCTTGCTCTCCTCGTCGGTCTTCGCCGTCGTCACGATGCTGATCTCCAGCCCGCGGAGACGATCCACCTTGTCGTATTCGACCTCCGGAAACGCGAGCTGCTCGCGAAGCCCGAGGGTGTAGTTGCCGCGACCGTCGAACGACTTGCCGGGCACGCCGCGGAAGTCGCGGATCCGCGGCAGGGCCAGGGTCGTGAGCCGCTCCAGGAAGTCCCACATCCGCTCACCGCGGAGGGTGACCTTGGCCCCGATCGTGTTGCCGGTCCGGACCCGGAACTGGGCGATCGAGCGCTTCGCCTTTGTCACGATCGGCCGCTGGCCGGTGATCAGGCTCACGTCGCCGACTGCCGCGTCCAGCGCCTTGGCGTTGGTCAACACTTCGCCCAGGCCGATGTTCACGACGATCTTCGACAGGCGCGGCACGTCCATCGCGTTGCCGTACTCGAACTGCTTCTGGAGCGTGGGCGCGACCTCGGTCGTGTAGCGCTCACGGAGGCGGCCGGTCATGAGCGGACCTCGATCTGCTCGCCGCAGTGGCGGCAGACGCGGACCCGGCGACCGTTGTCGAGCGCCTTGTGGGCGATCCGGGTCGGCTTGTCGCAGTGCGGACAGACGAGCATCACCTTGCCGATCGCGAGCGGCTGGGCGAGATCGATGATCCCGCCCTGGGTCACCTTCGGCGTCCGGTCGTTCGTGTTCGAGCTCTGGCGGGGCTTCGTGTGCCGCTTCGCGATGTTGATCCCCTCGACGACGACGGCTGCCGTCGCGAGCGGCGAGAGCGCGGCCCACTGTCGGCCGTACTTCGCCCGGGTCTTCTTCGCGCCCTGCTGGTTGGTGACGACGCGCTCGACCGTCCCGCGCTTGCCGGCGTCCTTGCCGGCGAGGACGACGACCGTGTCGCCGCGACGGATCTCGGGCACCTTCGTGACGCGCCGCGCGCCGCGCTCTGCCGTGGCGATCGCCATCACAGCACCTCCGGGGCGAGCGACACGATCTTCATGTAGTTCCGATCGCGGAGCTCGCGGGCAACCGGGCCGAAGATCCGTGTCCCGCGCGGGTTGCCCTGGTTGTTGATCAGGACGGCCGCGTTCTCGTCGAAACGGATATAGCTCCCGTCGGCGCGGCCGTATTCCTTCGCCGTCCGGACGATGACCGCTCGGACGACGTCACCCTTCTTGACGGCGGCGTTCGGAATCGCCTGCTTGACGCTGGCGATGATCACGTCACCGACACCCGCGGACGTCTTCAGCGAACGGCCCATGACCCGGATGCACTGGATCGACCGCGCACCGGTGTTGTCCGCGACGCGCAGACGAGACTGCGGCTGGATCACACGGCCTCCCCTGCGGCCGGCTCGCTCCGCGCGTCGTCGGACGCATCGGCCTGGGTCGCCGACGCCTCGGTGTCGATCGCGGATTCACTCCGCGTCCGGCCCGGGTGGGCCGCCGAATGGATCGCCTCGGACGTCTCGGCCTCCTCGGACACGATGTCCGCGGGGCTGCCGTGCTCGCCGGTCCGCTGCAGAACGCGAACGAGGCGCCAGCGCTTCGTCGCGGACAGCGGCCGGGACTCCTCGATCATGACCGTGTCGCCGACGTGGGCGTCGTTCGCCTCGTCGTGGGCCTTGAACTTCGTGCTCAGCCGGACGACCCGCTTGTACAGCGGATGGCGGGCGAGGCGCTCGACGGAGACGACGATCGTCTTGTCCATCTTGTCGCTCACCACGCGCCCGACCTTCGTCTTGCGCTTGCTCTGCACCGGGCTCGTTGCTCCTGTCATCGCGTGATCTCCTGGGCCGTCCGGCCGAGCTTCCGCTCCTGCTGGACGGTCAGGATCCGCGCGATCGTTCGTCGGGTCTGGGGGATCGTGCTGTAGTCCTTGAGCTGGCGCGTCGAGAGCGCGAAGCGCGCCTGCCAGAGGTCCTGCTTCGCCTCGCGAAGGGCGTTGTCGAGCTCCGTGTCCGAGAGCTCCCGGATCTTCACGATGTCCATCAGCTCGCCTCGTGGGCGCCGTCACGGGTCACGACGCGGGTCGCGACCGGCAGCTTGTGGCTGGCGAGGCGCATCGCCTCGACCGCCTCCTCGCGGCCGACGCCGGCCATCTCGAACAGGATCCGGCCCGGTCGGACGACGGCGACCCAGTGGTCCGGCGCGCCCTTGCCGGAGCCCATCCGGGTCTCGGCCGGCTTCTTCGTCGCCGGCTTGTCGGGGAAGACGCGGATCCAGATCTTGCCGCCGCGCTTGACCGAGCGGGTCATCGCGCGCCGGGCGGCCTCGATCTGGCGGCTCGTGATCCAGGCCGGCTCCTGGGTCGCGAGGCCGTAGTCGCCGAAGGCGACGGTGTGACCGCCCTTCGCCATCCCGGACATCCGACCGCGCATCACCTTGCGGTGCTTGACGCGTCGCGGCATCAACATCGGTCAGGCTCCCTGTCCGGCGGCGGCCGGTGCCGCGCCCGCCGCCTCACGCGGCAGCTGGCGCTCGGGAGCGAGATCGCCGCGGTAGATCCAGACCTTGACGCCGATCCGGCCATACGTCGTATGCGCGTGGATCTGGCCGTAGCTGATGTCGGCGCGGAGTGTGCCGAGCGGGATGCGACCCTCGCGGTCCCACTCCCGACGACCCATCTCGGAGCCACCGAGGCGGCCGGCGACGGCAATGCGGACACCCTTGGCGCCGGACTTCATCGACCGCTGGATCGCCTGCTTCATCGCCTTCTTGAAGGCGATCCGACGGCTGAGCTGGCCGGCGATGTTCATCGCGACGAGGTGCGCGTCGAGCTCCGGCTGGCGGATCTCCTTGATCTCCAGCTTGACCTTGCGCTTCGTGAGCGCGCCGATCTGCTGGCGGAGGATCTCGACGTTGGCGCCGCCCTTGCCGATGACGATCCCGGGCTTCGCCGTGTGGATCGTCACGGTGACGTGGTTGATGCCTCGCTCGATCTCGACGCCCGACACGCTCGCGTTCGCGAGGCGCCGCTCGACGAGCTGGCGGATGCCGATGTCCTCCTTGAGGAGGGACGTGTATTCCTTGTCGGCGTACCACTTCGCGGTCCAGGTGCGCGAGACACCCAGGCGGAAGCCGTACGGATGGACTTTCCTGCCCATGGTCAGGCCTCCCGGTCCGAGACGGTGATCGTGATGTGGGTCATCGGCTTGTGGATCGCAAACATCCGGCCCTGGGCCCGGGGGCGCCAGCGCTTGATCGTCGGACCCTCATTGGCCTGTGCGTCCGCGACGACGAGGTCCTCAGCCGACAGGTTGTGGTTGTTCTCCGCATTCGCCGTCGCGCTCTTCAGCACCCGCTCGACGTCGCGGGCGGCGTGCTGGGGCATGAACCGGAGCAGGGCCGTGGCCTCCTCGACCGGCCGTCCACGGATCGCGGCGACGACGAGGTTCGCCTTCCGGGTCGACCCTCGGAGGTACTTGGCAGTTGCGGACACGCGCATGGTCATCGGCTCCTACTTCAGCGCCGTTGACCGCTCGGTGTGCCGGCCATGCCCGCGGTAGTTGCGGGTGTGGGCGAACTCACCCAGACGGTGACCGACCATGTTCTCGGTCACGTAGACCGGGACGTGCTTCTTGCCGTTGTAGACGGCGATCGTGTGGCCGATGAACGACGGGAAGATCACCGAGGCCCGAGACCAGGTCTTCACGACCTTCTTCTCGTTGCGACGGTTCATCTCCTCGACCCGCCCCTGGAGGCGGAGCTCGATGAACGGACCCTTCTTGATGGAACGGGACATCTCCGACCTCCTTTCCTACGACTTGCGATGACGCGATCGGACGATCAGCCGTCCGGTCGTTTTGGCCCGGCGAGTGCGATATCCCATCGCCGGCTTGCCCCATGGCGTCTTCGGCGGCATGCCCGTGGGTGACTTGCCCTCGCCACCACCGTGGGGATGGTCGCGGGGGTTCATCACGACGCCGCGGACCTCGGGCCGCTGCCCGAGATGACGCGCGCGGCCGGCCTTGCCGAGGTTCTGGTTCTCGTGATCGAGATTGCTGACCTGGCCGACCGTCGCCATGCAGCGCAGCGGGACGCGGCGCATCTCACCTGAGGGCAGACGGACAGTCGCGTCCGTGCCTTCCTTGGCGAGGAGCTGGGCCGCCGCCCCGGCGGACCGGACGATCTGGCCGCCCTTGCCCGGGACGAGCTCGATGTTGTGGATCGTCGTGCCGAGCGGGATGTTGGCGAGCGGCAGGGCGTTCCCCACGCGAGCCTCGGCGCCGGCTCCCGAGACCACGACGTCGCCGACCTTCAGGCCGTTCGGGAGGAGCATGTAGCGCTTCTCGCCGTCGCGTTAGAAGAGCAGGCCGATCCGGGCAGACCGGTTCGGGTCGTACTCGACCGTCGCGAGGCGAGCCGGAACGCCTTCCTTGTCGCGCCGGAAGTCGATGCGACGGTAGTGCTGCTTCTCGCCGCCGCCGCGATGGCGAACG
>JBJMMQ010000100.1:0-38599 GCA_045804705.1 Chloroflexota bacterium
CGATCGCAGGCCGCCGTCGCCAAGCGTGCCGAGACCGAGCGGGCGCTGCGGGAGATCACGGCCGGGATCGCCGCCCTGCGCGAGCCGGAGGTGATCCTCGATCGCGTCGTCGAGGAAGCCCGCCGGCTGCTCGGCACGGACGGCGCGCACCTCACCCGGATGGCCGATGACGGCACCAACCTGATCCCGGTCGTCGTGACAGGGGCCGTCGATGCGCAGACAGAAGCGCTCCTGCTCGACATGCGGTTCCCCGTCGGTGGTGGGATCAACGGTCTTGCCGCCCAGCTCGGCCGGCCCATCTGGACCGGTGACTACACGGCCGACCCGCGCATCCCCCACGTGGGCAACGACGACGACGTCGCGATGGGCCTCGGGTTGTGCGGGATGGCTGCCGCCCCGCTTCGGGCCCCTGGCGGAGAGGTCATCGGGACGCTCGCGATCTCGTCGCGGACCCCGCGCGACTTCGACGACGAAGAGCTCGACCTGCTCCAGGGCCTTGCCGACCAGGCCGCCATCGCGATCACGAACTCCGGTCTGCTGGCCCGCCTCCGACAGTCCGAATCACGTTTCCGGAACCTCGTCCAGACGACGCCGGACGTCATCTACCGGTGCGACGCCGAGGGCCGGTTCCTGTTCATGGCCGAAGGCGCGGAGGCGCTGTTCGGCTGGACCCCGGCAGAGATCGCGAACCTGACCTTCGCCGATCTGACGGCCGAGGAATCGCTGCCGGAAGCGGTCGCGAACTTCGAGGAGCAGCGTCAGGAGCACGATGTCGTCCGGCGCTTCCAGTACATGCTCCGCTATCGGGACGGGACGACGTTCCCGGGCGAGATCACGGCCGTGTCGATCTGGGAGGACGGGAAGTTCGCCGGCGTGCAGGGGACGGTCCGCGATATCACCCAGCAGGCGCGGCTCGAACGTGAGCTGCGAGAATCGCAGGAGCGCTATCGCTTCCTCGTCGAGAACGCACCGGACGTCGTCTTCTCGACAGATGCCGACGGGAACTTCACGTTCATGTCCGAAGCGATGGAGCGGATCTCCGGCTGGAAACCCGAAGACGTCATCGGTGGCCACTTCTCGCGCGTCATGGACGAGGGTAGCCTCGGCACCGCCGCCGATCGCTGGGCGAAGCTGATCGCCGACCCCACGACCGAACAGATCTCGATCCTCAGGCTCAAGGGGCCAGACGGCCGGCTGACACCGGTGGAGGTCAGCGCCATCGGCATGGTCGACGGGGAGGGTCGCTTTGCCGGCATCCATGGCTCGACACGCGACATCAGTGAGCGCGAGCGGCTGGAGCGCGAGCTGCGCGAATCCGAGGAGCGCTATCGCTATCTCGTCGCCTCGTCGCCCGACCTCGTCTGGCTGACCGACGCCAAGGGCACCCTGACGTTCATCAGTGATGCGGCGCGGACGATGCTCGGCATCGAGCCGACCGAGCTCATGGGACGGCCGTACGGCGAGATCTTCGCCCCGAGCGCGCGACGGGATGCCGCGGTCCGCTTCCGGTGGCTTGCCCGTCACCCGCTGGCCGTGCACCGGATGCGCCTGCCCTTCCGCCACGCCGATGGGCACGACGTGCTGGTCGAGATCAACGGCACGGGAATGACTGCGGATGGGGTGTTCATCGGGGCGCACGGGGCTGCGCGTGATGTGAGCGAGCGCGACCGTCTCGAGCGCGACCTGCGCCGCCAGGCGGGCGAGCTCGCGGCCGGCGAGGAGCGGGCGCATCTCGCGCGCGAGCTGCACGACTCGGTCACCCAGGCGCTGTTCTCGATGACCTTGGTGTCGCGCTCGGTCGAGATGCTGCTCGATCGTGACCCCGCGGCGGCACGGACCCAGCTGTCGCAGCTCCGCGACCTGCAGCGCGAGGCGCTGGCCGAGATGCGCGCGCTGATCTTCGAGCTCCGGCCGGGCAACCTCGAGCAGGACGGACTGTCGCGCGCGCTCCGGACGCACACGGCCGCGCTCCAGGGCCGGCTCGGTCTGCCGATCGTCGTCGAGAGCACACTCGATGAGCGCCTGCCGCTGCCGATCGAGGAGGTCCTCTACCGGATCTCGCAGGAGGCGCTCCACAACGTGGTCAAGCACGCCTCGGCTCGGCAGGTGCGTCTGGAGCTCGGACGGATCGCGAGCGGGGTTCGGCTGCGCATCACCGACGACGGCAAGGGCTTCGATCCCTCGAAGGTCCCCGACGGCCACCTTGGCCTCGCGGGCATGCGCGCGCGCGCCGACAAGATCGGGGCGCGGATCGCCGTCCGAAGCCTGGCGGGTGAGGGGACCGTCATCGAGGTCGTCATCTCGAACGCGGCGATCAGCGCCGCAGGGACGACGCCGGCCTCCATCGAAGCCGCGTCGATCCGCGACGGATGACGTAGGCGGGACCGTCGTTCCGCCGAGCGCCGTCACCGGCGAAGGTCCGTTTCGTTCCGACCGTGCGGGCCGCAGGATGACCCGATGGAGACCGTCCCCGGCCAGCCCGCGCCTGTTCGAGTCGTCCTCGTGGACGCCGACGACCGGGTCCGGGAGAGCCTGTGTGGCCTCATCTGCATCGGTGACCGAATCGTCGTGGTCGGATCCGCCGGACAGGCCGAGCCGGCCCTCGACATCGTTCGCGAGACGCACCCCGACGTCGTCGTCCTCGACCCCCGCCTGCCCGACGTGGACGGGGGTCTGCGGTTCATCGACCGCGTCCGCTCCTCGGCACCCGGCGTGCGCGTGGTGGTCATGAGCGGCAGCGACACGGGCGAGCAGGGCGACGTGACGGCCGCGGCCGATGCCTTCGTCCGCAAGACCTTCCGGCCGAACGACCTCGTCGCGGCCGTCGTCGGGGCGATCCCGCTCGCAAGCTGAGGGGACCGAACGGCTGTTACAACGGCCGTTTGCTAGACTCCACCGCGCCCCCGCCCAACGTCCGAATCCCCGTCATGGCGCCGCCGCGCCGGGAGCAACCGTGACCGAAGAGACCAGGATCCGCGTTCTCATCGTCGACGACCATTCCGTCGTCCGGATGGGGCTTCGCATGTTCTTCGAGCAGCTGCCCGACATCGAGGTCGTCGGCGAGGCGACCGACGGCTCCGAGGGTGTCGCGATGGCCCGCCGCCTCGAGCCGGACGTCGTCCTCATGGACCTGCTCATGCCGAACATGGACGGTGTGACGGCCATCGGCCGGATCAAGGCGGAGCGCCCTGTCACGGAGATCGTGACGATGACCTCCTTCATCGAGGAGGAGCAGGTCACTGCCGCCCTCGAGGCTGGAGCATCCGGTTACGTGCTCAAGGACGCCGAGGCGGAAGAGGTCGCCGCGGCCGTTCGAGCCGCGTACAACGGCGAGGTCCACCTCGATCCGGCCGTCGCGCGCCTGCTCGCCCAGCGCATGCGCAACAAGACGACCGCCGCTGATTCCCTGGTCGAGCCACTGACCGATCGGGAAAAGGACGTCCTGAGCCTGCTCGGGCAGGGGATGAGCAACAAGGAGATCGGGACGGCCCTGTTCATCACCGAGAGGACCGCCCGAACATACGTCTCGAACATCCTCGGCAAGCTCGGCCTCGCGTCCCGCACCCAGGCCGCCCTCTACGCAGTCGAGCACAAGCTGGTCGAGCCGCAGAAATAGCCGCGACCGCGGGGCGCGGCCGGCGGGCGCGGCGCGAGGCGGGCCGCGAGGCGGATCGCGCGCTCCTGTCAGACGCGCTTTCGCGATATCTCAGCGTGGCCACGCGCCACTTCGCACACATCCCGTCACTTTCGAGTCCCAGCCACGCTCGAATATCTCAAAGACGCGCCTCACAGGCGCACCACCCCGGAATTGAGAATCGCGGCGCGGGGCGGTGCCGGCGAAGGCGGCGCCGAGCACCGGAGCGAGGCGCAGCCCAAGCTGCGGTGAGCGAGGAGCGCAGTCGCCAACGAACGCCCGCGCCGTCCCCGCGCTGCGCCCTCCTACGCGATTCCGAGTATCCGGTAGTGACGGACGCCCGCTGGCGTGACGACCTCCACATCGTCGCCTTCATTGCGGCCGACGAAAGCGCGGCCGACCGGTGACGACGACGAGATCCGGCCGCGTCCCGGGTCCGACTCGTCGGCGCCGACGATGGTGTAAGTGACGGTGTCGCCATCGTCGTCGACGGTCACGACCGACCCCAGCCCGACGCGCGACCCGGCCACCGGTGCCGCGACGATGACCGCGGAGCGCAGTCGCCCCTCGATGGCCTGGACGCGCCCCTCGAGGAATGACTGTTCCTCCCGCGCAGCGTGGTACTCGGCGTTCTCCTTGAGGTCGCCGTGCTCCTTCGCGGTCCGGATCCGGGCGATGATCTGCGGCCGCTTGACCAGCGTCAGCTCGTCGAGCTCGGCGCGGAGGCGGGCTTCGCCCTCGGCGGTCAGGGCCTCGGCCGGGACGACTCCAGCGGGGGTCGTGCCGGTGGGTGGACCGCCAAGGGCAGGCGCCTTCCTGGGCGCGGGCCGCGGAGCGGGAGGCGCGGCCCGGCGCTTCGCGGGGGCCGGTTCACCTCGCGCACCCTCGGCGTCCCCATCGGGCAGCTGCACCACGTGGGTCGGCGGAGCCGGGGGCTCTGCGGTGTCGGGCAGAAGCGTGCCGGTCAATCCCGTCGCCTTGCGTTCGCCGGTCGAGCGGCGGAGGTTCGCCCAGGGCAGGAGGACGTCGGGGTCGGGCACCTTCGAGAGATCCGCGGCGGACAGCCCCTCGGCGAAGGCCGTGAACAGCGCGTCCTCATACTCCTCGGCCGCATCCGTGGCCGCCCACCAGATCCGGAGCCCGTCGAGTGAGCGAAGCGTCTTGAGCCAGTGCCCGCTCGGGTTCGGTCGTCGATCCCCGAGCTCGGTCCGGCCGATCGCCGCGACACGTCGTGCGACCGACGCATCGGACGCGCCGATGTAGACCACGGACTGGGTCGCCAGCCAGAATGCGGCAAGCCTCGCCGCCACTGCCTTGGATGTCGGCCGCTCGCCGTCGAGGCGCAGCGTGTCGACCCGCTCGATCCATTTGCCGACTCGGCTGACGTCGATCGGGGCCGTCGCGAGCGGGGTGGGCAGTTCGATCGCAAAGACGCCCGGGCCGGACGCCGGAACGGGCCTGCCCCACAGCACCGGCCCGTCCGCCATCAGGCCGACCGAACGGAGAAGCGACGCGGCGTCGGGGGGCTGACTCACCGGCCGATGGTACAGGTCAGCGGCTCGCGCTATGGTGCGGTCGACATGCCTCGTCCTCGACCCTCGTGAATCGCGCCGCCCGACGGATCCTGGTCGCATCGGTCGTGCTCGGCGTCGCGGTCGGCGGGTGGCTGATGTCGCCACGCTTCGACCAGTCGACCGGGCCGCTCGCGATCTCGGCCACCCCGACGCCCCGGCTCCCCAACGCTTCGCAGACGCCGATCGCCGCCACATCCCAGGTCCCCGCGTCGGGTGCGTCCGAATCCGCCTCGACGCCGCCATCCGCGGTCCCGGGTCCGGCATCGTCCCCGGCTGTCACCCCGGCACCGTCCGCGAAGCTGCCACCGAACACGCCGAACGCTGTCCCGTGGCCGCGTCGGATCGGCAGCCCGAGCGCGACGCCGCTCCTGCGCGACGCCCTGGACGCCCGCCTCGCCCGGCTCCGTGCGAAGTACGGCATACCCGGCATGTCCGCCGCGATCGTCTTCGCCGACGGCTCGATCTGGCGAGGGACCGCCGGTGACGCCGACGTCGCGACCGGCGTCCAGGTCACGCCCGACACGTCGTTCTCCGTGGCCAGCGTCTCCAAGACCTTCACTGCCGCCCTGACCCTCGCGCTCATCGAGGACGGCCGGCTGTCACTCGACGGTGCGGCGAAGGGCTACCTGCCGTCACTGCCCATCGACCCCGCCATCACCGTTCGCGAGCTTCTCGACCATACGAGCGGGCTGCGCGACTTCTACTTCGGCGCCGGAGTCGACCACGCCCTGCTCAGCAAGCCCACCCGAGTCTGGGACCCAGCCCGGTCTCTCAAGTATCTCGGCAAGCCCTTCGCGAAGCCGGGCAAGGAGTGGCATTACTCGAACACGAACTACCTCGTTCTCGGGATGCTCGCCGAGGCGGTCGGCGGGGCGTCGCTCGCCGACCAGCTCCGTGACCGGTTCTTCGCGCCGTTGGGTCTCGATGACACGTTCTACCAGCAGCCGCGAAAGCCGTGGCCGGGTCCCGTCGCGCACGGCTACCGCTTCCTCGGCACGGATCCGAAGCTGCCCGCGATCGACCTGTCCGACGGCACGGCGATCGTCCCGTTCACCTCGGTCGTGACGGCGGCCGGCGGGGCAGGCTCGATCGCGACGAGCGCCTCCGACCTCGTGCGCTGGGCGGCTGCCCTCTACGGCGGCGACCTCCTCACGAAGGACTCGCGCGACGCGATGGTCGCCGACATCGCGCGGACAGCGGCGTACGACCCGCGGATCGCCTACGGCCTCGGTCTCCAGTCGGTCATCGTGGACGGGCGTCCGACGCTCGGTCACTCGGGCCGTTTCCTCGGCGCCCGGGCGGTCGTCCGGTGGCTTCCGCAGGAGAGGATCGGGATCGCCGTCCTGACGAACCAGAGCAGGACCGACCCGAACAAGATCGTGTCATCCCTGCTCAAGCTCGCGTTCCAGCCACAGTCCGACTGCCTGTCCTGCGCGGACATCCCCTGACGGCCCGTACGAAGCGCGGCTGACGGCCGGTACCGATGGGTCTGGCGCTGGCCGATGGGCGGGGCGAGACTCGGACGAACCAGACGGGGGTGTGGCTTTGATGGCGATCCGTGTCGATGCCTACACGGGCGGCGGGATGGCGAGCGGCCTCCTCGCGTACGAGGGCGACCTTCGCGACGCCCTTGTCGACGGCGGATCGCTGTCGCTCGAGCGGGCCGCCTGGCAGGCGCTCGGCGAGTCCTCTGCCTCGGCAGCCGGCTCGATGTCGATCGCGAGCGACGACGTCCTCGTGGCGGTGGCCGATGATGATCCGGGCATCCCTGTCCATGCAGCCTGGCATCACGTGGAGCTCGAGGCCGGACCGTACGCGATCGAGGGCGACCTCGCGACGCTGCCGGGCTTCGACCCGGGTCGTGCGCTGACACGCCCGTCGGGTGAATTCCTGCTGCTGCGCGACGTCCGGCTGTCACTGCGTGAGCACCCCGAGTCGGGTGTCTCGATCGGAGATCACGCACTGGTGAACCGCTACGCGGTCGAACGGATCCGAGCCGACCTGATGCTTGGTTTCTTCTTCCCGGGTGCGATGGTCGACGAGGTCGGCGTCAGCTGACCGGCAACGCCGTCGGCGCCTCAGCCGTGGGCGCTTCCGGCACCGGCCCGCCGGCGGACGGGCTTCCGGTGGGCATGATGCTCCGGGCTGGTCCGGGCGTGTCCGGCGCGCATCCCCAGCGGTCGCGGTTCGGCATCGCGATCGGGGATGAACCCATCCTCCACCGTCCACGGGATCGCGTGCCGGAGCATCCGCTGGACGCCACGCAGGAGGTCCGTCTCATCGATGCAGACGAGCGAGATGGCCTCACCGGTCGCGCCGGCACGGCCGGTCCGGCCGATGCGGTGGATGTAGTCCTGCGGGTTCCACGGCAGCTCGAAGTTGACGACGACCGGCAGGTCCTCGATGTCGAGTCCGCGGGCCGCGACGTCGGTCGCGACGAGCACCCGGATGTCGCCTGACTTGAAGCCCTCGAGCGCCCGTGTCCGCTCCGGCTGGGACCGGTCCGAGTGGATCGCCACGGCGTCGAGGCCCTCCCGATCGAGCCGGTTCGCGAGGCGTGTCGCGGCGAGCTTCGTCCGCGTGAAGACGAGCACCTGGCGAAGGTCGTCCTTGCGGATGAGGTGTGCGAGCAGCGCCTCCTTCCGGTCGCGATCGACCGGGTAGACGAGCTGGCGGACGGCCTCCGCGGCGGTGTTCCGCGGTGCCACCTCGACCGTGGCCGGATCGCGCAGGATCCCGCCCGACAGCCGCCGGATGTCGTCCGAGAATGTCGCCGAGAACATCAGGTTCTGCCGCTTCGACGGAAGCAGCGCGATGATCCGCTGGATGTCCGGCAGGAAACCCATGTCGAGCATCCGATCCGCCTCGTCGAGGACGAGCACCTCGACCTGACCGAGGTTGGCGACCCGTTGGCCGACGAGGTCGAGCAGGCGGCCGGGCGTCGCCACGAGGATCTCGACACCGTCGCGGAGCGCCTTGATCTGAGGGTCCATCGGGATGCCGCCGTAGACGACCGTCGAGCGGAGCGGGATGGTCCGGCCGTATGTGCGCACGCTGGCATCGACCTGCATCGCCAGCTCGCGTGTCGGGACGAGGATCAGCACGCGGACCGGATGCCGGGCCGGCGAGAAGCTCGTGTTGGCGTGGCCGCGCAGGCGGTCGAGGATGGGCAGCACGAACGCGGCGGTCTTGCCGGTCCCGGTCTGCGCCGCGGCAAGGACGTCGCGACCCTGCAGCACGAGTGGGATGGCCGCAGCCTGGACGGGTGTCGGGGTCTCATACCCCTCCTCGGCGACCATGCGCACGAGGTCGGCCGACAGGCCGAGTGAATCGAAGGTCAAGCAGTCGCTCCTGAGATGTGTCCCGCCGCGGGCACCGACGAGGAGCGCGACGGCGGTCCGATCACCGCGCGTGGATGGACGCGGACGGCGATGAGACCGACCGGAGCATAGCCGAAATCGCTAGCATCCGAGCGTGGCCACGATCGCGACCCGCGCGCTCGATCTGCTCGTGCGAGCCGGCGTCGCCCACCGCGTCCACGCTTATGACGCGCCTGAACGCCACGGGCGGGACCGGGACCGGCGTCCCCCGTACGGGTCGGACGCCGCGGAGGCGTTGGGCGTCGACGCGGGTCGCGTCCACAAAACGCTCGCTGCGGTGGTCGACGGACGACTCGTGCTGGCCGTCGTGCCCGTCGACCGCGAGCTCGACCTCAAGCGGCTGGCCGATGCCATGGGAGGGCGCCGAGCCGTGATGGCGAGCCCGGCCGAGGCGGAGCGGGCGACGGGTTTCGTCGTCGGCGGGATCAGCCCTCTCGGCTCACGGCGTCCGATCCCCGTCGTCATCGACGCGGGGGCGCTCGAGCTCGAGACGATCTTCGTCTCGGCCGGCCGACGGGGCTTGCAGGTCGAGCTCGCAGCCTCGGACCTGGTGCATCTTGCCAACGCAAAAGTCGCGGCGATCGCGCGAGACGGCCCCGAAGGGTGACATGACCCGTTTCGGCTGGTAGGCTGGCGCGGCTCCCAGGCAAAGGCATCGTAGACAGGCCCAACAGAAGAACGCCGCCCCAACGGCAGACACTGTCCCTGTGTCGGGTCCCATCCCGGCCGCCTCGGATCCGCCGATCCGAACCCCCCTCATCGACGTCGCCGCGCACGTGCGCGCACGTCGGATGGTGGCCTTCCGATGCTCCTCTCCCCGATCCTGCCGTCGGCGCACCAGTCCCACCGTCATCGCGACCCCAGGCGCGATGTTCCGGCGGATCAGGAGGCATGAGTCTTGACAGTCCAGGAAGACGGCGCCCAGCGGGCGTCCATCAGTCGGCCGGCACGCGTGATCGGCCTGGCCATCGCGATCGCTCTTGCAGGCGCCCTCGGTGTGGCCAACCCAGGTCCCGCGTCCGCCGCGGGCATCAAGGTCGTCGTCATCGTCGGGCCGGTCGGCTCGAGCACGTCGACCTACATCACGAGCGCGAAGCGGTACGCGGCGCAAGCCCGCTCCTACGGGGCGACGGTCGTCGAGATCTACAGCCCGAACGCCACCTGGTCGCGCGTCAAGGCTGCGGCCCAGGGTGCCAAGGTGATCATCTACCTCGGCCACGGCAACGGCTCACCCAGCCCGTACGGCGCCTTCTCCAAGTACACGAAGGACGGCTTCGGGCTCAACGCAGCGGCCTTCCGCGGGAACTCGAACACGAAGTATTACGGCGAGTACTACGTTCGGACCGCGATCAAGCTGGCCCCCAACGCAGTCGTGATCCTCAACCGGCTGTGCTATGCCTCGGGCAATTCCGAGTGGGGCCGGCCCAACCCGACCAAGACGGTCGCGAAGCAGCGCGTCGACAACTTCGGTGCGGGCTTCCTGCGGGCCGGCGCTCGGGCGGTGTTCGCTGAGGGCATCACCTCGGCGTCGTACATCCTGTCCGGCCTGTTCCGCTCGACCCGGTCGATGGGCTCCATCTTCACGAGCTCGTCGAACTTCGTCGGGGCATACGACTTCAAGTTCGCCTCGGCGCGTACTCCCGGCTACACCGCCTGGATGGCCCCCAAGTCCATCGGACGGTATTACCGGTCGGTCGTGGGCAATCTCACCCTGAACGCCTCGACCTTCCGCGGGAGCTGACCCCGAGCGGCGAGCGAGCGGTCGCTTCATGCGGAGGCCCCGGTCCGGGACATCGTCCTGGCCGGGGCCGTTGTATGCGTGGGAGGGGTCAGGCGACCGCGACGTTGGCGACGATGCCAAGCATCGCGAGGATCGTCATGAGGACGACAAGAAGGGCCGGCATGGTCCAGTCCTGGTCGCTCCCGAAGATCTCGATGTGAGTGCTCATCGCTGTGGGCTCCGTCGTGTCTGTGTCGTTGCCGGACGCCTTCCGGCCGGTCGATGCTCGTCAGTCTCGGCGTTCCTGCGCGACGTTCCAGCGGACGCGCGTCATCAAGCAACGTCGCCGCTCGCCCGGTGCGACTCTGGACGAATGACGGTGTCGGGAGCGAAAAGCATCACAAAAGGAAAGCGAGACTTGACAATGTGAAAGGTGAGTTGCTATAACATGACGCATCACGCCACAACACACCAAGGACGTGCGACATGTTCGACCTCACCCTCGCCCACTACCACACCGCCGAACGCGAGCGGGACCTGTCTGCCGACCTGCGTGATCGACGGATCCTCAAGACCGCGTCCCAGGCGTCGCCGCCCGCGTCTGGGACACGCCGCCCTTCGGCGACGCCTCGAGCGGCAACGCGTGCCCGCGCATACGGCCGATAGGCGGATCCGATGCCGCACGACGTCATCTCGACCTGTCCCGTCTGCTCGAACGAGCTGGCCGTCACCCGTCTCCAGTGCCGGAGCTGCGGAACGAGCCTCGAAGGCGACTTCAGTGTCGGGCGGTTCGGGCGCCTGACACGGGACCAGCTGACCTTGCTCGAGAGCTTCCTGCGCTCGCGCGGGAATCTGCGCGAGATGGAGCGTGAGCTGGGGATCAGCTACCCGACCGTCCGGTCGCGAGTAGAGGCCCTCGTCCGTGCCCTGGGCTTCGGCCCTCGCGCCGACGCCGACGACGCCGACGACGCGACCACTGAGCCCGTCGCGGGCAGGACCCGCGAGGAGATCCTCGCGGCTGTCGCGCGGCACGAGATGAGCGCCGAGGACGCGGCCACCGCGATCCGTGCGCTCGGGAGGACCTCGCGATGACCGCCGCGACGAAGGGCCAGCTGTCCCATGACATCGGTGCCGACGGCATCGTGTCCATCCGTGTGCGCGCCGGCGATATCCGCATCCGGGCGGTCGAGGGAGAGACCCTCCGCGTCCGTGACGTCGACGGTCGCGACCTCGACTCGCACTTCGGCATCGAGCTCGGGGAGGGAAGTGCCTCGCTGCTCGACGGCGCCGGCCTGCGGGATGATCCGTCGTCGAACCGGGGCTCGACGGCCGACCTCGAGGTCGAGCTTCCGCCGAGGACGACGCTCGTCGTCGAGACCGTCAGCGCCGAGATCAGAGGCGATGGTCTCCTGGGAGAGCAGCGCTACCAGACGACGTCGGGCGATGTCACCCTCCGCGGCGCCAGCGGCAGCATCGTCGTCGAGGCGATCTCGGCCGATCTCGATATCCGTGCCACCGCCGAGTCGCAAGTGACGGCGCGGACGGTATCCGGCGATGTCGAGCTTCGCGCCGGCACGCTGCGGGCGCTCGAGGTGAGCACGACCAGCGGCGACGTGGCGATCGCCGGGCGCCTGGCGGGGACCGGTCCGTTCGCGATCGAGACCGTCAGCGGTGATGCCAGGCTTGCGCCGGCGGGCGATGTCCGGATCGAGATGGCGACGATGTCGGGCGACCTGCACTCGGAGCTCGAGGGTCACATCGAGGGCGCTCGCGGTCACCGGACCCTGTCGATCGGCGCGACCGGTCCGCTCGTCACGTTCCGTTCGATGTCGGGTGATCTGAACGTGGTCCGACCCGTCGCGGTGGCGGCGCGGGCGCCCCTGCTTCGTCCGTCGGGCCCGGAGGCGAAGCCCACCAAGGAGGACGACCGCGGGGACACCCACGAGGCCATGCCCCCACGGAATGGTGCGATCGCCGCTGCATATGAAGACGCGCGACTCGGAGTCCTTCGGGCTCTCGAGCGCGGCGAGATCGACGTCGCCGAGGCGGAGCGACGCTTCGCGGCACTCGACGGCGGCGGGCCCATCCCCGAGGGACAGACCGGCGAGCCGGATCCCGCGGACGAGACCACGCGTGTCCAGATCATGGAGTTCGACGATGACTGACGAGGCGCTCGAGGGCGTCCTCCGTCTGCTCGCCGAGGGCCGTCTGACCGCCGACGAGGCAGGCCCGATCATCGATGCGCTGGGGGGAGGCGACCCGTCGTCGTCGGGCGACGAGGGCACATCCGAGACATCGCCTGCGCGGGCCGACACTCGTCCGGACGACAGACCGGGCAGAACCCTGCGTGTCCAGGTCACCGAGAAGGGCCGGACGGTCATCAACCTCCGGATCCCGCTGTCGCTCGGGCGGGCCGCCATCACCCAGGTCCCGGGCATCTCCGAGGCCACGTCGGACCGGATCCGCCACGCCATCGAGGCGGGCGTCAAGGGCTCGATCCTCGAGGTCGATGAAGCTGGCGACGGTGTGCGGATCCTGATCGAATGACCGGCATCGAGGCTGTACCGGAGCAGCCCGGACGCCTCGGACGGCTCGGCCGCGTCTCGTTGCTGGCGCCTCTCGCGGGGCGCGACTACCGCCTCGTCTGGATCGGCGAGAGCGTCTCGCTCCTCGGCGACCAGTTCAACACGATCGCCCTGGCGTGGCTCGTCCTTGGCCTGACCGGCTCCGGTTTCGCGCTCGGGCTGATCCTGATCGCCGCCGCCATCCCGCGGGGCACCTTCCTTCTGGTCGGCGGTGTCCTGTCCGACCGGATCTCGCCCCGTGACCTCGCGCTCGTCTCGAACGTCGCGCGCGCCGTTCTCACGACCCTCGTGGCGGGCCTCGTCATCGGCGACCGGGTCGAGCTGTGGCATCTCGCCGCCGTCGGGGTCGTCTTCGGCACCGTCGACGCGGTCTTCCTGCCCGCGATCAACACGCTCGTGCCACGCCTCGTCCCTGTCGAGCGGTTGGCCGCCGCGAACGCAGTGATGCAGGGGACCGCGCAGCTTGTCGGTACGGTCGGGCCCGCGATCGCGGGCATCGCCGTCGCCCTCATCGGCGTCGGTGCGGCGTTCGTCGTCGATGCGGCGACGTTCGCGTTCGCCGCGCTCATGCTCTGGTTCGTCCGGTCCGGTGGCAACGCGCCGACGCCGCAAGACGGACCCATCGAAACACGACCGTCGATCCTGGCATCGCTCGTCGAGGGCGGCCGGATCGTCCTCGGCGACCCGGTGATGCGCTCGATCGTCATCCTCTCGACGGCGGCCAATCTCGCCTTCACGGGGTCGGTCGTCGTCGGGCTGCCGTGGCTCGTGCTCGTCCGCTTCGGCGGCGACGCACTCACACTCGGGTTCCTGTTTGCGGCATACGGCGCCGGGTCGCTCGTCGGCGTTCTGGCTGCCGGTTCATTGCCGCACCCGCGTCGGTTCGGGTCGATCGTGCTCGCGTTCGTGCTCCTCGCGGGCGTCGGGCTCGGAGCGGTCGGCCTCGCGCCGTCGGCGGCAGTGGTGGCAGTCATCCTGACGGCGATCGGCGCGCTCAATGGCTGGATCAATGTCGTCGTCGTCGCCTGGGTCCAGGGCCGGACGGATCCCGATGTCCTGGGCCGGACGATGAGCTTCCTGATGCTCGGGTCGGTCGTCGCCGCTCCGCTCTCGCTCGCGATCGCGGCGATCGTCGTCGACACGAACGCGACGGCCCTGTTCCTCGCGGCCGGTGCGCTCGTCATCGCCTCCGCGGCGGTCGCCCTGGCGAACGGGCTCCAGCGCCGGATGGTCTGACTCGCGGGCTACCATGGCGTCATGAAGCCAGAATCGCTCCCGTTCACCGGCGACCCCGACGCAGACCGTCTCCTGGCCGACGATCCGCTCGCGCTGCTGATCGGGTTCGCGCTCGACCAGCAGGTCACCGTCCAGAAGGCATTCTCCGGACCCGCTGAGCTGCAGCGCCGGTTGGGACACCTGGACGCCGCCCGGATCGCAGCGATGGACCCGGCAGAGCTCGAGACGATCTTCCGCACGCCGCCGGCGCTGCACCGCTTCCCGGGCTCGATGGCAGGCAAGGTGCAGGCGCTGTGCGAGGCGATCGCGACGGACTACGGCGATCACGCCGCGCGGGTGTGGACCGATGCCGTCGACGGCCGCGACCTCGAGATGCGCCTCCGCGGATTGCCCGGCTTCGGCGAGATGAAGACGAAGGCCGTCATCGCGGTCCTCGGCAACCGCTTCGGTGTCCGTCCACCCGGGTACGAGGAGGTCGCGCCGACCTGGCCGACGCTCGGCGACGTCGACTCGGCCGAGGCCCTCGCCGCCTACCAGGCGGGCAAGCGCGCCAAGAAGGCGGCGGATCGGGCGGCCAAGGGATAAGCGGGCCGTTCGACGGTTTCGTGTCGACCGGACGCACCACTCCCGTCTCCGTTTCCGGCTCACCCGGACCCTCGGCGGTAGACTAGCCGGCACGTGCCCGAGTCAGCAGACCCCATCCCGACCAAGCCTGTCCGTCCGCGCAGATCGCGCAGGTTCGTCCTCCCCGACCACCATCACGACGAACGTGACGACGGCCGGGCCGCCGAACACATCGAGGCGTTCCTCGTCGGCCCGTCAGCCGCGCCCCGACGGACCGCTGCGGTCGAGGGCCGCGTCAGGCGACCGGTCGAGCTCGACACCCGGCCAGACTGGGTAGCCGCTTTCCGCCACGAGGCCGCGCGACACGCACGCTACGGCCGTCCGGCGTCGGTGCTGATCATCGAGCTGAACGGACACGCGCCGGCCACCGTCACCGATCGTGTCGCCCACGCCCTCGGCGACGCCATCCGAGCCGAGGCACGCGAGACCGATCGTGCGGTCCGTTTCGGCGCCCGAAGCTTCAGGGTGCTCCTGCCCGAGACCAGCGGCCGCGCGGCACGGACGCTCGTCGAGCGGCTCGGGCGCGCGGTCGCGGCCGGGACGAACGGGTCGGCCGAGGATGTCGACGTGCGATTCGAGGTGGCGACCGCCAGCCGCACCGGATCGCTCGAGCAGGCGGTCGCCGAGGGCGAGGCGCGTCTGGCCGGCGCGCCGACGACGCGGAGCTGACCGCCCTTACGGCGAGGTGGTCGCGACGAGCGTGGCGATGAGATGATCGAGCTCGGCCGCCGGGTCGTCGCACAAACCCGAATGGACTTCGGACGGCTGGATGATCGTGCTCGACGGCGCGACGAGCCAGTGGAAACGCTCGGCCTGCTCGAGGCGTCCGATCGGGCCGGCATCGGGATCACCCGCGGCGATGCGCTCGATGGCGTCGAGGTGCGGACGGATCGTCGCCGGATCGAGATCCGGGGCGAACGCTGTGAGGCGCCGCTCGTCGAGGGCGATCCGGGCACCGAGGTAGCGACGGGGGCGGCACATCAGGACGACGCCGACATTGAGCCCCTCGCCACGCTCGACCCGCGGCACGACCCGCACGATCGCGTACTGGAAGGCGTTACGCCGCGGCCCGGGCATCATCCGCCTCCTTGACGAACGGGCGCGGCGCCTCGAGCCGTCGGGCGAGGTAACGGACGTAGGCGGCCCGCTGGGCATCGGCGTCGCCGACGGTCGGATCGTCCGGCAACCACACGTCGGGGAGTGCCGCGACCAACGCGGTCAGGAGCGCCTCGTCGACACGTCCGGCGTTCCGGGCGTCCGCGGCCTCGATGGAACCGGCATACGGCAGCAGGACGTGGTCGCGGATGCGCTCGAACGACCGCCGCGCGTGAGCGTCCGGATCCCGCCACGTGTGATGGACATAGAGCGCAGCTCCGTGGTCGATGAGCCATGGTCGACCATGCCAGACGAGCAGGTTCGGGTTCTGCGGCGAACGATCCGGGTTCGTCACGAGACCGTCGAACCAGACGACGTCCGCCGCGAAGTCCGGATCGATGACGTCCGCCGCCGTCGACGCAGCCGGGTTGAAGGTGAGCGCCCCCGGCAGGAAGTCCATCCCGAGGTTCGTGCCGGCGCTGGCGCGGACCAGATCGTGGATCTCCTCGTCGGGCTCCGCGTCACCGAGCGCCGCGTCGACCTCGATCGCGACGAGGTCCGGCACCGGCAGCCCGACCGCGCGGCCGATCTCGCCCGCGAGCCACTCGGCGACGAGCGCGCGCGGTCCCTGGCCCGCCCCCCGGAACTTGACGACGTAAAGCCCGTCGTCATCGGCTTCGACGAGCCCCGGGAGCGACCCGCCCTCGCGCAGAGCCATGACATAGCGGGTGGCGACGACGCTCCGGATCACCGGCAGAGGGTAGCGGAGTGATGAGTGTCGGCCGCGGCCCGGTCGGCGGCCGCTCCGGTCGCCCGTGCAGCCTCGCACACGTCCGACGCGTCGCTCTGGCCGAACGCGACTACGCTTGACCGATGACGGACTACGACCAGCGCTCACTTCTGAACGAGTTGGAGCCAGAGGCGGGGCGCCTCTTCGACCGGCACGCATCGGTCGCCCAGGAATGGTTCCCGCACGACTACATCCCGTACCGCCTCGGGCGCGACTACGACAAGGAGCCCTGGACGCCCGACCAGCCGCGGCTTACCGGCGTCGCCCAGACGGCCTTCGAGATCGGTCTCCTGACCGAGGACAACCTGCCGAGCTATCACCGCCTGATCCACGGCATGTTCGGATCGGGCGACGGCGCGTGGATCAACTGGGTGGGTCGCTGGACGGCCGAGGAGGGCCGCCACGCGATCGTGCTCCGGGACTATCTGACGGTCACCAGGAATATCGACCCGGTCATGCTCGAGCGGGGGCGCATGACCCAGCTTCAGCAGGGCTACGACCACGAGTCACCGGACACCCTCCGCGGGCTTGCCTACGTCACCTTCCAGGAGCTGGCGACCCGGATCGCTCACCGCAACACGGGCCGCTACTCGAACGACCCAGTCGCGGACAAGATCATGGTCCGCATCGCCGCCGACGAGAACCTCCACATGGTCTTCTATCGCGACATCATCTCGGCCGCCCTCGTCCTCGAGCCGTCCGCGGCCGTGTGCGCGATCGTCGACGAGGTCCTCGCGTTCCAGATGCCGGGCGCCGGCATCCCGGGCTTCATCCGCAAGGCCGCCCAGATCGCGAAAGCCGGGATCTACGACATCCGCGTCCACCGAGACGAGGTCCTTCTCCCGATCCTCCGCCACTGGAAGGTCTTCGAGCTGACCGGCCTCGATGCCAAGGCAGAGGCGGCCCGCACTCTCCTCGCCGACCATCTCGCCAAGCTCGACGAGGCAGCCCGCCGCTTCGAAGAGAAGCTCGCCACCTCCAACGTCCCAAGGATGTCCCTCGGCGGCTGAAACCCGAGCAGGCGGCAAGGGGCTCGTGCCAGAAGGCGCGGACGGCGCACCCCATTCCGGGAACCGAGAATCGTCGCGCGGGATGGTGCCGGCGAAGGCGGCGGGGAGCACCGGAGTGAGCGCAGCCGAAGCTGCGTGAGCGAGGAGCGCAGCCGACAACGCACGACCGCGCCATCCCCGCGCGATGCCATCCTCTTCATGACATGTTCTGGCAGGTATCGCTGTTACGGTGCAGGAAGTGCGACCCGAAGGGGCGCAAGAACCGTTCCGAGGACTTGTCATGTACCTAGAACTGTCGGCTATGCACCTCATCGAACTCCACCGTGCCCTCGAGGCCGACCGTCGACGGGAGACCCGCGAGGCCGTCCGTCGGGCGCTCCTGATGGCGACCAGCGACACCCCGAGGCGATCAGGCGAGATCGGCGCCATAGCGCTCGGCGATCGCGCGGGCCGTCGAGGCGATGCGAGCACGGACGTCGGCCGGGCCTAGCACCTCGACCCACCGGCCTCCGGCGAGAAGATGGCGGTGGGCCTCGTCCGGCCAGTCCAGCCGGAGCCGGAGCCGGATCCAACCCTCTGGGTCGGCGTCGTCGAGCCTCTGCGCCTCGCTGACCGTGCGGTTGCCGACGGCGTCCCGCAGGCGGTCGAGACGGTCGGGACGGACCCGGACATCGACCGTCACGCGGGGCACGTCACGCTCGTACGCTGCGGACGACTCCGACCAGTACGCGGCGAGGTCGAAGCCGTCGGGGCGATCGAACCGTTCGTCCGTGGGCTCCGCCGAGACCACGCGCGACGCGCGATACGTGCGGATCTGCCCGTCCACCGACGCGACCACGTACCAGATCCCGGCTTTCAGCACGAGCCCCAGTGGCTCGAGGATGCGGCGAGTCGCACCCTCGCCCCGGTCGTAGTCGATCGTGATCCGAGTGGATCTCCAGACCGCTTCCGAGAGCGCACCGAGATGCGGGACGGGCTGGCTCGCCCGGAACCACTCGCCGGCGTCGAGGTGGAATCGCTCCACCAGGCGCGAGGCGCGGGCGCGAAGCTCGGGTGGCAGCGAGGCGAGGACCTTCAGCTGAGCGGCCGCGACCACCGTCCCCAGGCCGAGCTCGGCGGCGGGGCCCGGCAACCCGGCCAGGAACAGCGCCTCGGCCTCGTCCGGGGTCATACCCGTCAGGCGGGTCCGATACCCGTCGACGAGGCGGAAGCCGCCATGCGATCCGCGTTCGGCGTAGATCGGCACACCCGAGGCGCTCAGGGCCTCGACGTCACGATGGACGGTCCGTTCCGAGACCTCGAGCTCGGCCGCCAGCTCGGCCGCAGTCAGCTGGCCGCGCGCCTGGAGGAGCAGCAGGAGTGATACGAGCCGGGATGCGCGCACGTCGACACGATACGCTCATCCATGACAGGAAGTGTCATGTTGGAAGGTCGGTCAGAGAGCGCCGCTCGTGTCGCAGCCGCCGGGGTCGCCACCCGTGTAACCGGTCGTGAACCAATGCTGACGCTGCTCAGAGGAACCATGTGTCCACGAATCGGGGTCGACCTGACCCTGCGTGGCCTCCTGGATCCGGTCGTCACCCACCGCCGCCGCGGCGTCGAGCGCGTCGGCGACGTCGGCCTCCGTGATCTTCTCGAGATAGCCGGTGCTCGTCGCGTGGTTCGTCCAGACGCCGGCGAAGCAGTCCGCCTGGAGCTCCGTGCGCACCGAGCGACCGGTCGCGCCGGCCCCGCCACCGCCTCCCGACAACGAGCCGAGCAGATCCTGGACGTGGTGGCCGTACTCGTGGGCGAGGACGTATCCCTGGGCGAGCGAGCCACCCTTCGCCCCGAAGCGTGAACGGAGCTCCCGGAAGAAGTCGAGATCGAGGTAGACAAGCTTGTCGCGCGGACAGTAGAACGGGCCGGTCGAGGAGCTTGCGGTGCCACAGCCGCTCGACGTGGCGCCGGTGAAGAGCACGGTGTCGACCGGCTGGTACGTCTCCCCGGACTGCGAGAACGCGGCGGTCCAGTAGGCCTGGATGCTGTTGACATATCCGAGGATCCGACAGTCGTCCCGCTCGTTGGCGTCCTGTCCCGTCTTGCAATCAGTCGCGAGCGCGGAGCTCTCGGGGTTCGTCACCGCTCCGGGTTGGAGCGCAGGGCCGATGTCAGACGGGTTGCCGCCCAGGAAGACGTAGGCGAGAAGGATGATCAGGCCGACGGCGCCGCCGCCGCCGATCGCCATGCCGCCGGCGCCGCCCATGCCGCGCCGGTCGGAGATCTGGCCCGGGTCGAGCCGGGAGCCGGGGTTGAATGTCATGACGAAGCCTCTCACTGGGGTCGAGATGCCGATGGTATGTGCCCCGGCCTATCGCCACCGGCCGCTCATCGTCATCCGTCCATGCCATTTCCATGACGGATGGCAGGTGTGTGGAGCACGGATCGGGGCCTAACGTGTGGTCATCGCGAACGGACCGCCGGACACCGAGACCTTCGACCGGCGGCGCGTCGACCCCTCGGCGGGATGCCGGGCGGCGGCGGAGCCGGCAACCTGCCTTGACGGCGGTCCGTCGACGATGACTCACGCACGGTCGGCGGTCGTCACCTTCGGGTGGCGGCCGTTTCGCCGTTTTCGTCCCAGCGTCCCCGCCTAGTTCGGGAGACTGCCACCCGGCATGTTCCGGCCCTGGTCGCGCAGGAACCTCTCGATGTCCGAGATGAGGTCGTCCCCGGACGGCAGCCGCTGCTCGTCGTACATCACCTCGAGGCGTTCGACGTAGCCGCGGGTCGATTCGTCCGCGCTCGCCGCGGCGTCGAGGCGCGTCCGAAGGTCGCGGGCTTCCTCGGACAGCTCGCCCGGCGCGATCTCGGTGCCGAAATGCGTCCCGAGCGCGCGGAGCAGCTCGAGAGCGGCCGTCGCGTACGGCCCCGACACGTAATGGGGGACCTGGGCGAAGTAGCCGAGCGCCGGGATGCCGGCCGCCGCGACCTCGATCTCGAGCGCCGAGACGAGCGCAGACGGAACGCGCAGCGTGCCGGCGGGACCCGCCGACACCGTGCCACGCAGAAGGCCGGGCGTCGCCTCGGTCCCGATGATCGGTACAGACCGCGTGTGAGGGACTGCCGCCGGGATCGCCCCGAGGCTGATCCACTCGACGATCCCGAGCCTTCGGCTGAGGTCGATCACGTCGGTCGTCAGCGCACGCCAGCGGTAATCGGGCTCCGGACCGACCAGCACGAGCAGGTCGCGCTCCTCGAGCCGCGTCCGGCGGACGACCAGCTCGTGCCATGTGAGCTCGGTCAGCCGTCCGTCGACGATCTCGAGCGGTGGACGGCGCGCGCGGTAGTCGAACAGCCGGTCCGCATCGAAGGTCGCCACGACCTCGCCATCATCGGCAAGGACGCCGAGCGCGGTCGTCGCAGCGGAGCCCGCGTCGACCCAGCCATCGAATGCGGCGAGCATGACCGGTTCGATGAGGTCGCCCGTGTCGTGAAGGGTGTACAGGCTCACGACGGAAGGATAGGCGACGGCGCAGGACCGGTCGCGGGTGTGCTCGGGGCCGGGCGGGTACACTCCCCCGAGACCCGCGTGGCGGTGCATCGAAAGGATCGGTTGTGGCGAGACACTCAAGGTACGAGCGCGAGCGCCGCGAGGCGGAGACGGAGCGAGTCAAGCAGATCGAGGCCGCGTGGATGGGCAGCCTCCCGACCGCGGCGGCCAAGGCCTTCGCCGACTCCGTCGCGGCGGCCCGCGCGCGCGGCCCCGAGGAGAAGCGGCCCGACATGGCCCCAGGCACCGCACCACGCCCGCCGCGCCCCGGTCACGAGCCGAAGCCGCCCAAGGACGAGCGTCCGCGCCGTTCGAGCCGCGACTAGCTCGATCGCGACGCCTTAGGGCGTCGGGTCAGGGCGCCGTCGACGCTCCGGGTGTGACGGATGCACCGGCGCTCGCGGATGCTCGCGGGCGTGCGGTCGCGCCCGGCGCCGGAAGCGCCGCGATCGCTGCTGCCGCGACCTTCTCGTCGTTCGTCCAGATGTCGAACACCTCGTCGCCTCGGACGTAGAGGTAGCTCGCGGGTGTGTCCGCGTCGAACTCGCCGCGGACCATCTTCTGGCCTCCGACGGTGACATCGGTCAGCTTCAGATCCGGGAAGTCGCCCTTCCAGGCGTTGACCAGCGCATCGCGCAGCTTCGTCCCCTCGATGCCCGCGACGCGATAGACCTCGAAGCTGCCGTCGATCGACTGGGCGGGATCGTATGCCTGCGCGAACTGCAGATCCGCGGCCGTCTTGCCGGCACCCGTCAGGAAGGTCGTGACCGAGGTGCTCCACTCGTCATCGGTCAGGAGCCCGCTCCCGGTGACGCTCTGCGTCTGCAGGTCGACCCCGTTCACCGCGCCCGGGAGCGCTGCCTCGAGATCCGGGGCGTCGTGGGTATCGGCGATCGGCGGAGCCGACTCCTCGTCGACCGCGTCGGGATCGTCGGACGGTGACGCGCTCGATTGCGCAAGCGGCGCCCCGGCGCCCGTGTCCGAGCCGCGCAAGGCGATGACCGCCACGGTCGTCCAACCCGCGGTCGCCGCCAGCAGCGCGATGATCGCGATGGCCTGCCACACGTTCGTGCCCGTGGATGCCGGGCCCGGTCCGCGGGCCGCTTCCTTGCTGTCGCGCACCCGCCGCGATTGGACGCCTCGTTCGCGCACGTTCTCTCCGAAATGCTCCTGCCGTCAGGCGACAGGGTAGCCCGGATCGCGTCAGGGCCACATCGGCGGGACGCCGTGGTGTGCCGGTCGGTCGTCCCAGTCGCGTCGTGTCGGCGCGAAGATGTCGATGACGACGGCGCCCTCGGGACCCGTCGTGACGCCGTGATGGACATTCGACGGGATCCGCCACGTCCCGCCCGGGCCGAGCTCGCGCGTCTCCTCTCCGACCGTGAACGTGACACTCCCCGCGATGACCATCCCGAGCTGCTCGTTCTCGTGCTGATGTCCGGGCACGACCGAGTCGCGAGCGAGCTCGACGACAGCGAGGGTGATCCGCTCGCCCTCGATCCGGCGCGCCTTGACGGTGTCGCCCCACAGGTCCATCAAGGGCTGGGTCGCGATGTCGACCAGGTTGGTCATGCGTCCTCCTTCGATCCTTGGCTTCGGATGGTGCTTCGGGTCACGGTCAGTCGTGCAGATCGGCTCGTGTCGCGCGCCGTCGACGTTCCGGAGGAGTGGCACAGATCCCGGCATCCGGCGGCTCCGGTGGAAGCGTGCCGGCGAACGTCGGGAGCGGACGCGGACCCACGGCCGTCTCCAGGTCGAACGCGAACCCGAGCAGCGTCGATTCGGCAAGGAAGCCGGCTGACAGCCAGACGCCGGCCGGGCGTCCGTCCTCGGTGAGGCCGGTCGGGACGGAGATGACCGGGTAGCCGGCCACCGCCGGGCCGCTCGAATCACCGTAGGCGGGTCCGACGATCGCATCGAGGCGATCGCGCGCAAGGATCCGGTCGATCCCGTTCGCGCGCGTCGCGGCGATGCACCGTGCGCGAGCCGCTCGATAAGCGGCATCCTCGAGACCGCCGGTCGCATCCGCGACGTGCATCCATTCCTGGCCGAAGAAGCGGAGCTCGTCCTCGCAACGGTCGTCATTGAAAGCGATCACGTCCGCAAGCGACCGGACGTTCGTGTTGCGCAGTCCTGACAGGTACGTATTCAGGCCGGCCTTGAACTCCGTCACGAGGACGGTGATCTCGTCGTCCTCGATCGCCTCCGTGTCGACCGACTCGATCGGGTCGACGAGCGTCGCTCCAAGCCCGGCGAGCGTCTCGAACGCCTGCTCGGCGACCCGGTTGAGGCCGTCGTCCGCGTGCTCGCCCGAAAGATGGCGCCGGTCGACACCGATCCGCGCGCCACGGAGCGCGCCGCGGCGGAGAGCCGTCCTGTAGTCCCTGGGGAGTCGCCGGCCGACGACCTCCCCGAACGGGGAGCGGATCGCGTTGAGGACGATCGCCACGTCTGTGACCGACCGGCCCATCGGCCCCGCCGTGTCCTGGCTGTGCGAGATCGGGATGATCCCGGCTTGCGAGACCAGGCCGACCGTCGGCTTCAGCCCGACGACCGCGTTACGGCCGGAGGGGCAGACGATCGACCCGTCGGTCTCGGTCCCGATCGCGACCGCGCACAGATTGGCGGCCGGCGCGACCCCGGATCCGGAGCTCGATCCGCACGGGTCCGCGGCCAGATCGTACGGATTCCGTGTGAAACCGCCACGGGCGCTCCAGCCGTTGACGTGGACGCCGGCGTCGCGGACCGCCTTCGGGTGGACCCCACGAAGGTTCGCCCACTCGGACAGGTTCGCCTTGCCGAGGACGACCGCGCCCGCTGCGCGGAGTCGCGCGACGATCGCCGCGTCCCGCGGCACACGACTGCCCGATAGCGCGAGGGAGCCGGCCGTCGTCTCCATCGCGTCATTCGTCGCGATGTTGTCCTTGACGAGGATGGGGATGCCGTGGAGCGGCCCCCGGACGCGTCCGGCCCGGCGTTCGGTGTCACGTCGAGCGGCGATCTCGAGGGCCGCGGGGTTCGTCTCGATGACGGCATGAAGGACAGGATCGAGCCGCCCGATGCGATCGAGGTACGCGGTTGTCAGTCCGACCGCGGATATCTCGCGGGACTCGAGCAGCGCGGCCAGCTCCGGGATCGTCGCCTCGAACCACGGAGCGGACGCGTCCTCGTCGACGCCTGGGATCAGCGAGGTAGCGATCGCCGCATCGTACCGAGCGGGCAGGGACGCCGCGTCGCGCGCCGGAGCCCGAGAATCGAACGACCCGGGTCGACTGACAACCCGGGTCGAGAATTTGCGCTGGTTCGGCGGGCCGTGGGCCGGTCCGCACCGAGAGGCTGTGAGGCTAGGTCAGCCGCCGCGCTGGCTGCGGAAGCAGTCGCTGCAGTAGACCGGCTTGCCGCTGGTCGGGCGGAAGGGGACCGAGGCCTCCTTGCCGCAGGACGAGCAGGTCGCGGTGAACATCTCGCGGGGACCGCGATCGTACCCACCACCACCGCTGCCGCCGTAGCTGCCGGCGCCACTCGAGTAGCCGCCGGAGCTGTAGCCACCGGAGCTATAGCCACCGCTCTCGCTGTTGCGGGCAGCCTTGCGGCTGGCGCGACAGGACGGGCAGCGGCGAGGCTCGGTGAAGCCACGCTGCGAGTAGAAATCCTGCTCGGAGGCGGTGAACACGAATTCCTGTCCACAGTCCGCGCAGGTCAGATTCTTGTCGTTGTACACGAAAACGAAAACTCCTCTCGGTAGCCAACGCGATCCCTTCGGGTTCTCGCGTCAGTCGTGAGAGGAGTCCGAGTGTGCGTCGTCTACGTTCCTGGCCACGGCGAATCCATGGCCCTTACCCCGTAATTCTAGCCCAGATCGCTCGATCTGCATACCCATGAAGTTCGCGGGATCGCGCGCCGCCGCCGCCACCTCAGACGCGGCTCGTCGTGTAGCTCATCGCCGCCCCGATCGGCGGCGGCGGGGCGACGCCCATCGGATGGCAATGGGCGTGTGCTCGTTGCTCGATCTCCTCGCTCCAGGCCGGATCGAAACAGGCCAGCTCGTCGGGGACCGGGTGACTCGTGGCCTTCCAGGCCGTCACGAAAAGCTGCATGCGGACTTCGGTTGCGAGCGCCGCGGCGTGCGTCACCCGGTCGTCGCGGACGTACAGGTCCGAGACGCGGACCGGCCGGCGGCGGTCACCGCGCACGTACATGACACCCTCGGGCGGTTCGAACACGGCCCGCAGGATCCGACGCTGTGACGACGTCCCGGGATCGGTCGGCCGGACGACGCGCCACCAGTCGGCGAGCTCGCTCGACACACCGTTCGGGATCTCCGCCCGCCCCTCGTCGACGACGCTCGGGTCTGGCAACCGCAGGCTCGTCGCGGTGAGGTCCGAGATGTACGGCCCGACCGGATCGGTCAGGCTGATCCGGTACCCATTCCGCACGAACGCGTTCGCGGCCGCACCGATATGCGGGTCGCTGTCGCGATCCGGTGCGCCCCAGCCACCGCAGCGGGTGATTCCGCTCGTGTCGTTCGCCGGCGTGTCGTGCCCGTGGCGCGGGATCGCGGCTCGGGTTACGAGGTTCACCTCCGCACCGAGCGTGTTGTTCGCGTGGGTGAGGTGGATCGCGCCGCGGTGCGTGTTCCAGATGTTGAATCGGTCGTAGTGACCACCGACGGGCATGCGCGTCGAGCCATCCAGGACATAGGCGTCGGCCGGGTAGAACAGGTCGCTCTTCGGGATGGAGCAGCCGAGGAGCGATTCGTACAGCGCGTGGACCTTGGCCCGCCCGTCGTCGCCCGACTGCGCCAGCAGCTCCCAGTACTCCGGGCCTTCGCACGTGACGTGGACCCGGCGGATCCCCGCTCGGTCGTCGTCCTCGACGCGATCGCCGAACCACTCGAGATACTCGTCCTGGGCCAGCCGTCGCGGCTGGTCGAGCGGCCGGTCGTCGGGGCCGAAGACCGTCTCGTCGCGCTCATCGCAGCCGGCCGTTTCGGCTTCGGCCCATGCGGCGGGTCCAGCCAGGCCATGGTGGCGTGCCCGGACGCGGAGCGGAAAGCCGTTCCATTGGACCGCGACGACGATCGCGTCGTCCGGCGGAGGGCCGCCGTCGAGGTCGACATAGGCGAGCGTGTCAGGGTCGCTGCCCTGGATCTCCATCTCGATGCGCGCCCACTGGACCGCTTCGCAGGTCGTGTCGTGCATCCAGCGATGCCAGTCCCGCAGGAACTTCCCGCCGAGGCCATCGTCGATGGCGGCCGGTGTGCCATGCATCCGGACAGATCCCCCGATCTGCGGAGCGCAACCACCGTCCCAGACCGATGCCCGAACGCCCCCGCCGGCACAGGGTACGCGATGGATGCAAGCCCCCGGTCGACCGCGAGGCGAGGCGCCCGCCGCTGACGTGCGACGATGTCCGATGACACCGGCGGTCGCGCCGGTCCGCGACCGTCTGGAGGCGCCCGATGACCGTCCTCGATGACTACCTCGCTCGGACCCCTCGGTCGCGCGAGCTGTTCGAGCGCGCGACCGAGTCGCTGCCGGGCGGCTCGACCAGAACGACCGTCTACACGGCGCCGTATCCGCCCTACGTCGCCTCGGGAGCCGGTCTCCGGATCCTCGACGTCGACGGCAACGAGTACCGCGACTTCCTCGGCAACTACACCTCGCTGATCCTGGGTCACGCGCATCCTGCGGTCGTCGCGGCGGTCGAGGCGCAGGTGCGCCGCGGATCGGCCTTCGCCGCCCCGACCGAGACCGAGGTCGAGCTGGCGGAGGAGATCCGCCGCCGCGTCCCGTCGGTCGAGCGTCTGCGCTTCACGAGCTCGGGCACCGAGGCGACGATGTTCGCGATCCGGGCAGCCCGTGCCTACACCGGACGACCGCTCATCGCGAAGTTCGAGCGGTCATATCACGGGACCCATGACGGCGTCATGGCCGGGACGCCTGGCGTGCCCCCTGTCATGGAAGGACTCGTCGTGGAGCTGCCGTGGGGCGATCCCGACGCCGTCGCTGCAGCCCTCCGCGGTCGCGAAGACGACCTCGCCGCGATCCTCATCGAGCCCGTCCAGGGGGCAGGCGGCGTCCGTGCGGCCGGGACCGAGTTCCTCGCGTTCCTGCGCGACTTCGCCGATCGCACGGGCGCGCTCCTCGTCTTCGACGAGATCATCTCGTTCCGGGTCGGACCGGGCGGGGCGCAGGGCCGGTACGGCGTCCGGCCCGACCTGACGACGCTCGGCAAGATCATCGGTGGCGGCTACCCGCTGGCCGCGTTCGGCGGCCGTGCCGACGTGATGGCCGTCTACGACGCGCGGCGACAAGGGGCGATCAGCCACGGCGGGACGTTCAACGGCAGCCCCGTCGCCGCGGCGGCGGGCCTCGCGACACTGCGCGAGCTGACGCCAGAAACCTACGCCCGCCTCGACGACCTCGGTGAGCGTCTCCGCTCGCGAGTGGCGTCCACCATCGAGCGCGACGGGCTCGATGCCCGCGTCTCCGCTGTCGGCTCGCTCTTCCAGGTCTTCCCTGGCACCGCGCCGGGCGCCACGGCGTTCGCGACAGGTGTGGCGGCCGGTCCGAGCCTGTTCCTTGCCCTGCTCCTCGACGGGTTCATCCTCGCGCCGCGAGGGATGGGCGCGATCCCGGCGATCGCCACCGAGCAGGACGTGGACGATCTTGCAGATGCGATGGGCCGCGCGCTCGTCGCGATCGGCCGCACACGCGCACCTGAACCTGCCACAGCCTGACCGTCGTCTCTGCGACGATGGCCGGGTGACGATCGAGATCTCCGCTCTCACGGCGCGCCGTTACGTCATGGGCCGCGGTGGGCTCTGGCCGGGCCGCCGCTGGCGGGGCCTCGATGGCACGGACACCGCCATGCGGGCCATGGAGGACCTCCAGCTCGACCCTCTCGTCGTCGTTGCGCGCGCGCACGACCTGATGCTCCACAGCCGGGTCGCGGACTACACCATCGACGACTGGGCGACGCTCACCTACGAACGGCGGGAGTTCTTCGAGTGGGGCGGCTGGCTGGCGGTCCGCCCGATGGACGAGCTGCCGTACTTCCGGGTGCTGATGCGTCGCGAGCGCGAGAGGGGCCGCTGGCTCGAGGTCGAGCGCGACCACCACGATGCGATCGAGGAGATGCGGGCCGTGCTGCGCTCGGGTCGGGAGGTCAGCAACCGCTCATTCGTGATGAGCGACCGGACCCGGATCGACCACTACCGGGGTCGCAAGGACAGCGCGCTCGCGCTCCACTACCTGTGGCGGGTGGGGGAGGCGATGGTCTCGCGCCGGGATCGGTTCGAGCGCGTCTACGCCCTGACGGAGGCCGTCGCACCGAAGTCAGCGCTGCGCGACGTCGACGACACCGAGGCCGACGACTTCCTCGCGCTCAAGGCGGTCGCCGCCGCGGGCCTCACCCGGCTGAATGGCGTGAAGGTCGCGTACGCGTACGGCCACAAGGCGACCGCGGCCGAGGAAGCGGCGTGGCGGGATCGATGGGTTTCGGATGGCAGCCTCGTCGAGGTCAAGGTCGAGGGCTGGAAGCAGGTCCAGGTCGCGCCCGGCGCGGACGCATCCCTGATCGCGGGCCTCGAGGCTGGCCGTGTCCCTGCATCCTGGCGACCGCTGGCGACCACCACCGAGGAGGAGGCGACGTTCCTGTCCCCGCTCGACCCGGTCTCGGCGCGCGGCCGGGCGAAGCCGCTGTTCGGGTTCGACTACGTCTGGGAGGTGTACAAGCCTGTCTCGCAGCGCTCCTTCGGCTATTACACGATGCCCATCCTGTGGGGCGACCGGCTGGTCGGCCGGTTCGACCCGAAGCTCGACCGGACGACCGGCACGCTCATGATCCTCGGCCTCTGGCTCGAGGACGCGGCAACGGCGAAGGATCCGGCGTTCGTCGAGGCGCTCGCGGCCGGCATGCGCCGCTTCATGACCTTGCTCGACGTCGGTCGGATCGACGTCGCCGCCGTCGCACAGCCCTCGCTCCGGCGGTCTCTGGCGCGCCTGGGGACGCGGCGCCGAGCTCGTTCGGCGGTCAGCTGACGGCAGTCTCCGCGTTGTCGGCACGAGCCGTCGCGGGCCGTCGAGCCACCGCCGCCAGCACGATCCCGCACGCGAGGACGAGCGCGGCGGCCCCGAGCATGGCGGCGCCGAGGCCCGCCCCGACCGAGACGAAGCCCATGACGGGCGGGTAGACGATGGCACCGATGACGGCGGTCCCGGACAGGAACCCCGTGACCGCCGCGGATCGCGCCGGGTAGCGATCGCCCGCGACCGCGACGATCAGCGGGTAGACGGGCCCGAAGGCGAAGCCGACGACGCCGAAGAGGACGATCGACACCGGCAGCGACGGCACGAGGACGGCGGCGACGAGAGCGCCAGCCGCGGCGACCGAGCATGTCGCGGCGAACCAGGCGTGGTCGAACCGGTCGCCGAGTCGCGCGCTGACGAGACGGCCCAATGCGAGACACGCCCAGAACAGGGCCAGCGCGGATGTCGCGAGCGTCAAGGAGGCCGCTTCCAGGTAGCGCACCAGCCAGTTGCTCACGCCGATCTCGGATCCGACGTAGCAGGCGATGGCCACTGCCAGCAGGATCAATGGCAGGGCGAGGCCCGTGCGCACCGCACTCACGCCGGGCGTGTGCTCGTGTCGGCCGGACGGCAGTCGGATCACCGCGAACAGGACCGCCATCGGTACGGCCGCGACCGCGCTGCCGATGATGACCGCCTGCCAGTCGACACCTGCATCCACGATCCGTCCGACGAAGAGCGGCGATGCGAGCGCGCCCAGGCTGAAGCTCAGGTGAAGCAGATTGAGCGCCCGACCGCGGCCCTCGGGGTAGAGGTCGAGGACGAGCCCGTTCATCCCGCCGTCGATGGCCCCGAACCCGAAACCGATCGGGATGGCAGCGACGAGGAACAGCGTCCAGGTCGGCACGGTCGCGAGCGCGGCGAGGCCGATCGCCATGAGGGCGAAGGCAACAGTAAGGACGACGCGACGCCCGATCCTCTCGGTGAGGAGGCCGCCGCCGATGGAGCCGCCCACGGACGCCACCGCATTGACGAAGAAGAAGACGCCGACGCCCGCGTCGTCCTGGCCGAATGCGGGTTCGATGGACCGGATGAGCGACGGGACGAGCAGGCCGGCCCAGCCGAGGAATGCGAGCCCGGCACAGGCGAGGATCGCGGCGGGTTCGATCCGCCTGGCGGTGGGGGACGACATCCCTCAGATGCTAGCGGCCTCGCGGGACGTGTATGGTCGCGACATGGCTGAAGCCAAGCCGAGCGGGATCCTCTTCTTCGTCCACGGTGCGAACGACACCTCGGTCGGCCACGCCGCGACGATCGCCCGGCTCGAGGACCAGGTCCGCGCCCTTCGTTGGGATGTAACGGTCGTCGCCCCCGAGTGGCGGCGGGCGTCGGACCTCCGGCTCGGCAACTGGAAGGCCGCCGTCCACCGACGCGGGCGGCCCTCGCCGATGCCCGTTCCCATCCTGCGCGCCGGTGTCCGCCGGGACGCGGTCATGAAGATCGTCACGAATTACTTCGAGGGTCGCCGCGAGGCTCTGTTCGAGATCATCGGGCCGCAGATGCTGGCCGACGTCATCGGTTATCACAGGCACCGAGACTCGATCCAGCGCGTTCTGCGTCGCGAGCTCGAGGCCGCGGCCCGGGCGGCCCGAGGACGGCCGGTCCTGCCGGTCGCCGTCAGCCTCGGCGGCGTCGCCCTGGTCGACCTCCTCGCCGAGTGGCCGGACGCACCGGTCGAAGCCTGCGTCACGGTCGGTTCGCAGGCGCCTCTGCTGTACACGTTCGACGCCATCCCGGCGCTGCCGTATGACGAGGCGGATCCACCGCACCTGCCTGTGCCATGGCTGAACATCTACGACACGCGCGACTTCCTGTCGTTCCTCGCTGAGCCCCTGTTCCGGCGCGCGGACGGCATCGCGAGCGTGGTCGACCTGCGGGTGCACTCGGGCAAGGACTTCCCGCGGTCGCACTCCGCGTACTGGGAGCTGCGGCCCGTCTGGGACGCGATCGAGACCGCGTTCAGCTGGAAGCGGACGGAACCGCTGACCGTTCGCGAGGCGCGCCGGCTCGGGTTCGAGGCACGCAAGGCGCCGGCGACGACGAGCGACAGCGGAGGTTGAATGCGGCCGCCGAGCGTGCCCCGCTCGGCGGCCGCGAACCCTTAGCGGTGGAAGTCGGCAGCTGCTGCGAGCAGCACTCCGACGACCAGCCCCAAGGTCGTGACCGCGTGCAGGGCCATCCGCACACGCGGGAAGTTCTGGACCTCCATGGTCCGCCTCCTGTTCGGCAGCCCGGCTACCTGCGAGAGGCCCGTGGCTTTGCGTCCCCGCCTCGCGACGGGTTTGCCATTGTCGATCGGTCCCCGTCGGGGTCGACGTTGACCGACGGCAACAGGCTAAGGCCGCGTTAGCGCGAGACGCCAGAGGCCAACTCGGATGGGTCAGGACCGTACCTCCGGAGCGTCAGGCGCCCGGGTTGACACGACGGAGTCGCGGTGTATTCTCCCAACTAGTTATTTAGCCATCTGCTCAACTAAGGTCGATGCACGCAGATCCGCTGAGCCAGACCTTCGCCGCTCTCGCCGACCCGACCCGCCGTGCCATCCTCGCCCGGCTGGCACTCGGAGAGGCCACCGTGACGGAGCTGGCGGCGCCCTTCGACATGAGCCTGCCCGGTGTCTCGAAGCACCTGAAGGTGCTCCAGAATGCCGGGCTGGTCGTCCAGGGTCGCAACGCCCAGTGGCGGCCGTGTCGCCTGGAGCCGACGCCGCTCCAGGACGTGTCGGGCTGGGTCGAGCAATACCGCCGGCTCTGGGAGGCGCGCCTCGAGCGATTCGACCAGTACCTTCGAGAGCTGCAGACACAGGAGGCCTCCGATGACGTCGCACAGCCGTGAGACGGCCGTCTCTCCCGAGGTGACCCGATGACCACGCCCACTTCGACCGCCATGCTGTCCATCCCCGACCTTCGCGCCGCCATCGCGGGCCGCGTCATCACTCCCGACGATCCCGACTACGACGCGGTACGGCGTGTCTCGCTTGGCAGCTTCGACGACCGGCCGGCCGTGATCGTCCGTGTCGCGAACGCGGCCGATGTCGCCACGGCCATCGCCACGTCCCGGGCGACGGGGCTCGAGCTCGCTGTCCGGTGTGGTGGCCACAGCGCCGCCGGCCACAGCACCGTCGATGGCGGTCTCGTCATCGACGTCTCCGGCATGAAAGCGCTCGACATCGACGTCGACGGGCGGACGGCCTGGGCGGAGGCGGGCCTGACGGCGGGCGAGTACACGACCGCGACCGGCGCTCACGGCCTTGCGACCGGCTTCGGCGATACGGGCTCCGTCGGCGTCGCCGGGATCACGCTCGGTGGCGGGATCGGCTATCTCGTCCGCAAGTACGGGATGACCATCGACAATCTCCTCGCCGCCGAGATCGTCACCGCCGACGGCAAGCTCCTCCGCGTCGACGCCGAGAACCACCCCGACCTGTTCTGGGCGATCCGGGGTGGCGGAGGCAACTTCGGGGTCGCGACCCGGTTCCGTTTCCAGCTCCACGATGTCAGCGCGTTCACCGGCGGGATGATGGTCCTGCCGGCCACGGCGGAGATCGTCGCCGGCTTCATCGCCGCAGCCGCGGCCGCGCCCGACGAGCTGTCGACCATCGCCAACGTCATGCCGTGCCCGCCGCTGCCGTTCGTCTCCCAGGAGCATCACGGCGAGCTCGTCATCTTCGCCATCCTCGGCTGCGTCGGCGAGCCCGAGGCGGCAGCCGCTGCGATCGCCCCGTTGCGAGCGCTCGCGACGCCGCTCGCGGACATGGTCCAGCCGATGCCCTACGCCGCCATCTACCCGCCCGAGGATCCCGAGTACCGACCCAAGGCGGTCGCCACGACGCTCTTCGTCGACCACGTCGATCTCGACACCGCTGCGCTGATCATGGACCGGCTTGCCGCGTCGGACGCGACCATGCGTGCCTGCCAGCTTCGGGTCCTTGGTGGTGCGATGGCGCGGGTCCCTGCGGATGCGACTGCGTTCGCCCATCGCGGGAGCCGGATCCTGGTCAACGTCGCGGCGTTCTACGAGGGCCCTGAGGATCAGGAGGTCCGCGAGCGCTGGGTCGCCGACTTCCATCGGGACCTCGAGGGGGACGACACCGGCGCGTACGTCAACTTCGTCGCGAACGAGGGCGAGGCACGGGTCCGCGCCGCCTACCCGGGTTCGACCTGGGATCGGCTCCGCGAGGTGAAGCGGCGATACGATCCCGACAACGTCTTCCGGCGCAACCAGAACGTGCCACCCGCGACTGTCTGAGCAAGGTCGGTCCCGACCCTCGAGCGACTCCTGGGGTCAGACCGTGGGCGGCAGCCCGAACTGCGGGAAGAGCGCGGGACCGAACGTCGTGATCTCGCTGATCTTCCCGTCGACGACGCGGAGCACGTCGAATTTGAACGGCCGGTAGATCGTGTCGCCGGGTGCCCGGAAGTAGCTGGCGGCCGTCGGGAGGCGATTGGCGGTGGTCGGCAGCAGCCGCCACTCGCCCTCGCGGAGCGCATTCGCGAGCAACGGGGCGATGACATCGAGGCCCTCGAACAGCATCGGAGCCGGCGGCATCGTGATCCGCAGGTCCTCGGCCGCGATCGACACGGCGAGGGCGGCGTCCCCGCTCTCATGCGCCGCGATGAATGCCTCGAGCAAAGCCCGCTCCTCCTGGCTGGTCTCGCCGGCGGACCACTCCGACCGGCGCGCCGGCAGGTGGGCCTGCATAGTCGCGCGCGCCCGCTGGAGGGCACTATTGACGGCGGGCACGGAGGTGTCGAGCGCCGAGGCCGTCTCCGTCGCGGGCCAGCCGAGGACGTCGCGCGCGATGAGCGCGGCGCGCTGGCGTGGCGGGAGGACCTGGAGCGCGGCGAGGAAGGCGAGCTCGATCGTCTCGCGCTCGACCACGACGGCGTCGGGCTCGTCGTCGGCGGGTGCCATCTCGTCGAGCAGCCGGTCGGGGTAGGGCGACAGCCAGGGCACCTCCGCGAACGAGTGGTAGTTCGTCAGGCGCCGGGCCGACCGACGGAGAGCATCGAGACACACGTTCGTCGCGATCCGGTACAGCCAGGCCCGGATCATCGAGCTGCCGTCGAAGGTCTCGCGCGCCCGCCACGCGCGGAGGAACGTCTCCTGGACCGCGTCCTCGGCCTCGTCGAACGACGCGAGCATCCGGTAGCAATGGACGTGGAGCTCGCGCCGGTACCGCTCGGTGAGGGCCGCGAAGGCGGACTCCCCACCGGCGAACACCGCGGACGCGGAGGCGTCCGTCACGCGGCGACCTCGTCGCGCTTGACCTGGCGAAGCACCCAGTCGCGCTTCACTTCCTGGACGAGCCACGTGTTGCCGTCGGGATCGTTCAGGGTCATGAACGTGGAGTAGCTCTTCCGCTCGGGGTCGACGCCCTCGGCCTGGCCGGCCGCACCGAAGTGGAACGGCTCGCTCACCTCTGCGCCCCGCTCGACGAGCTCGGCACGTGCCGCGACGATGTCCTCGACGCAGAGGTGCAGGCCGTGGAGGGTGCCCGGCGCCATCGGGCCGATGCCCTTGCCGATCGCGATCGAGCAGGCCGAGCCCTGTGGCGTCAGCTGGACGATCCGGAAATCCGGACCGTTGGTCGAATCGACCTCGAGCGTGAAGCCCATCTGGTCGAGGTAGAAGGCCTTGGCGCGATCGACGTCGCTGACGGGGACGACGATCAGTTCGAGGGTGTAGTCCATGGCGGGTGCCTCCTGGCGGTCGCGACGGGCCGTGGTCGGCCGTTCAGGAGGTGTAACGACACGACTCCTGGAAACTCATCGGTCCACCGATGGTACGGGAGGCACCGCCATGGATGCGGCCCAGGGCGGGTCGGCTCAGGTCGCGCGCCAGGTCTTGTACATCGTCTTGAACAGCGCCTTGTCCGGGGCGGCTTGATCGTAGTCGCCGTCCATATCGATGAAGTAGCCGATCCGCCCCTTGGCGATGATGATGTGCTGCATCAGGAGCGTCCGGCCGTCGCGCGAGCCCTTGAATGTCAGGATCCGGCCCAACCATCCGTCCAGCTTGATCGGCTTGTTCGAGAGCAGCTTCGCCTTGTAGTGGCTCTTGTAATAGGCGACATCGCGCGTGACGGTCAGGTTGACGGACGCCAGGCCGGCGACGGTGTCGCGATAGACGGTGACCCACGGCGCGACGTACTCGTCGAATTGGTCGGCGGTCTTGGTCGTCCCCGGCGTCACGATCCAACCCGGCGGGTACTTGATCTTGTAGTGGAAGCGCTTCGAGCGGTACGACTGCCAGGGGACCGGCGTCGGCGCCGCGGTCGGCACGGGGGTCGCCGTCGGAAGCGGGGTGGCTGTCGGGCTCGATCTCGCCGTCGGGGCGGCGGTCGCCGTCGCCGTTGGCGCGGCCGTCGGTGCCGCGGACTCAGCGCTCGGAGAAGGACTCGCCGCGGCCAATGCCGTCGAGGACGTGGGGCTGACGGTGGTCGGGCCGCAGCCGGCGACCAGGACGATGGCCAGGAGGCCGAGCAGGGTTTGCCGATTGGTCATTCGAGTGCTCCTCGCGTGCGTGACGTCAACGACAAGGCGCGGCGATGGCGAGGAAGAGTAGCTAGGCCCCGTCACGGCGCCGTCTCGTCGAATCCCAGACGCGCGCGAAGCTCGTTCGTGACCGATGCGAACGCGAGGCGTCCTAGAGCGGCTTGCCCATCAGCTGGATGACGAGGTCCGTGCCGTCCCGAAGCGGCAGCCGCTGGCCGAGGTCCGCGTAGCCGTGGCTGGCATAGAGTCGGATGGCCGGCTCGTTGGTCGTCGTGACGCCCAAGCCGATGTGGTCATAGCCGGCCTCACGCGCCCATCCCTCGACCGCGTCGAGCAGCGCGCCTCCGAGGCCCTGGCCGCGTGCCTCGGGTGCGACCCACATCCCGTAGACGGCCGCGAACTCCGGGCGGTCGGGGGCCGGGCCGCCGTTGGCCATCCCGACGAAGCGGGCCTCGTCTGCCACGGCCACGAAGGCGACGCCGTCCGGTCGGTCGGCTCGTCGTTGCCAGGCTGCGTCGTCTTCCGTCAGGGCTTCGGCAAGGGTCGCTCCGAATGCGTCAGGGTCGGTTCCGAGGGCCCGAAGCCGGATCTCGCGGTGGGCCTTCCACTCCTCGGGACGCACGCGGCGGATCTCCATCCGGGGCAGTGTAGGCGGCGGCCCGTGCGGCCAGGTCAGCCGACCTCGTAGTCGAGCCGATAGGACACCGTTGCGCCGCCCTTCGCTTCGAAACCACCCGTTCCGCGGATGCCCGTGAGCTCGCCCGTCCCGGTGCCTTCGATGACCGACCACGTCGAGGACGATCCCGTCCCGTCGTGATGGCCGGTCGCCTCGAGGATGACGCTGCCGCGCCGGCCCCCGATGGTCCCGGTGATCCGTTGCAACCCGACGAAGCGCGCGCTCTTCGTCGGGAGGTAGCACATCAGCCAGTCGATGGAGCCCTCGCCCTCGATGTCACCGCTGAAGCGCTGCGTGCCCGTCGCGTGGGTGACACGCAGGCCGTCGCCGGTTTCCTCGATCGGGGTCTCGGCTCCCGGCTGGACCTCGAACGTCCCTGTCGCCGTCGTCATCTCGCATACCTCCGTCCTGTCACGAGTAGACCACGACGAGCCCGACAGGCTCTGCCGGCGCACTGTAACGCCGTTGCGAGGATCGGCCACCGGCGCGCCACCCGGCTGCGCCGTCATCGCACGTACGGTGTCCTTCCGCACAGAGGAGATGCATATGCCGACCCTGACCCTGCCCGTCCTGAAGAAGGTCGAACGCCCCGCGATCACCCTGAGTGATATCGAATTGCCCAAGATCGACATGCCGAAGGTGGACGTCGGTGATGCGGTCGCCAGTGCCGCGACCGCTGTCGGGCTCATGAAGAAGCGTCGATCCCGCTGGCCGTTCGTCGTCGGCCTTGGCATCGTCGTCGCCCTCGTCGGCTGGGCGTGGATGAACTACGAGATGCTCCGCGAGCGAGCATCGGACGTCGCATCGAAGGTCGGTGACCGGATGGGGATGATCCGATCCGGTACGGACGAGGAGGTCGCCTTCCCGTCCGCGCGCGTCGCGCCTTCGACCACCGACTACCCCGAGGGCTTCGGTGCGACCGACATGGCCAGCACCACGGGTGAGGATGCCAACACCTTCGATACGGTCAGCGCCCGCTCCTGAATCACGGAGCGACGCCGCCTCGAACGACCTCCGGTCCACTCGGACCGGGGGTCGATCTGCATCTCCCGGCGGTTATCCTGCTCGGGATGAACGATCTCGACATCGTCCGACGGGAGCTGGTCGACCTGCTCGACGGCGTCGGCGCCCACATGACGTTCGAGGACGCGGTGGCGGATTTCCCTGATGACGCGATCAACCGTCGGCCGCCCGATGTCGCCTACACGCCGTGGCATCTGGTCGAACACCTCCGGCTCACCCAATCCGACATCCTCGACTACATCGTCAACCGCAACTACGTCCCGCTCGGCTGGCCCGAGGAGCACTGGCCGGCGCCCGACGCGACCGCGACACCCGCGGAGTTCGCGGCCTCAGTCGATGGCTTCCTCGCGGACAGGGCGACCCTCCGCGGGATCGTGACCGAACCCTCGACCGACCTCTTCGCCGCCATACCCGACACGCCCGGACACACGATCGTCCGCGAGATCCGCGTCGTCAGCGATCACAACGCGTATCACGTCGGCGAATTCGCGATCCTTCGCCAGGTCATGGGGACGTGGCCGGCCGGTCGGGTGGGGTAGCGACCAACCCTTAGCCGAGATTGCCTGCCATCGACATCTGTTCCCCGGCAGCGATGTCGGCGGGTGACGGCCGGAGGGGCTTCGACCGCCGATCAGCGACGGCATGTTCGCGGGCGAGATCACGGACCCGACCGCGGACGGGCTCGAGGACATCCTTGCTCACGTAGGCCCGGCCGCCGTACAGGCGCTCGTACATCGGCAGCAGCGCCGGCCAGTCTCGCGCGAGGTTGTCGAGGAAGTGCTCGCGCGTCCCGGGTCGGAGGTAGAGGACGTTCGTCCAGATCGAGGTCGCGCCCGCATCGCGCGCAGCGCGAACGACCTCGGCCATCTTGGCCGGGTCGTCGGACAGCCCGGGCAGGATCGGCGCCATGCCCACACTCGCCTCGATGCCGGCGTCGATGAGCGTTCGAAGCGCGCGCAGACGCTGTCGTGGTGGGGCGGTCCCGGGCTCGGTCAGCCGCCAGATCGTCGGGTCGAGCGTCGGCACGGAGAACGTGACGCCGACTTCGGCGCGCTCGCTCGCGAAAGTCAGGACGTCGACGTCCCGGACGATCAGCGGGCCGCGGGTGATCATGCCGAACGGCGTGTGGG
>JBJMMQ010000101.1:0-4156 GCA_045804705.1 Chloroflexota bacterium
GGGCGGTCGCGGGCCGGATCCCCGACCGCCCGGTGTACCATCGGGCCGCATGCTTGACCACGAAGAGAAGTTCCTGTTCAAGGAGGAGATCCTCCACCTGTCGAACGCTGTGGCGGAGCCCGGCGTCCTCGACAACGTCGAAGACCTGCTGACCGACGTCATCACCAGCCCGCGCTTCGATTCCGAGGTGTTCACACTCGAACGGAGCCTCCAGGTGATGCTCGGCCCGCGCGCCGGGACGACGCTCGTCGGATTGCTGACGGTCGCTCCGGAGGTGTTCGACGAGGTCGCCGAGGTACGGATCCCGTCGGAGGTCCACGAGCGCCTGGTCGCCTGGCGAGCGCGGTTCGGCCTCGCCATCGACAACGCCCTGAACTTCCTGAACAATCCCGACGGCATCCAGGGCCACAACTTCGCGACCCAGATCGCACACGTCGAGGACAGGCGCGTCCTGCAGGGTCGGCTGACGCTCGTCCGCTACAACAACGAGCCGCAATTCTTCGTCGCCGACGCGAGCGTCTTCCTGAGCCTCGTTGCCGACATCATGGAACGCCTCGGCCCGTATCTCGAGCCGGACGCGGTCGAAGCGGAGACGCTCGCCCGCCTGCGCGACGCGATCGCCCTCATCGAGCGCAAGACCGCCAGCCACAACCCCTGATCGGGCCGTGCGGCACGTCTACCTGGCGGCCACGGGACAGAACCGCGGCAAGACGACGGTCAGCCTCGGCGTCCTCGATGGATTCCAGCGCCGCGGGTTGTCGGCCGCGTTCCTGAAGCCGGTCGGCCAGCGGACGATCATCGAGGACGGCGTGCCCGCCGACGAGGACGCCGTGCTGATGCGCCAGGTGTTCGACCTGCGCGAGCCGCTCGGCCAGATGAGCCCCGTCCACATCCCGCGCGGATTCACCCAGGCATACATCGACGGGCGGGTCGTCGAGGACCTGCCGGCGCGGATCCGGGCGGCACATGCCGCATTCGCCGCCGACCGGGACATCCTGCTCATCGAGGGGACGGGGCACGCCGGGGTGGGAGCGGTCATCGGGCTCTCGAACGCCACTGTCGCGGGGATGCTCGGAGCACCGGCGGTGATCGTTTCGGAGGGCGGCGTCGGCAGGCCGATCGACGAGATAGTGCTCAACGCATCGCTGTTCGAGCGCGGTGGCGTGCGAGTCGCCGGGGCGATCGTCAACAAGGTCGACCTTGACGCGAAGCCCGGTCTCGCACGCACGCTCGAACGCGGCCTCGCGCGACACGGGATCCCGCTCCTCGGCGTCCTGCCATACCGGCCGATCCTGTCCAACCCGACGCTCGCGATGGTCCTCGAGGGCCTCCACGGCGAGACCATCAATGCGGGTCCCGACCTCGACGAAGTCATCGGCGGGATCGCCATCGGCGCGATGGAGCCCGAGCACATGCTCGAGCGGATCGGCCCACGCAGTCTCGTCATCGTGCCCGGAGACCGGTCCGATGTGATCGAGGCCATCGTCGGCGCGCGCCGCGACGGGTCCGACGGCGGCGAGGGGGCGCTCGGGATCGTCCTGTCGGGCGGGTACCGGCCGGGTGATCGCGTTCTCGATGCGATCAGGACGGCGGACCTGTTCGCGATGATCGTCCCCGAGGACACCTATCTCGTGGCCTCGGAGCTGCACGACCTCCTGGTCAAGACCCACCCCGCCGACGCAGGCAAGATCGCGGAGATCAAGGCCCTCCTCTGGCAATACCTGTTCATCGACCGCATCCTCGACGTCGCCGACGAGGCGCGGCTCGACTGAGGGCAGGTAGAGCGTTCGGCCGGCTCCGTCAGCCCGCCCGTGCCTCTCGCGGGTGCGGCGAGATCCGTTCCGTGCCCGGCCGGAGCAGGGCGAACGCGATGATCGCGGTACCAGCCAGGCTGACGGCCGCTGCCGCGAGGAACAATCCAGGGATCGACGAGGCTCCCGCGATCGCGCCACCACCGAACGAGCCGATGATCGTCGCGAGGCCAGCGGAGGCCGCGAACAGGCCCTGAGCGGTTCCCTGCAGGCCCGGCGGGGCGTGAGCGGCGAGCACGGTGACGCCGCCGACGAAGACGCTCGCGAAGCCGACGCCCTCGAGCGGCGCGATCAAGACGAGCGCCACGGGGTCGACGACGACCGCCGCCAGCAAGCCGCGCAGCACGAAGGCGAGCGAGCCGATGACGACGAGCCGCTCCGTGCCGAACCAGCCGGCGACCCTCGGGAACGAATACATGTAGGGCACCTCGATGATCGCGCCGATCGCCCAGGCGATCCCGACCAGCCCGGGACTGCCGCCGAGCGCGACGATCTGGATCGAGTAGAACGCGGTGACGGCGGCGAGCGACGCCCACACGACGGTGAAGCCCACGAGGAACAGCGCGACCCCCGACGTGGACAGGAAATCGCCCGCGCCGCGGAGGAGGCTGACCGACCTCGTCATGGTCCCTCGCCGTGGGATCGTCGCCGTCACGACGGCCGTCGCGACGAGGAAAGGCAGGTACGCCCAGAAGAGCGAACGGGCACCCTCGGCGTCGAGCAGGAAGCCGACTGCGACGGTCGACAGCACGAATGCCAGCGAGCCGAACGCCCGGACCTCGCCGAACCGGCTCCGCCGCTCTGGTCCGAGCGTCTCGAGGGTCCTCGAATCGAGCGTCGGGCCGATCCCCGAGAGTCCACCGTAGAGGATGATCGAACCGGCAAGGACCGCCCCGAAGCCCGCCGAGAGGAACAGGATCGTCGCCCCGACGGTCGCCACGACCGCCGCAAGGGGAAGCGTCAGGCGGGTGCGCGGGAACCGGTCGGCCAACCCGCCCCAGACCGGCGCGAGCAGGAGTTGGACCGTCGCCTGGATCGCCGTGAGGACCCCGATCTCCGCGAGCCCGAGGCCGATGCCGCGATAGAACACCGGGAGATACGGGAATGCCGCTCCGATCGCGGCGTAGTAGACGAGATAGGCGAGGAGGATCCGCTGACCGGCGACCATCGGCGGCCGTCAGGCCGTGACCGGCCGGTCGCCGAGGGGTTCGTTGTCGATGAGGCGGGTCGTCCCGAAACGGACGGCGAGCGACAACAGCGCAGGTCCGTCGACCCGGTCGAGCTCGGCGAGCGTCGTCCCGTCGGCGACGGAGACGTACTCGGGCTCGGCCAACGGTTCGCGCTCGAGCTCGTCGCGCATCGCGACGCGCAGGGCGTCCGCGTTGCGCTCGCCGGCGGCCCACCGTGCCCGCGCAGCCTGGAGCGCGCGATGGATGACGGGTGCAGCAGCGCGTTCCTCCGCGGACAGATGAACGTTCCGCGATGACAGCGCAAGCCCGTCGGGTTCACGGACGGTCGGGCAGGCGATGACCTCGGTCGCGATGGCCAGGTCGCGCGCCATCTGGCGGATGACCATCACCTGCTGCGCGTCCTTCTGTCCGAAATATGCGTGTTCGGCGCCGACGAGGTCGAACAGGATCGTCGCACCGACCGTGGCGACCACACCGGCGAGCGGCAGTGCCACACGCGTTCGTGGGAAGCGGTCAGCAAATCCGCCCCAGACCGGCGCCAACAGCAGTTGGGTGGCTGCCTGCAGCGCCGTCAGGACGCCGATCTCCTCGAACCCGAGACCGATGTCGCGGTAGAAGACGGGCAGATACGGAAAGGCCGCTCCGACGGCCGCGAAGTAGATGAGGTAGGCGAGAAGGATCCGCCCCCCGGCTGCCATGCCCGGCATCAGGCGGCGGTGTCGGGCTCGAGGGGCTCGTTGTCGATGAGGCGGGTCGTCCCGAAGCGGACTGCCAGCGACAGAAGGGCCGGGCCGTCGACCCGGTCGAGCTCGGCGAGAGTGGTTCCGTCGGCGACGGAGACGTACTCGGGCTCGGCCAGCGGTTCGCGCTGGAGCTCCTCGCGCATCGCCGCGCGCAGGGCTTCGGCATCGCGCTCGCCGGCAGCCCACCGTGCTCGCGCCACCGTGAGCGCGCGATGGAGGACTGGCGCAGCGGCCCGTTGTTCGTCGGAGAGATGAACGTTCCGGGACGACAGCGCGAGCCCGTCGGGCTCACGGACGGTCGCGCAGGCGATGACCTCGGTCGCGATGGCCAGGTCGCGCGCCATCTGGCGGATGACCATCACCTGCTGCGCGTCCTTCTGTCCGAAATATGCGTGTTCGGCCCCGACGAGGT
>JBJMMQ010000102.1:0-12191 GCA_045804705.1 Chloroflexota bacterium
GGGCGACCTTGGCGGCGACGACGTTCCGCGAATAGGCGATCGCGTCCTTGAACTTCATGACGCCCATGCCCTGGCGGTTGGCGTTGTCGATCTTCGTCTTGCCGTCGTCGAGACGGAGCGTGCCGACGTCCCGGAACTTCGTCGCCAGGGTGACGGTCCCGTCGCCCAGCGCGGCGGTCGCGGTGAGCATCTTGAACACGGAGCCGGGCTCGTAGACCGTGGACACCAGCGGATCGACGAACCGTCCGGGCTCGGTGGCCCCGACCGCCTGGTAGTCATTCGCGTCGTAGGACGGGTAGCTCCCGTAGGCGTAGATCTCCCCGGTGTAGGGGTCCATGACGACGGCCGACACGCGTTTGGCGCGGTCGGCGATCCACGTGGCCAGGAGCTCCTGCTCGACCGCGACCTGGAGCCCGGCGTCGATCGTCAGGATGAGGTCGTCACCGGGCGAGCCGGGCTCGAGGACCAACGACGAGTCCGGGACCAGGTTCCCGGCGGCATCCTTCTGGGCCGCAAGCACCCGCGGCGTGCCGGCGAGCCGGTCCTGGTAGAACTGCTCGACCCCGTACTGGCCCGTCCCCTCGCGGTTGACGAACCCGAGCAGGTGGGCGGCGAGCGTCGTCTCCGGCCCAACTCCTGGATGCGGGTAGTGCCGCTGCTGCTCCGGCTCGAGCAGCAAGCCGGCAAGCGCCGGCTTGTCCCCGGCCGACAACTCCCGGATGGTGTCGGACAGCTTCGCGTCGAGGCCGCGGGCCAGGACGACATACTGGCGGTCCGACAGCATACGCGTCCGGAGGTTGATCGCCTCCTCCCCCTGCAGGGCGAGCAGGCCGACGAGCGTGTCCGCGACGGCGATGCGGCGCTCGGGGGTCAGGAGCTTGGGGGTCGCCGCCAGCCGGTCCCGCTGGACGGAGGTGGCGAGCACGACCGTCCCCGACCGGTCGTAGATGGCACCCCGACGAGCGGGCAGCCTGACGGTCTTCGACGACTGCCTGACCGCCATCGCGGACAGGTCCTCGCCGCGGACGACCTGCCAGTACGCGAGCCGCACCCCGAGCGCGCTCGCGACGACGACGAACACGAGCAGCAGGATGATGGCGCGGGCGCGGGAATCAGTCCGGCCGAGCATCGGTCGATAGGGTCTCTAGCGGGCGGGAACGACGGCAGGCTCGGGCAACGGGCCCAGCCCCGACTGGATCGCGAGCTTGCGAATGGCTGGCGCCTTGCCCAGCCGGTTCAGCTCGTTGCGGATGTCCGTGGCACGAGCCTCGAGGCGCTGCTGCTGGGTCGCGAGCCGGTCGACCTCGTAGCCGGTCGCGGACACGCGGATGTCCTGGGACAGCGAGAAGAACGCGCCGGCGAACGCCACCGCGATCGCGGCGAGGAGCACGGACATGCGCGACGGGCCCCGCCGCGCCCGGACGGCCGCGCGGACGCGGCGACGTGGCATCGCGACGGAGATCGCGGCCGCGCCAACGTCGACCCTCGGCCGGCGCGGCATGACGACGGTGCGCTGGCGGGCACCCTGGTAGACCGCCATCCCTACTCGCCGATCGCGTAGTGGAGGCGAGGCGCGCGGGGATCGAGGAACGAGAACCGGTCAGCGACGGCGTCCAGCGTCGGATCCTCCATGTCCATGGACTCCGGCTGGTAGTCGCGCTGGCGCCGCTCGTGCAGCTCGTGCTGGCGGCGGCCATAGGTCTTGCGGCGGTTGCTCTGATGGCGCTTGCTCACGGAACTCCTCCTGCCGTGAACGGGGGGGCCGGCTCGTGCCGGGTGTCGACGGGCTGATGGGGTGCGCGTCGGCGGTCGTGCGAAATCCGTCCTCCTCGTGCTCGATCAGGCCGCGAGCCGCTCGGCGGCTCGGAGACGCGCGCTGCGGGCGCGGGGGTTGGCATCGATCTCGGCGGCGCTGGGGGTCATGTCCTTGGTCACGAGACGGAGACGCGGCTCGTGGCCACAGACGCACACGGGGGCCTGTGGCGGGCAGGTGCAGCCCCGCCGCTCGGCGTTGATGAACCGCTTGACGATCCGGTCCTCCAGCGAGTGGTAGGACAGGACGACGAGGCGGCCGCCGGGACGCAGGAGGTCGAGCGCGGCGGCGAGACCCGCCTGGAGCGCCTCGAGCTCCTCGTTGACCGCGATGCGCAGTGCCTGGAAGACCCGGGTCGCTGGGTGGGTCCGGCGACGGAGACGCGGGTTCGGTGGCGCCACGCGTTCGACGAGTGCGGCGAGCTCCTCGGCGGTGGCGACCGGGGCGACCTTGCGGGCTTCGACGATGGCGCGGGCGATCCGGGGCGCCTTCGGCTCCTCGCCGTAGCGTCGGAACAGCGCGGTCAGCTCGGCAGCGTCGAGGGAGGCCAGCAGCTCGGCGGCGGGGACGCCGCGCGTCGTGTCGAAACGCATATCGAGTGGACCTCCGGCACGGAACCCGAAGCCGCGCTCGCGATCGGCCAGCTGGTAGCTCGAGAGGCCGAGGTCGAAGAGGCAGCCGTCGACGGCGGCGAATCCGGCACCCGGCGCCACGTCCGCGAGCTCGCGGAAGTTCGCTTGCCGCAGGACCAGCCGGTCGCCATAGAGCGACCGGAGTCGTTCCTCGACCCGGGCGATCGCCAGCGCGTCGGCGTCGAGGCCGAGCAACCGGCCGTCCGGGTTGGCGGCCTCCAGGATCCGCTCGGCGTGCCCACCGCCGCCCAGGGTGGCGTCGATGTGAAGGCTGCCAGGCGCAGGGGCGAGCATCTCGAGGACCTCGTCCACCAGCACCGGCAGGTGCCCTTCGAACATCTTTCCTCCATCCCGAACGAATCGGATCCCGAGCGGACCCTGGAAGCGCATATGGTCGAGAGCTAGATCCCCAGGCCCGAGAAGGCCGAAGCGAGCTCCCGTGGGTCGTCGAGCGCCTGCCGGTAGACGTCCCACCGGTCCGGTGCCCAGATCTCCGCGTGATCGCGGGATCCGACCATGACGACCTCGTTCACGAGGCCGACGGATTCGCGCAGGTAAGCCGGCAGCAGGACGCGGCCCTGCTTGTCCATCTCGACCTCGACTGCACGTGAGAACACGAACCGAGCGAACAGGCGCGCCTTCTCATCGGTGAAGGGCAGCGCCGCGATCTTGCTGGACAGCTCCTCCCAGCCCGTCTTCGTGTGGATCGCCAGACAGTCGTCGAGCCAGCCCGAGATCATCGATCCCGGGTCGAGCTGGGCGCGGAACTTCACAGGGACGGCGATCCGTCCCTTGTCGTCCACCGTGTGCCGGTACTCGCCGGTGAACACCTGTCGGGCCTATCCCACCTGTGTGGCCTGGGCCGGGTGACTGGGGGTCCAGATTCCCCACTTCGCACCACTTTGTGCCACTTGGCTGCATTCTAGCGGCCGAACGGGCGCCGTCAAGGCGAATTTCGCAAGGCAGATCCCGGGGCGGGCACGGGACGCCACAGGTGGCGGGAGCGGGCAGCGCGCTCAAGGGCCGGCACGGCGCGCTGCTCTCAGACGCACATCTCGAACGGTCGAGCGCGGCCGAGCTCACGAAGCGGGCCGAGTCGCCTCGATAGGGACTAGTCCACGCTCGGATATCGACATCGTGCGTCTGGTGGACGCAGGGCGCTAGCGGGTCGGGGGCGGGACCCTCAGCTCGCGACCGACCTTCAGCCCGCTGGCGGTCCATGCATTCATGGCCTTGACCGTGCTGAGAGGCACGCCGAAGTAGTTGGCGATGCTGTACAGGTTGTCGCCAGAGCGGATCCGATACACGTAGCACCTGGGCGTGTCCGAGCACGAGCTCAGGAGCTTCATCCGGCTCGCGGTCGCGCCGGGCGGAAAGGCGGAGTTCGCAACGGCCGTGGGCTTGGGCGTCCGCTGCGGTTTGGGCGTCGGATTGACGGTGGGCGACGGCGTCCCTGTCGCGAGGGCAGTCGGAGCGGCGCTCTCACTGGCAGCTGGCGTTCCCGTCGGTGCCGGCGTCGATCCGGTCGTCGGCGCGACGGTCTCGACCTCGGCGACCGCCGTCCCAGACGGTGAAGGAGTGCGCGGCGCCTCAGCCGCAGTCAGAGTCAGGCCGCCGTTCGCGACGACGAACGCGATCGACAGGAGGAACGCGACGATGACGACGACGACGGATCCGGCGATGGCCGGGGTGACCGCCTGAGGCCGCGCGATGCGCGCGAGATCGTCGCTCCCGAGCGCCGTACCACGCAGATGCCGCGGGCAGTTGACGTGGGCGCTGGTGAGACAGACGAGCTCCTGCTGGCGGAGCGACTGCGGCACGGACTGGCCCCACGCCGAGCAACTGTTGCCCGCATCCGGGACCTCGAGGGGCCGACGGAGCGTGCCGTCGTCCGTGGTCGCGCGGAGGAAGGGGCAGACCCACGCGTTGGGCGAGCTGTCCGTTCCAAAGGCCCGGGCACGGATGTCGTCGGGCTGATCACGCTCGACCTGGGCATCGTCGAGGTCCGTGACCCGCGGCGGCTGGGTCGTCGCGGTGTCGTCGTGCACGTACGCTCCAAGTGCCCCCTTGGGTGGAACGGCGCGGAGTCTAGTACCTTTCGAGTGTTGCCGTTAGCCGGGGGGCGATGCTAGGCTGCGCCGCCACTGACGGCCGGATGGTCCGGTCGTCACGCGAATCGAGGGTCTCGACCCGGTCATGGCGCTCCCGCTCCCGATGATCACGCACCAGCCCGACGCCTTCCACCTGGCGCCGCATCGCATCAAGCGCTGCACGTTCCGGCGGCTGATCAACGTCGAGATGGGCTCGGACCGCGTGTACGACGTCGAGTGCCTGTACCCGGACCGGAAGGTTCCGATCCCCCTCGGGGACCTCGAGGCTGCGACGCCGATCTGCAATGCCTGCGTCGCCCCGCACATCTTCCGCCCCGACGAAGACTGATCGCGCCTGACGGGCCATCCGCGCGCTCTCGTGCCGCGAAAAGGTCGTGACTTCGGGGTCGGCGGCCGGTAGGCTTCCGTCGGAGGTGCCGCATGTCCGTCCAGTCGGCCTTTGAAGAGGCCATGCATCACGAGACCCCGGCCGGTGTCATGAACTCGCTCATCGCGCAGGGCGTATGGATGACCGACGAGGACACGATGACCGCGGCGATCCACAACGTGTACTGCGGGATCATGGCCGACCACGAGCATCCGAACGAGAAGGATCGCGCTCAGGCGCGTCAGATCATCGCAGCGATCGGCCAGCAGATCGGCGCAGGAGCCGGAGCCGAGGCCGGCTGACGCGGCAAGTCGCGACTCACTTCATACGGCGCCAGCTGCGCGAGATCCCGACGCGGATCACCGCCTCGGTCGTCGAGGCGCCATGAAGGACCACTTTGGCGACGCAGTCGCGGACCGCTACGACGACGGCGGCCCGATGTTCGACCCCGAGCTCCTGGACCAGACCGTCGACTTCCTCGCTGCCCTCGCTGGCGACGGCAGCGCCCTCGAGTTCGGGATCGGCACGGGCCGCGTCGCGGTCCCGCTGGCGCAGCGGGGCATCCGCGTGCAGGGTATCGACCTCTCGGAGGCGATGGTCGGGAAGCTCCGCGAGAAACCGGGCACGGATCAGATCGGCACGACGATCGGCGACTTCGCGACAACGCGCCTCGACGCGACGTTCTCCCTCGTCTACCTCGTCTACAACACGATCGGGAATCTGACGACACAGGACAACCAGGTCGCCTGTTTCCAGAATGCCGCCGACCACCTGGAGCCGGGTGGCTGTTTCGTCATCGAGGTCGGGGTCCCCGACCTTCGGCGTCTCGCGCCCGGAGAACGCTTCTATCCATTCGAGGTCAGCCCGGACCACATCGGCCTCGACGAATACGACGTTGCGAACCAGGGACTCGTCTCGCATCACCTTTCGCTGGAGGGCGCCACGTGGCGCAGGTCCTCGATCCCCTTCCGCTACGTGTGGCCGGCCGAGCTCGACCTGATGGCCCGTTTAGCCGGGATGCGGCTTCGCGAGCGCTGGCAGGACTGGGACCGCACGCCGTTCACGAGCGAGAGCCGCAAGCACGTCTCGGTCTGGGAGCGAGTCGGCTAGCCTGGGGTGACGTCGGCGGCAGAACGGCCAGGCCAGCCGTCAGCGGCGGAACAGACGGTCGAGGAGGGTGCGGCGCCGTCCCGGGATCGCTCGCTCTGTCACGACCGGGGCCTCGGGGTGATACTCCGCCCTCTCGAGCTCCCGCAACTCGGCCTTGTCGAGCGCGGACCGCTCATGTGCAAGGTCACTGGCACCGGCGCTTGTCGTCTGGTCCGTGCCAAGTGCGCCACCGACCGCCGTGGCACTGATAGCTGGGTTCGGCCCGCCTGTCATGTGCCGACCATACATCGGCGCGAAAGCGAGCGGGACCGACGAACGTATCGGAGATCGCGTCAGCGAGGCGGTCTGTAAGCCGAGTTCTGTCCCGCTCCGCCTGACGGCGGATCGGGGATGGCCATCCATCTGTGGCCGTCGGTCGCCCGACGGCTCATGCGGCCGACCCGAGGGCTGGGCAGCGCACCTCTCCCCCGCCGGCGGTCGCCCGTCGGCAGGTTGCGCCCTCCTATTTGGCCTTGCTCCGGGTGGAGTTTGCCCGTTTCACTCCGGTCGGCGGCTTGCGCCTCCGGCCGGCATCGTCACTGTGGCACTGGTCCTCGCCTCACGGCGGGCGGGCGTTACCCGCCACCCTGCGCTGCGGAGCTCGGACTTTCCTCACGCCGCACGACGGGTCGCCCCATCGCCGACGCGCAGCCATCCGACCGCCTCGCTGACCGTCCGATGCTACACGCGTTCGGTCGCGACCGACGGTGACGCTACTCCGAGATGGGGACGAAGACGACCGAGCCCGAGGTCCCCTCGACGACGAGGCGCCCGTCGCCGTCGACGGCGGCTGTGGTGGCACCGGACATCGCCTCCGTGAACCGGCTCTCGACGTCGCCGATCGGGCCGATGCACGCCATCATCGTCGTGCGCATCTCGCCGATGGTCAGCGCGCCCTCTTCGTAGCGGTACGAACCGCCGTAGGAATTGCAGCCGGTCGTGCCGGTGACCTCGCCCGCGAGGAACGTCGCCGTCGGCTCGTGCCCATCAACGACCGTCTGACCGGCCACGGTCACGGCCCGCCATGACCCTTCGATGGTGTGCGAGTCCTGCATCAGCTTCCCGGCCGGCGCACGACCGATGCCGGCCCGCCTGCATGCGCCCGGTCGATCGCCTCGTTCGCCAGGGCGTCCGCGACCGTATTCCGGGCGCGCGGCACGTGCGTCGCCGACCAGCGATCGAACGCCGCCAGCGTCGCGCGCGCCGCCGACCACAATGGGATGAGCTTCGCGTCCTTGACCCGCCAACGCCCGGTCAGCTGCTCGACGATGAGCTTCGAGTCGAGGAGAAGGTGCACCTCGCGTGCCCCGAGGTCACGTGCGAGATCCAACGCCCGGACGACGCCGGTGTACTCGGCCACGTTGTTGGTCTGGATGCCGAGGTAGTCGGAGATCGAGGCGTCGGGGACTGCCCGGTCATCCCGAGCGTCAGGCCGGGCGAGATCGTAGAGCGCCGCACCGAGCGAGGCGGGCCCGGGATTCCCGCGCGCTGCGCCGTCGGTGCGGACCACGAAGCCGCGCGGCCGAGGCGTCGAAGCCGGCGGATCAGCGCGTTCGGTGTCGAGATCCGGAAAGAGCGTATCGGTCAATCGGGCGCCTGATCAGACCCGTCGGCAGGGGCGGGGGTCCCCTGGAGCACGGGCAATTCGACCCCGGCCCCGCTCCCGGCTGACCCGCCGCCGCGGACCTTGCTCCAGACCCACTGGATCGGGTCGTAATACTTGTCGGCGACGCGCTCCTTGAGCGGGATGATCGCGTTGTCGGTGATCTTGATGTGCTCGGGACAGACCTCGGTGCAGCATTTCGTGATGTTGCAGTAGCCGATCCCGCCACTGTCCTTCAGGTATTCCCGGCGGTCCGCCTGGTCGATCGGGTGCATCTCGAGACCGGCCGTCCGCACGAGGAACCGAGGCCCCATGAACGGCTTGGCCGTCTCGTGGTTGCGCAGGACGTGGCAGACGTCCTGGCACAGGAAGCACTCGATGCACTTGCGGAATTCCTGGACCCGCTCGATGTCCTGCTGCTGCCATCGCCAGTCCTCTTGAGGCACATCAGATGGAGGCGTGAACGGGGCGATCGTCTTGTTGACCTCGTAGTTCCACGACACGTCGGTCACGAGGTCCCGGACGAGCGGGAAGGCGCGCATCGGCTCGACGGTGATGGGTTCCTCGAGGTCGAAGTCGGACAGTCGTGTCTTGCAGGTGAGACTCGGCCTGCCGTCGACTTCCGCGCTGCATGATCCGCACTTTGCCGCCTTGCAGTTCCAGCGGACCGCCAGATCGGGCGCCTCATGTCCCTGGATCCAGTGAAGGGCGTCGAGGACGACCATCCCCTCCTCCACGGGGACGTCGAACTCGTCGAAGCGACCCTCCTCGCCCGGGCTGCCTCGGAAGACCCGCAGGTGTGCGTCCGGCATCTGATCCTCCGTCCTAGTGGTCGCTGCCGCCGAGGAGTGCGCGCAGCTCCGGTTCCATCTCGGGAAGCTGCGCGATCGACACGGTCATCGAGCCATCGGCGGCGCGCGCGACGACGTTGTTGACCCGGCCCCAGCCCACATCGTCCGTGCCCGGGTAGTCGAGCCGGCTGTGGGCACCGCGGCTCTCGGTCCGCGAGCGCGCGCTCAGGGTCACCGCCTCCGAGATCGTCAGCAGGTGGTCGAGCTCGAAGACGAGGTGCCAGCCCGGGTTGTACGTGCGGTCGCCGGTCGCGCGGACGGAACGCCAGCGCTCTCGCAGCGCGGCGAGGTCCGTGAGGGCCTCATCGAGATCCGACTCTTCCCGGAAGATGCCGACCAGACGCTGCATCGTCTCCTGGAGGTCGCGGGCGATGGCGTATGGATCCTCGCCGTCGGTCCGCTCGAGCGGTGCGCTCAGATCGGCCGTCGCATTCCGCACCTGGACGGGATCGAGATATGGCGCGCCACCGGCAGCCGCGTGTGCCGCGGCCGCGGCTCCGGTCCGCGCCCCGAACACGAGCAGGTCCGAGAGCGAGTTGCCGCCCAGCCGATTGGCCCCGTGCATGCCGCCGGCGACCTCACCGGCGGCGTACAGGCCGGCCACGCTCGTCGCGCCCGACTCGGCGTCGACCCGGATGCCGCCCATGACGTAGTGGGTCGTCGGACCGACCTCCATCGGCCCGGTCGTGATGTCGACGTCGGCCAGCTCCTTGAACTGCTCGTACATGGACGGCAGCTTGCGGCGGACGGTCTCGGGCGGCAGATAGCTGATGTCGAGGAAGACGCCGCCGTGGGGACTCCCCCGGCCTTCCCGGACCTCGGTGTAGATCGCGCGCGAGACGTTGTCCCGGGTGGACAGCTCGGGCGGCCGTCGTGCGTCGGTCTGCTTGCCCTCGGACAGTGCGGTCACCCAGCTCGCTGCTTCCTCATCCGTAGCTGCGTATTCCTCGCGGCGGTCCTCGGGCAGGTACGCCCACATGAACCGCTCGCCGTCCTTGTTGCGCAGGATCCCGCCCTCGCCGCGGACGGCTTCGGTGACGAGCAGGCCGCGGACGCCCGGTGGCCACACCATCCCCGTCGGATGGAACTGGACGAACTCCATGTCGATCAGCTCGGCCCCAGCCTCGTACGCAAGCGCCTGGCCGTCACCGCTGTATTCCCACGAATTCGAGGTGACCTGGTACGCCTTGCCGATCCCGCCGGTGGCGAGGACGACGGCCCGCGCCGGGAAGACGATCGGCTGGCCGTTGGTCCGCCAGTAGCCGACGGCGCCGGACACCCCTGCCTGGCTCGTGATCAGCCGCGAGATCGTGCATTCCATGTAGACCGTGATGCCCATCGACACGGCACGGTCCTGGAGGGTCCGGATCATCTCGAGCCCGGTCCGGTCACCGACATGCGCCAGGCGCGGGTGCGAGTGGCCGCCGAACGGCCGCTGGAGGATCCGGCCGTCTGTCGTCCGGTCGAACACCGCACCCCAGAGCTCGAGCTCGCGGACGCGGTCGGGCGCCTCCGTTGCGTGGAGCTGGGCCATCCGCGGGTTGTTCAGGAGCTTCCCGCCGACCATCGTGTCGCGGAAATGGGTCTGCCAGGAGTCATTCGGTGCGACGTGGGCGAGGGCCGCCGCGACGCCACCCTCGGCCATGACCGTGTGAGCCTTCCCCAGGAGTGACTTGCAGACGAGCCCCACATCGGCCCCCGAGGCTTTGGCCTCGATCGCGGCCCGAAGGCCCGCGCCGCCAGCGCCGACGACGAGGACGTCATGCGGGCGGACCTGCGGTCCCTGCGGCGCGGCCGTGGCCGAGGCGTTGGTCATCGTCGCCGGCTAGAAGTGGATCGCCGGGTCGACGATGACTCCGGTCGCGAGGAGGCGGACATACACATCGGCAAGCGTCACCGAGATCAGGCTCGCCCACGCCCATGCCATGTGATGGCGGTTGATCGACGTGAGCCGCTGCCACATCCCGTGACGGACCTGCGCGCGACGGGTGCACGAGAAGCAGTCCATCCGGCCGCCGATCAGGTGCCGCAGCGAATGGCACGACAACGAGTAGCCCGAGAGGAGGGCGGCATTGAAGAACAGCACGAAGACGCCGAGGCCGATCCGCCACTGACCCTCGAAGCGGAGAGACTGGGCGGCGTCGACCCACAGGAAGAAGAGCGGGACGAATGCGAGGTACAGGAAGAACCGGTGCGCGTTCTGGAGGATGAACGGCAGGACGGTCTCCATCGCGTAGCGCCGATGGATCGGGGGTTCACCGACAGCGCAGCCCGGCGGATCGGCGAAATAGAAGCGGTAGTACGCCTTCCGGTAGTAGTAGCAGGTCGCACGGAAGCCGAGCGGGATCCACAGGATGAAGATGCCCGGGCTGAACCATGTCGGCAGCCAGTCGGGCGCGATGAGCGGCGAGAACAACGGCGAGAGGTAGCCGTCCACCTCGTAGGGCATCCCCGTAAGCGGCGTGAGCAGGATCCCGCTGACGAAGAGGTAGAGCGCGCAGACGGTGAACAGGACACCCTGGACGCCTGGGGCGATCCACCAGTTGTCGACCCGCCGGGTGACACCGAGTCCTGCTGGCGCCGTCCCCGCGGGTTTGCGCGGGAGCCGAAGACTTGCCGGAAGCTCCGTCATCGCGCGGCGGAGGGAGCGCCGAGGCGGTCGATGATGGCGTCGGCGAAGGCCGCCGTGCCGGTCGAGCCACCCAGGTCGTACGTCGTCTGCTTGCCCTCGGCGATGATCGCGCGGACCGTCGTCTCGACACGGCTCGCCTCGTCGGGATAGCCGAGATGGCGAAGCATCAGTGCGCCCGAGAGGATCATCGCGGTCGGGTTCGCGCGGTCGAGACCGGCGTACTTCGGTGCCGAGCCGTGCACGGGCTCGAAGACGGCCCCATCGACGCCGATGTTCGCGCCCGGCGCGACGCCGAGACCACCGACGAGACCGGCCGCGAGGTCGCTCACGATGTCGCCGTACAGGTTCGGAAGGACGAGCACGTCGTACAGCTCGGGCTTCTGGACGAGCTGCATGCACATGTTGTCGACGATGCGATCCTCGAACGCGACTCGGCCCTCGTATTCGGCGGCGACGGTCGCGCAGCTCTCGAGGAAGAGGCCGTCCGAGAGCTTCATGATGTTGGCCTTGTGCACGGCCGTGACCTTGCGCCGGCCGTTCGCGACCGCGTACTCGAATGCGTAGCGGGCGATCCGTTCCGATGCCGCCCGGGTGATGATCTTGATGCTCTCCGCGGCGTCACGGCCGACCATGTGCTCGATGCCGGCATACAGGTCTTCGGTGTTCTCGCGGACGATGATCAGGTCGACGTCGTCGTAGCGGAGGTCGAGCCCCTGCATCGACCGGGCCGGCCGGACGTTCGCGTACAGATCGAGCGCCTGGCGAAGGGAGACGTTGACGCTGCGGAACCCGCCACCGACCGGGGTCGTGATGGGGCCTTTCAGCGCGACGTGATTGCGCCTGACCGAATCGAGGACGCTGTCCGGGAGCGGCGTCCCGAATTGCTCGATCGCCGCCTCACCCGCGATGACCGACTCCCACTCGAAGCCGATGCCCGTCGCATCGAGCACGCGGGTCGTCGCCTCCGCCAGCTCGGGCCCGATGCCGTCGCCGGGGATCAGGGTGACTCGGTGGGTCATGCGGCCATTCTAGC
>JBJMMQ010000103.1:0-4844 GCA_045804705.1 Chloroflexota bacterium
GGGATGAGACCCGGCTGACCGAGAGCGACAGGGAGCGGGCCGAGCGTGATCTTGCCGGTGTTGATCGTCAGCACGCCTGACCCGTCCACGGTGATCGAGAACCGGTCCATGCCGCGCGGCGCGGGCCCGAACGCGGCGCCGTCGGCCTGGATGCCGAGCCGGTCGTAGCGCGACCCGTGGCACGGACATTCGAACCAGAAGTTCTTGAGGCACGGATTGGGCTTGCAACCCAGGTGCGGGCAGCGCTGGTAGAGCGCGCGGACGTTGAGCGCCTCGCCGTTGCCGGTGGTGTCCTCACCGGCCTGGAAGCGCTGCTGCCCGGGGTCGTAGAGGATCACGAACGCGCGGGCCTCCGGGTAGTACGCCGGGAAGCCCTCCTCGATCGGCAGCGTGCTGTTCTGGAGCTTGACGGTGTCGAGGTCGCCGATCTCGATCGGTGCCCCGAAGCCGCCGGCGAGGTTCGGCCAGGCGAAGGCGAGCGTGCCGGCGGTGACCTCGAGCAGCCACAGACCGACGCCCGTGCCGAGCGCGAGGCGCATCAGCTGACGGCGCGAGAGGCCCTGGACCTGCTGCTTGCGCAGCGATTTGATCGCCTCCTTGGTCAAGGCGGCGGGCTTGTCGACGAGTTCGACGTGGTAGTTGCTCATGCTCGGATGGTCCTTCGAGGGGTCATCACAGGGCGAAATGAAGACCGGGGCTGGTGACATACGGGATCACGAACGTGTAGCCGGGACCTCGGAAGAAGATGCCGACGAACGTCACGATGAGCCCGAGGATGCAGAAGAAGGTGAACAGCATCACCGCGGTCTTCCTCTCGGACGGCCGGACGGCGAGGATGTTCTCGCGATCGATGTACGGGATGAGCGCGGCGCCGACCAGCACGAACGTCGGGACGAGGACGCCCGCGACGGTCGGGTGGAAGTAGGCGAGCAGCTCCTGGAGCCCGAGGAAGTACCACGGCGCCTTCGCCACGGCCGGCGTGACGTTGCCGTTCGCGAGCTCCTCGAGCGGGGCGTTGATGAAGAGGCCCATCAGCAGCAGGAAGATGCTCATCATCCCGGCCGCGAGGAACTCGATCGTGAGGAGGTGCGGCCAGGTCATGACCGTGTCGTCGGGTTCCTTCTGGACACGGACGACGGCATCCTGCTTGACGAGCGCGAGCAGCCGGTACGGCCGCGCCGACATCGGCACCCGCTGCTTGTCGATCTCGGTCCGGCGCGCCGGGTCGACCGGCAGCACGATCCGCTTCTCGGTCTCGGGCGGCGTCTTGACCTCACTCATCGGTCTTGCCTCGGCACCCTCGGGCCTGATAGGACGGCTCAGCGCAAGGCGCCGACGAGGGAGTGAGCGAGCGCACCTGGAGGTGCGTGAGCGATCGAGCGAAGGCGGCAACGCCGCGATGGGTCGTCATAGCGGGCCCGAGATCCCGCCGTCTTTGCGGATGCGCCAGAAGTGGACGGCGAGGAATATCGCGGCGATCAATGGCAGGAAGATCACGTGACCCACGTAGAAGCGGAGAAGCGTGTTCTGGGCCACCTCAAGCCCGCCGAGCAGGATGAGCTTCGTCGGCGTGTTGAACAGCGGCGCGTAGCCGCCCATGTTCGTGCCGATCGTGATCGCCCAATACGCGATCTGGTCCCACGGCAGGAGATAGCCGGTGAAGCTCAGCATGATCGTCAGGAACAGCAGCACGACGCCGACGACCCAGTTGAACTCGCGCGGCGGCTTGTACGCGCCGTGGTAGAAGACCCGCATCATGTGCAGGAAGACGAAGAACACCATCAGGTGCGCCGCCCAGCGGTGCACATTTCGGGTCAGTAACCCGAACGTGACCTGACTCTGGATGTCCAGGATGTTCGTGTAGGCCTGGGTCGCCGACGGCACGTAGAAGAACATGAGGTAGACGCCGGTCACGGTCAGCACGAGGAACAGGAAGAAGGACAGTCCGCCGAGGCAGAAGGTGTAGGCGAACTTGACCGCGTGCTGGCGGACCCGGACCGGGTGGATGTGCAGGAAGACGTTGTTCATGACCGCGTACGCACGCGACCGTTCGTCGCGGGGGTACGGGTTGCGGAAGAGCGAGCGCCAGACGGCGCTGCGGCGGATCGATTGATCCACCCGCTCGAGGAAGCTCACCGGGGTCCTCCTGCGACGCCGGGCGTTCCGGCGAGTTGCGCGTCGCGGTACGACTCCTTATAGAGCCGACCGTCGGTCGAGATCTCCTGCAGTTCGAACCGCTCCATCGTAATGGCGTCGATCGGGCAACGCTTGTCGCAGAGTGCGCAGCGGATGCTCCGCTCCTCGTCGAGGATCATCGCGCCGCCGTTGTCCCAGCCGTAGGCTTCTTCGAGCTCCGGCAGGGCTCCCTCGGACTTCAAGGTATTGATGTCGACCATGTGGATGACGCCCTCGGGGCAGACATCCGCGCAGGCGCCGCACAGGACGCAGCGGAACGGGTCGAACCAGATGTTGAAGTTGCACATCAGGCACCGGGTCGACTCGGCGACCGCGCCGTTCGCGTCGTAGCCGAGCTCGACCGGCGTGTTGAAGTTGACGACGGGCTCCGTCGAGGGCATCCGCGCCGAGAGCGGCACCATCGGGATGTGCTGCCGGGGCAGGACGTCGTAGAACTCGGGCATGTCGTGCCGCCACGAGCTCGTGATCTTGACGTTCGCCGACACGCTGACGTCCGTTCGGCCCGACAGGTAGCGGTCGATCGCGTAGGCGCACTTCTTGCCGTGGCCGGCCGCCTCGATGAGCGTCGTCGGGCCGGTGACGAAGTCGCCGCACGCGAACACGCCGCGGACGTTCGAGGCATAGGTGGCGGGATCCACCTTGACCCGGCCACGGTTGATCTCGAACTTCGACTCGACGGGCAGGAAGGTCAGGTCGGCGGCCTGGGACACGGCGGGGATCACCGTCTGCGCCGGGATGACGAACTCGGAGCCCTCGATGGGCACCGGTGAGCGGCGGCCGGACGCGTCAGGCTCCCCCAGGCGGTTGCGGATGAACTTCACGCCGGTGACCTTGCCGCCCTTGCCGAGGACCTCGATCGGGCTCGCGAGGAACTCCATCCGGACGCCTTCGCGCTCCGTCTCGCCGAGCTCTTCTTCGTCGACGACGAGCTCCGACCTGGTACGGCGGTAGACGATCGAGACGCGGTCGGCGCCGTGGCGCAGGCTCGTCCGTGAGCAGTCCATCGCCGTATAGCCACCGCCGATCACGACGACGTCGGTCCCGACTTCGAGTGGCTGGCCGAGGTTGGCCTTCTTCATGAAGTCGACGCCGTACTGGACGCCGTCGAGGTCGGCTCCGGGGATGTCGAGCGCGACCGCGTCCATCGCCCCGCCCGTGATGGCGATGCTGTCGTAGTCCCGCTGGAGCTCCTCGAACGTGATGTCGACGCCGATCGTCGTGTCGTACACGAACCGGACGCCGAGGCGCTCGACGAGCCGAACGTCCATCTCGATCGCCTCGCGCGGGAGACGGAAGGCCGGGACCCCGATGAGCATCGTCCCGCCCGCATACGGCAGGCTGTCGAAGACGGTCACCTGGTAGCCCTTGGTCGCGAGCTCGCGGGCGACGGCGAGCCCGGCCGGACCCGCGCCGACGACCGCGACGCGTTCCTCGCGCGGGGTGATCTGAGGCATGACGTCGGGGATGCCGGAGGCCTCGTGCCACTCGACGAGGAACCGCTTCATCGCGCGGATCGCGAGCGGGCGATCGATGTCGCCCCTCCGGCAGGCGCGCTCGCAGGGGGCGGAGCAGACGTACGAGCACATCGCCGCGACCGGGTTCGGCTCGCGCGACAGGATGTAGCCCTCCTCGAACCGGCCCTCGGCCGCGAGGTTGAGGTAGCCGCGACAGTTCGTCCCCACCGGGCAGGCTTCCTGGCATTCGATGTTGCACTGGAGCCAGGAGGCGTCCACCGGCTGGACGAGGAATTCCTGCAGGGGGTCGATCGCCAAGGTCGAGGACGCGCCTTTCGAACTGAGTCCGGGACGGGGAGGTCGAGCGCCGCCGGGCCGCAGTGAGAACGCGGCGCCGGTGCCTGAAATCTACCATCCGCGCCCGTGCAAGGCACGGAACGCATGGCCGGCCGGGCCGGCGGCCGCCGGCCGGTCATCGCCGCCTCCGACGAACGCCGTGGAGGGCCGGCCGTCTCGACCTTCGGCACCACTTCGAGGACGTCCGGTGAGGTTGACCCGGCCGCCGTCCGCAGCTACGCTCGGTGGGGGAACGTCGTCGGGCTGCGTTGCGCGGCCGAGGAGGGTTGCGGATCTTGACCCCGAGCGAGGTTGCCTTCCTGGCCCTCGGGCTGGTCCTGGGGCTCGCGAGCGGCGCGGCCCTCATCGAGGTCCTCCGCGCGAAGCCACCGGCCTCACGCGAGGTGCGGGTGACCGTCGCTCCCAACGCGATCCACGCACGATTCCCGTCGACCCTGGCTGATCCACTCGCGTCGACCGAGACGTCCGGTCCCGCCCGAGGCGGTCCTGCCGATCACCACTGGCACGAAGATCCGTCCGATGAGGACGCCGCGACGGCGGCTCGGCGGCTCCGGCTCGCGGTCGGCGATTCCAAGCCGAGCGTCTTCGGAGAGAGCGCCAACGATCCGGGCACAGACCCCGAACCTGGAACGCCTGTTCCATCTGGTCCGCGGACACAGCGACGCGAGCCACTCTGGCTGTCGTCGCCGGGCGCGACGACGATGGTGCCGGTCCCGATGGCCCTCGAGCCAGATCCCTTGACCGCGGCCCTTCGGTCGACCGCCGCCACATCTGCCGCGAAGGCGCTGGTCGGTGGCGCACCGGCCGTGATCCCGCTCGCGGGCAACCCGTCCCGGG
>JBJMMQ010000104.1:0-4568 GCA_045804705.1 Chloroflexota bacterium
CGGATGATCGTCATGCGTTCGGGTGGGGAAGGGGAGCGCGACGCGCTCGGCCGGCACCTCGCCATCGTGGGCAAGGGCGTCTGCTTCGACTCGGGCGGGATCAGCATCAAGCCATCGGGCCAGATGGAAGAGATGAAGATGGACAAGACCGGTGCCTGCACCGTCATCTCGGCCATCGCCACGGTGTCCCGCCTCGCGCCAGGGACGCCCCTGCTCGCGGTCGCGCCGGCCGTCGAGAACATGCCCGGCCCGCACTCGACCCGGCCCGGCGACATCGTGACCGCGCTCAACGGCAAGAAGGTCGACGTCACCAACACGGACGCAGAGGGCCGGCTGATCCTCGGCGACGCGATGACATACGCGGAGCGGCTCGGAGCGACCCATATCGTCGATGTCGCGACGCTGACGGGAGCCGTCTCGCGAGCGCTCGGTCACCTCGTGACCGGGGCGTTCGGGACGCCGCAGGGCTGGTATGACGAGGTCATGGCCGCGGCGGCCAAGGCCGGCGAGCGCTACTGGCAGCTGCCGCTCGTCGACGATTACGTCCCGGACATGGACAGCTGGTACGGCGACCTCCAGAACTCGGGATCGGCCGAGGGCTCGCTCGTCAAGAGCGGCCTGTTCCTGCGCGAATTCGTGACGGTGCCGTGGGTCCACCTCGACATCGCAGGCACCGCGTACTACCGAAAGCCGCTGCCGTTCGCACCGCGTGGCGCGACGGGTGTCTCGCACGCCACGCTGGTCGAGCTCGCGCTCGCCGGCGCATCGGCCGGCTGACCCGCCGCCCGACGACCGGCCCGCCCAGACTCGATGGAGCCGATCTCATGGCTGCTCGCCGCGGCGGGTGCCGCTCTCGGGATCGCGTCCGATCGACTCGCCACGCGTTGGCCGGAGCATGACGAGGAGCACCCGCCGGGACGCGCGGTCGACTGGCGGACGGTCGTCGTCGCGGTCATGGGCGCGCTCGCGTTCGGACTGCTCGTGCCACGGTTCGGCGATGACCCGCTGGCGCTCGCCATCTTCGGGGCGTGGTTCGTCACGCTCGTCATCGGCCTCGGGACGGACCTCGACCAGCGGCTCCTGCCCGACGTCCTGACCCTGCCGGTCATCCCGGTCGCGCTCGTCTATGCGCTGTCCGGACGCAACCCGCTCGTCGGCGACGAGATCGTGGCGGCCGTCCTCGCCGCGGTGATCATCCCGGCCGTCCTGTATCTGCCGTCGATCCCGTTCGGCGCCGGGGCGTTCGGTCTGGGCGACGTCAAGCTGCTCATCGGGGTCGGCCTGCTCGCCGGTGGCAGTCGGGCGCTCGGCAGCGTCATCTTCGCGCTCGTTTTGGGAGGCGTCGTCATCATCGTCCTGCTCGCGACGAGCCGGATCGGTCGCCGCTCGTACATCCCGTTCGGACCGTTCTTCATCCTGGGCGCGCTGTGGGCGGTCCTCATCCGGACGTGAAATGGTCCCGGATCGGGCTGACCATCGGGCCAGGAGCGGTAAACGCCAACGCCCCCTAGACTTCGCGCGTATCATGCCGCGGGAACCGGGTCGTTCCAGGTACGTGCCATCTGGGACGGCGATTCACCGGCGGCAGCCCAAGCACACCGTGTCGGCCGAGAGGTCGAGGCGAACACGGAGTCAAGACCGCACGATGACATCGCCTACGTGACACACCAGCGGACCGATCGCGCGAACGGCCCATTCGTCAGCGGATGGAGCCACCCCGGCGGATCGGCATCTCGTCGACGGAGCCGCGGCCGACGGCTCGGTGCATTCCTCCTCCTCGTCCCCTTGATGGTCGGGCTTCTTGGTGTGCCCACCTCCCCGACGGCGCCCGGGATCGTCCGCGGTGACGAGCTCTCAGACGCGAAGGCGAAGCAGGCGCAGCTCAAGAAGGACATCGAGGCCCAGAAGGCCCAGGTGGCCCAGCTCGCTGCACTCCAGATCGACCTCGCCGACGGCATCCGCCAGACCGCGGACCAGCTGAAGGGCATCAACACCGACCTCGCTGCGGTCAAGGTCAAGATCGCGAACATGGAAGCCAAGATCAAGGTGATCAAGGCCGACTACGCGGCCCTCGTCGAGGAGCTCAAGGGGCTCGACGCGCAGCTCGTCGCCATCCAGGCGCAGGAGACGGCCAAGCGGGCCGAGCTCGCCGAGCGCAAGGCACTCCTCGCCGACCGCCTCCGCAGCGCGTATGACACCGATCGGACGTCCCTCCTCGAGTCATTCCTCTCGGGCGGCACCTTCACCGACCTGCTGGCCGAGATGAGCTACTACATCGACGTCGGCGAGCAGGACAAGGCGCTCGCGACCCAGGTCGCGAAGGACCAGGAGACGCTCGCGCAACTGCACCAGACGACCCTCGACGCACGGTCGCGGACCGACGACCTGCGCCAGCAGACTGCGGCCTCCAAGCGCGCCCTCGACAAGAGCCTCGCCGGCCTGAAGGACGCGAAGGCGGCCCTGAAGAAGCTCGAGAAGCGGGTCGCGAAGGCCCTCGCCCAGCAGAAGCGCGACTACGCCCGGATCGCGGCCAGCAAGGCAGCCGCCAAACGTGCGATCGCGAAGGCCAGCGCCGCGCAGAAGAAGCTCAAGGGACAGATCGCGGCGCTGATCCGGAAGCAGATGCAGGGCGGCAGCATCCCCTCCAAGTACAACGGGACGCTGAGCTGGCCGATGGGCGGCGACGTCACCCAGAACTTCGGCTGTACCGGGTTCTCGTGGGAGCCGCCGAACGGCTCATGCGACCACTATCACAACGGCATCGACATGGTCGCTCCGTACGGCACGCCGGTGAAGGCGTCCGGCGCCGGGACCGTCGTGTACATCGGCTGGAACTACGCCGACGGGGCCGACCCCGCCTGGATCGTCATCGTCGCCCACAGCGAGGGTCTCCAGACCTGGTACGCGCACATGCAGCCGCGCTACCCGGGCGGGATCCACGCGGGCAGTCATGTCTCACGCGGGGAGCTGATCGGCTACGAGGGCAACACCGGCCACTCGACCGGGGCACACCTTCACTGGGCCGTCATGTTCAACGGCGACTTCGTCAACCCGCGCCTCTTCCTCTAGCCCCGGCTAGCAACGGCCGGGTCGACGTCCGGTCTCGAACGCCCGTGCTAGCATCCGAGGGGTGAAACGGACGATGGCGGTGATCCTCGCGGGCGGCGAGGGCGAACGCCTCTCGATCCTCTCCCAGGAGCGGGCAAAGCCCGCCGTCCCCTTCGGTGGCAAGTACCGGATCATCGATTTCACGCTGTCCAATTGCGTCAACTCGGACATCGATGACGTGGTCGTCCTGACCCAGTACAACCCCCGGTCGCTCAACGATCACATCGGCCTCGGGCGGCCGTGGGACCTCGACCGGAACCGCGGCGGCGTCAAGCTGCTCCAGCCCTACATCTCCCGCGGCAAGGTCGCCGAGTGGTACCGCGGCACGGCCGACGCGGTCCTGCGCAACATCAACGTCATCGAGCACGACCCGTCCGACACGATCGTGGTCCTCGCCGGTGACCACATCTACAAGATGGACTACCAGCCGTTCGTCGCGGCGCACCGCCGCCGGCGGGCCGACGTCACGATCGCCGTCCGGCGCGTCCCGCTGGCCGAGGCGTCGCGGATGGGCATCCTCGCGCTTGACGAGAACGACCGGGTCATCGACTGGCAGGAGAAGCCCAAGCAGCCCAAGAGCGACCTCGCCTCGATGGGCGTCTACGTCTTCTCGAAGAAGACCCTGCGGCGCTGGCTCAACGAGGATCTCGTCGACTTCGGAGGCAACGTGATCCCGGCCATGCTGGCCGCGGGGGCACGCGTCTTCGGCTACCGCTACAACGGCTACTGGCAGGACGTCGGGACGATCCAGTCGTACTGGGAGACCAACATGGCGCTCCTCGACGACAACCCGGAGCTCGACCTGTACGACAAGGACTGGGTCATCCACACGCGGTCCGAGGAACGCGCCCCGGCCAAGATCGGACCGACAGCCCAGGTCCACAAGAGCCTGATCAGCCACGGCTGCGTGATCGCCGGGACGGTCGTCAACTCGATCCTCTCGCCTGGCGTCCGGGTCGACGTGGGCGCGGTCGTCCGCGACTCGATCATCATGTTCGACACGGTCATCCGTTCGGGTGCCGTGGTGGACCGGGCGATCCTCGACAAGGAGGTCGTCGTCGGACAGGGCGCGATCGTTGGCGACGGTCCCTACGACGACCGGCCCAACAAGCAGGAACCGAACCGCCTCAACACCGGCATCACGGTCGTCGGCAAGCGTGCGGTCGTGCCGCGCGGGGTGCGCATCGGGCGGAACGTGAAGGTCGCGTCGGACGTTCGCTCGTCGGACTTCGCCGGCCGGCTCGTTCGCAGCGGCGAGTCGGTCGAGATCCGCCGGGTGCCGCGCACGAGCCGGGTCACGCCGATCAACCGGGACGACCCACCGACCGATCGCGCCGTGGTCGGCGCTGTCGTCGGGGGAGGGCCCACGAACGGGCGGGCCAAGCGGGCGGTCATCGGAGACTGACCCGTCCGGTGAGCGCGTTACGGGCCATCCTCGGTCATCTCGGCTAGACTCCCCG
>JBJMMQ010000105.1:0-35311 GCA_045804705.1 Chloroflexota bacterium
TGGTTCAGCGGGGCCGAGGATGATGCAGAGCGGGTCGCGAAGTCGGCCGGGGATGACGCCTTCAAGACCGCGACCACCGCGGAGACGCTGGCTCTGCGTTTTCCGATCGGAAGGGAACAGGTCGCGTCGGCGGTACGAGGGGCATTGTGCGACCTCGGGCGGCATTACCTCACGAGCAGCAAGAGTCCCGATATCGTTCAGATCGTTCAGAACAACCTGATCGGCGAACTGATCCCGCCCTACCAGATCTTGACGATCGCGCAGGACGTCGAAAGTCTCGCCACGGCTTACAAAGAGGGTGTGAAGGTTGACCGCATCTACTGGTCGGCGCGGATCGGCATCGAGTGTCTCTTGGCCGGAAAATCGCGATAGGACGCGTTCAGTTCAGGTGGCGCTGCCAGTCGTCGGGGACGCGATCAGCTGGGCCGGGTGCAGGCTGGTCGAGCGGATGCGAATCCGGCGGCGCGAGCGTCGGGCCCTCGTAATACGCCTCGGCGTCGTAGCTCCAGAACCAGTCCTCGCCGGGCTCGAAGGAGCGGACCATCGGATGGTCCTCCTCGGCGGCATGGTGCATCGCGTGCTGCGAGGGTGAGCTGTCGCAGCAGCCGATGTGGCCGCAGTGGGCGCAGCGTCGGAGATGGAACCACCACCCAGCGGTCGCCTCGCACTCCATGCAGCCTGTCCCCGATGGCGGGAGCTCCGGGCGGACCGGGTCGGCCGCCATCAGACGCTGCTCGCGGTCACTGCTCGTAGCCTTCGACGATCTCGGCCGGACGAGATGTCGCGTCGGACGGATCGAGACCCGCGGCGCGCTTCGCCTCACGCTGGTGGAGGAGGTCGTAGGCGCGATCGAGCTCGACCTTGATAGCCGCCAGCCGCTCGACGTCCTCCGGCGACAGCCCACTCCCGTCACCGGCGGCTTCGAAGAGGCGCTCCTCCTCAGCCGAGAGGGCGTTGATCCTGTCGAAGATGTCCGGGTCGGTCACTGTCATCGCCTCTCCTTCTGGACGCATTGTCGTCGCCCCGGACGACCGCTGCTGGGAATGACGGTCGCGCCGTCGCCGACGACGATGGCTACGCCCCGTCGCCGACGATACGCAGTGAGCCGACGCCACCCTGGACATCGATCTCGACGCGGTCGGTCGCGGTCGCGAACTCCGGCGATTCGTAGCCTCCGACCGCGGGCGGGAAGCGCGTCTCGTCGATCTGCGCGGAGCCGAGCGCCATCCGCGTCCTGATCCGCGCCGCGACACCGGCCGGAACCTCGAACGTGAGCGACGCGGCTCCAGCGTTCGCAGTGACCCGAGTCAGGCCCGCCGCCCTCGGCAGGCGGACGCGCGTCTCGCTCGCTCCGGTCTGAAGATCGAGGCTCCGTAGGCGCATCTCGGCGAGGTCGAGCTGTGTTCGGCTGGCACCCACATCGAGCTTGAGGTCGAGTGGCACCTCGGCGCTCAGCCCGATCGTCCAGCGTGAGGGATGGTCCAGCCACGGGAGCCCATTGCGAGTGTCCTGGCTGAGGTCGACCCGACCTGCCTCCGCAGTTCTCACGATGACGCCGCCAAGGCAGGTGCCATCGACGAGGTGACCGGGCGCCGCTGTGCCGACGGTCAGGGTGCCCGCCCCGTATCGGATGCGGATCGCCGCGTCCAGCGCGCCATCGAGCGGGACCGAGAGATCCTCGGTGACCCGGCGGCCACTCGGGACGAAGGCGCCGATGACGAACCAGATCCCGAGGATGACCAGGGCCCACGGCCAATACGTCGTGATCAGCTCGGCTGGCTGTATGCCGATCGACCCGGTCGTGCTCGCGAGGAGCAGCGAACCCACGACGATCCATGCGACCGGCCAGGTGAACGACCAGAGGCCGCCGTACTCCCACCGACGCCCGATGATCGCGGTCACCAGCATCGCGACGCCGATGAGGATCACGAGCATCGGCCACGCCTGGCTCCACGGGAGATCGGCGGCGCGCTGGACGAGGAGAACGATCCCCAGGCCGATCAGCCAGGTCGCGCCGATCAACGGGCCGGTTCGCGTCTGGGACACAGGTCGCCTCCTCTCGAAGCTGAGCGTAGCGGCAGGGAGAGAGTCGGGAAAGGGCCGAGCGGCAGGGACGGTGCTACCATCGCCGCCCCGGTGCTGATTCCCACCGGCTGAGAATGTCGGGGACACGCCGATGGCTACCGCACGCGACCGGCCTCCCGAGGAGGCCACGGAGGACACGTCCTTCGCACGGGGTCTCCGGCTCCTGCTGACCGTCGCCGACCGGGGCGAGGCCCGGGCTGACGAGCTGAGTTCATCCCTCGAGATGCCGCTCTCGACGGTCTACCGCTATCTGCGGACACTTGGCGATTTCGGTTTCGTCGACCGCCACGGTGGCGTCTTCCGGATCGGCCCGAAGCTGCTCATCGGGACGGGTGCGAACGTCAGCAGCGAGCGGCTCATCCGCCACGCCGATGCCGCCCTGCGGATGCTCGTCCACGAGACCGGCGAGACGGCGGTGGTCGTCCGTCGCATCGGACTCTCCTGCGTCTGCCTTCACCAGATCGAGAGCGATTCTCCGCTCCGGGTCATCCTCGAGCCTGGCGAGATGTCCCCTCTGTACGCCGGTGCGCTCGGCAGGGTCCTGCTTGCGTTCGCGCCACCCGAGGTCCTCGACGAGGTCCTTGCGCAGGACCTCAGTCGCGTCACCGACGCCACGCCGACCGAGGATGAGCTCCGGGAAGGGCTCGCGGCAGCGGTCATGACAGGACTTGTCGTCAGTGAGGGCGAGCTGATCGGCGGATCCGTCGCGGTCGCCGCGCCTGTCTTCCGGGAGGACGGGATCGTCGGCGCGATCGGCGTGCTCGCACCTGCATTCCGAGCGGTACCAGAATGGCGGGCACGAGCCGGGCGGCTTGTCGCCGAAGCCGCGAGAACCATCAATGCCGCGTTGGCGGAGGACGCGACGGGATAGAGGGTGGTACTTCTATCTCGCATGGTGGCAGACCCTTGTCTCATGTTATGGCAATGACAGGGCGAGTTCGCTATAGTCCACGACATGAGCCCCCGATCGCGCTCCAGCTTCGGTCGCCTGCTCCCGGTCTCCGACCGGTACGCCACCCTTCCCGTTGCTGACGCGTTCACCTGGGCCGACTGTGCCGCAAACGTCCGTCCGGGCGAGTGGTACATGGTCGCGTTTCGCTCGCGCCGGAAGGATGGCGTCGACGAGGACCGCCTGACGGCCTACGACGACTGGGCGCACCACGAGGCCATGAAGGCGCCCGGCTTCGTCCATTACTTCAAGGGACCGACCCAGGCCGATGGGCTGTGCATGTCGTTCTGCCTGTGGGACAGCCGGGCGGAGGCTCGTGAGGCGGCGGGCCGTCCCGCCCACACCCAGGCCGCCGCCCTGACCCACGAGGCGTACGCCGAATACCGGCTCGAGTTCCATCGGGTCCGACGACTCCCTGACGGCACGTTCACCTTCGAGCCGTACGACGCCGTCGCGGGCGGAAACACACCCCGCCGCCGGGGCAGGGCGACCCTGACGCCAGGTCTCGCGCCGTCCTGACCTCGTGACGGTGGAGCCTTCGGGCTCCCTGCCGATGGAGCCTTCGGCTGCCCGCAAGGCTCGTCCTGCTACCCTGCGAACGTGGCGATCGAGACGCTGGCCCCCCCGCGGCCCGGGTCGACCCCGGACCCGGGGCCGATCGCCGCGACATGGCTCGGACGCGTTCCGTATCGCGACGCGCTCGTCCTCCAGAAGCGGCTAGCCGCCGAGCGGGCCGACGGCCTCATCGGCGACCGCCTGCTCCTCCTCGAGCATCCCGCCGTCCTGACCCTCGGCCGAGGTTCGGATCCCGCGCACATCCTCGCCGACGACGTGACGCTCGCGGCGCGAGGCATCGACGTCGTGCGTGTCGAGCGTGGTGGCGAGGTCACGTACCACGGTCCCGGCCAGCTCGTTGCGTACCCGATCGTCGGACTTTCGACGCGCGGGCTGATGATCCGGCCGTTCGTTCGGTCGCTGGAGGCGGCCCTCGTCCAGACATCTGCGGCTCTCGGCGTGACAGCGGCACGGCGCGACGGTCATCCCGGCTGCTGGTGCGACCCTGATGGTCCCGATCCGCGCAAGATCGGAGCACTGGGGCTGCGTGTCGAACGCGGCGTGACCTACCACGGCATCGCGCTCAACATCACCGTCGACCTCGCCGACTTCAAGCTGATCGACCCCTGCGGCATGCCGGGGATCACCTCGACCTCGGTCGCCCGCGAACGGGGCGACGTGGGGCCGGCCGCCGTGCCCAGCACCGCGTCCGTCGAGGTGGCCGCGCGCCACTTCGCGTCGGCCTTCGCGAGCGAGCTCGGCGCACCGCTCGACTGGGGCTGACTCGTGGCCGCGGGACTGTTCGAGCTGCGCAAGGACCCGATCACGGGGTGGTGGGTCGCGACCGTCGTGGACAGGGCCTTCCACCGGGACAGGTTCGCTCGCGCGGCCGAGTCCGTCGACGATCAGATGTTCGGCTGCGCCAACTGCTCTACTCCGGCCGGGGATGGCGTCCGCGTCCGGATGCTCAAGGACTTCGCCTTCCACGTGGTCGGGACGGGCGACGACGCGCGCGAGCTGGAGCGCGGCCTCGGTCAGGTCGCCCTCGCGCAGGCGCGAGCCACCGGCTCGTGGCGGACGATCGTCGCTCCCCCGAACGAGCATCGTCCGCTCCATTCGGTCGGGACCCCGATGATCGAAGCGCTCGTCGGTGCCGCGCGTGACGCACTTGCCGATGCACGCGCGATGGGCCAGACGGAGTACCTCCAGGTCGTCCAGAACTGGGGGATCCAGGCAGGGGCGCGGACGAATCACCTGTGCCTTGACCTGTACGACCTGCCGCAGATCCCGCACCGGATCGCGGAGGAGATGGGCGGCGCGGCGCGCTTCGTGATCCGCGAGGGCGAATGCCCGTTCTGCCGGCTCGTGCGCGACGAGTCGCGTCGGCCGGACCGGCTCGTCTGGGAGGATCACGCGAGCGTCGCGTTCGCGCCGTACGCCTCGCGCTCGTCGTTCGAGGTCTGGATCGTCCCTCGCCGCCACGAGGCGGATTTCGGCCGGGCCGCCGACGCCGATGTCGAGGCCACCGCGGAGGCCCTCCGACAGGTGCTCGGGCGTCTCGCATCCAGCCTCGACGGTCCGCCCTACAACCTCGTGCTTCACACGGCGCCACTCCGCGAACAGGTGGACGCGACCTACCACTGGCACTGGGAGATCCACCCCAGGCTGCGCGAGATCGCCGGGCTCGAGCTCGGCACGGGTCTGCCCGTCAACCCGGTCTCGCCCGAGGACGCCGTCGAGGAGCTCCTCGGTCGGGCCGAGGAGGAGCCGGAGGCGAGCCTGGACCGACGTCGTTGAGACGGATCGTTGCGGCGCGATGGCGTCACACGGGGGGAAGGCCCGTCGTCATCAGGCCGACGAGCGCATGTTGCCCATCGACCGCGCCTCGTGTCCCATCTCGCTCGGAGTCCCCGTGGTCGTCGACCCCTCTCTCGCTGACCTTCGCGATACCCTCGGCCGTCCCTCCACACTCTTCGGTCAGCGCGGGCGTGCCATGAGCGGGACGTGGGATCAGGACGAGGCGGCGGTCTTCGTCGAGACCCTCTTCGCCAAACACCACGGCGAGATCTACGCGTACCTGCTGCGGATGCTGCGCGAACCCGAGCTCGCCGCCGACCTCGCCCAGGACGCATTCGTGAAGGCGTACAAGAATTACGACACCCTCGAGAAGCCCGAGAATGCGCGCGCCTGGCTCTACCAGATCGCTCACCGCGTCGCGCTCGACGAGATCCGCCGCCGCAAGATCATCCGGTTCTTCCCGTGGACCGGCGAATCCCGTGGCTCGGCGCCGTCCGCTGAGCATCTCGTCATGGACGCGCACCTGTCGGGCGACATGCAGCGAGCCCTCGCCAAGATCCCCGAGCGGCAGCGTGCCGCCCTTCTGCTGGCCGAATTGCACGACCTGACCGGCGTCGAGCTAGCCGAGGCCCTCGGCGTCAGCCACGTGGCCGCACGAGCCCTCCTGACCCGAGCGCGCGAGAGCCTCCGACAAGCACTCGCCGCCGAGCGAGCCGCAGAGGCAGAGGCTGAAGCCGAAGCCGCCGCCCGGCGCCCCGTGGAGCGCCGCCGATGAGTCGTATCCGGCGACTGCGCAGCCACCGGACCGGCACGCGGTTCGCTGCCCACGATCGCGCTCGCGCGCTGGCCGCCGAGCGGCTGGACGGTCCGCTCGCGCGACCCGACGCCGCCTGGCTCTCGGAGCACCTTGCCGCGTGCCACACCTGTCGGGTGGTGGCGAACGGGTACGAGTCGGATCGAGTGGCGCTTCGCGCGATGCGGGACCGGACGCCCGAGCCACCACGGGACCTGTGGGCGCGGACAGCCGCCGCCATCGAACGCGAGTCGGAGACGCAGCGGGGGCGACCACGCCGTCGGACGCCCGGGCGAACCGGTCCAGCGCTCGGCGTCCTCTCAGGCGTTGCGGTCATCGCGGTGGTGATCGGCGCGAGCCTGATGTCCGGCGGTTGGCTCAACGGACCGGCGACCGGTCCCGGACAGCCGACGGCCCCGGCCGTCGCTCTCGCGAGCACGAGCGCCCGGCCCGGTGCGACCCCGATGGCCGTCGGCGCGGGTTCTGTCGGATGGGTCGGAACGTCGGCAGACGGACGGCTCGCGTACAACGTCGCCGCGGTGGACGAGGTCTGCCCGGTCGAGCGTCAACCGGACTGCGCGGAGATCGCGGATCGCGATTCCCGCCACGTGGAGCTGACCATCAGACCCAAGTCGATCTCGCAGTCGCCGGTTCGGAACGAGGCCGTGGTCGTCGGAAGCGATGGTTCGGGGAGCGACTCGGTTCTCGTCATCTCGCTGCCGACAGCGGAACCGTCTCGAACGCCAAGCCCCACGCGCAGCCCGTCCCCGACGCCGAAGGCGACTCCGACATCGACGCCGGTCGAGGCGAGCATCGAACCGTCCGCGAGCACCGAGCCGAGCGGCAGTGCGTCCGAGGCGCCAGCGAGTGCAACGCCGGAGGCGACCGCCACCGCGAGCGCGACACCGATCGAGCCGACCGCACGACCGACTGCCACGCCGGAGCCGACCGAGACCCCGGAGGCGACCGTCAGCCCGACATCGACGCCCTCAGCGACGCTCGTCGCGAACCTCGCCATCGTGTCGGGGGTGAAGGTCGTCGGGCAGTCCGCGTCCTATTCGCCCGACGGGTCGTGGTTCGCCTTCACCGCCCGCCCGTCCGACGGTTCGAGCGGACCCGACATCTACGTCTGGCGTGTCGGCGACGAGCTTGCAAGGCAGATCACCGACGACCATTCCAGCGTGTTCGGGTCGTGGGCCGGCAATCGGCTAGTCGGTAGCCGACCGCTGACGGGTGGCGGCGCGGCCGGGATCGCAGCGACATCGTTCGTCATCGACCCGGCGACCGGCAAGGAAACGGCGATGGACGCGCCCGTCTGGCGGCCGATCGTGGACCCCGAGCGCCGCTGGGCCGTCACGTGGGATGGGACGCTCCGCGTCGACTCGGCCACGCACATCGCTGGCCCGGATAAGGGGACTCTCGTGCTGCGCGGATACAGCCGGTCGGGCGGTGTCGCGAACGATGGCCCGCGCGAGGTCCTCGCCGATGGTGCCGCCTCCGATTTCGACGTTCGCTGGGACGAGACCGGCACCTGGCTCGCGGTCTGGCTCGCTGACACGACGGACCCGTCCATCGGCCGCCTGAGTCTTGTCCGCGTCGACCCCGTGTCGGGCGCTCTCGATCGGCCGCACGGTGCGCCGCAGGACGTGACCGCGCTTCCGGGTTTCTCGATCGCGAACGGTCGCCTCGCGTGGGCCACCCCTCCGGGGCAGGGCGGCGAGGGCAGCAGACTCCAGATCGTCGCCTGGACCGACGACTCCGTGGGAGCGGTTGAAAGCGGCCCGATCACGGACGTCGTCGTCATCCACTAAGGCCCGCCGCGACAGGCCGAATCCCGAGAATCGCGACGGATGGCGGAGCAGGCGAAGGCGGCGCCGAGCACCGCAGCGAGCGCAGCCCAAGCTGCGTGAGCGAGGAGCACAGGCGCCAACGCACGCATGCGCCGTCAGGCGTCGCGCCTCCGCCGCCAGGCGTCGTGCTACTCTTCGCCTCTCGTGCGACCTCCCAGGTTGGTCGTAGGGTCGGTGCTCACCGCGGCCCTCGCCCTGGTCGCGCTGCCGGGTCTTGCCGGTTCACGGGCACCCAGCCCGATCGAACCCGTCCCCGCAGGCGCGTTCCAGAAACTCACGATCCCAGCGGATGATTCGCGATCGACGGTCTCGATCGGGCCGCTCGACGCCGCCTTCATCTCCGACGGCTCGCTTGCCGCCGACAGCGCGATCATCGAACCTGCGCCGCTGCCGGGCGACGCCGCGACGGCGACTCGATCCGGCGTGGACCAGCCGAGTGCCGGTTCGCGATCGGTGCGCAAGGCGCCGAAGGGCGCTCGTTCGGCATCCCTGCCGGGGACGCCGAAGTACACGCTGAGCGGCGGCGCGACGTTCTACGACAACGGGACGACCGCCATGCGTCTGCCGCGCGGCACGATCGTCAAGATCTGCGGGAACGGCGGCTGCATCGTTCGCGTCGTCAACGACTACGGCCCGCAGAAGAAGAGCCGGGTCGTCGACCTCTACCGTCCCGACTTCTTCGCGATCTGCGGCTGCCCCTCGTACGCCGGCACGACCCAGGTCAAGGTGTACGTCTACTGACCTTGGCGGGTTATCCTTGCCGCGTCCCTTCAGCCCGGCCCCGTGAGGCCGCCAGGGAGGCCCGGTGAGGCCCAGGAAGGAGCGATGAGCGGCCGTCAGATCATGACCGCGGACGAGATCCGTCGGGCGACGATCCGGCTGTCCCACGAGATCGTCGAGAAGCAGGCCGGCACCGAGGGCCTGTTGCTGATCGGCATCCAGCGCCGTGGTGTTCCGCTCGCCGCGCGCATCGCTGCCGCGATCGCCGAGAACGAAGGAGTCGAAGTGCCGGTCGGGGCGCTCGACATCACCTTCTACCGCGACGACCTCTCGATGGTCGCCCAGCAGCCGGTCGTCAAGGGCACGGCACTCCCGTCGGGGATCGATGGGCGGACAGTCGTGCTCGTCGACGACGTCCTCTATACCGGGCGGACGATCCGCGCCGCGATGGACGCGCTCGTGGACTTCGGGCGCCCTCAGGCGATCCGGCTCGCCGTGCTGGTCGACCGCGGCCATCGCGAGCTTCCGATCCGAGCCGATCACGTGGGCAAGAACGTGCCGACGTCGCGCGAGGAGCTCGTGAGGGTCCACCTCGAGGAGATCGACGGCGAGGACGGCGTCGAGATCGAGCGGCTCGTCGCCGAGCCGGTCGGGTGAGCCTCGTGGCCGATGCCGAGGCACCACCGGTCCCGTCGGTCGACGCCGTTCCCGGCAGTCAGCCCGTTCCGTGGCGCCACCGCCACCTTCTCGACGTCGACGGGCTCAGCGCGGGCGACCTCGATCTCGTGATGCGCACGACGGACGCGATGCGCGAGGTGCTCGCCCGCCCGATCGCCAAGGTCCCGGCATTGCGCGGGCGTCAGGTGACGATCCTGTTCTACGAAGCCTCGACCCGAACGCGCGTCTCGTTCGAGGTCGCGGCCAAGAACCTGTCGGCAGACGTCGTCAACATCGCGGCAGCCAGCTCGTCGGTGTCGAAGGGGGAATCGCTGGTCGACACGGTCCGCACCGTGGAGGCGCTTGGTGCCCATATGCTCGTCATGCGCCACTCGGTGTCGGGCGCGCCGTACCTCGCCGCGGAGACGTTCGGCGGGTCGGTCCTCAACGGCGGCGACGGCTGGCACGCTCATCCGACGCAGGCGCTCCTCGACATGTACACGATGCGCGAGCGGTTGCCGGGCGGGTCGCTCGAGGGACGCAAGGTCGTCATCCTCGGGGACCTGCTGCACTCGCGCGTGGCACGGTCGAATATCTGGACACTGACCGCCGCCGGCGCCGACCTCTGGCTGTGCGGGCCCCCGACCCTGGTCCGAGGCTTCGAGGCGTGGGCCGGCCGTGGCGCTGCGGCGGGGCGGCGGTTCCATGTGACGACATCCGTGGACGACGCGCTCCGCGACGCGGACGTCGTGATGGCACTGCGGATCCAGCGCGAACGGATGGCGTCGGGATTGCTACCGTCGCTCCGTGAGTACGCGGCTCGGTACGGCCTCACGAAGGAGCGGCTCGCACTGGCGCGGCCCGGGGCGCTCGTGATGCATCCGGGACCCATGAACGAGGGAGTCGAGATCGCCGCCGACGTCGCGGCAGGGGCCCAATCGGTCATCACCGACCAGGTCACGAACGGCGTCGCCGTGCGGATGGCGGTCCTGTACCTGCTCGCCGGCACGCACGCGGCCCGGACAGAGGCCGCGTGACGGACGAGGGACCGGATCTCGAGATCAGTCGCGCCTGGTTGGTCGATCCGGCGGCGGGGCGGGAGGGTCCGGGCGAGATCGTCGTCCGCGACGGCATCCTGGAGGCCGTGACGTGGCTGGAAGGCGCCGATGCGGATGGCGTCGACTCCGGCGGCGTCGTCGTCGCACCCGGTTTCATCGACCTCCACGCTCATCTCCGCGAGCCCGGCAACGAGGACGCCGAGACGGTCGCGACCGGGCTCGCCGCAGCGGCGCACGGAGGGTTCACGACTGTGTGCGCGATGCCCAACACGAGCCCCACTCTCGATGAGCCGGGGGTCCTCGCCGGGATCCGCGCCGCGGCCTTGGCTTCGGGCTCGCCGCTCGAGCTCCTGGCTCACGGTGCGGTCACTGCCGGCAGAGGAGGGGAGCGGCTTGCGGCGCTCGGCGAGCTGGCCGATGTCGGCGTCGTCGGCTTTTCGGATGACGGCGCCCCGGTCCGGTCGGCGGCGATCCTGCGATCCGCCCTCGCGTATGCGGGGGCGCTCGGGCTGCCGATCGTCGATCATCCCGAGGACGCGGAGTTGACCGAAGGCGCCGAGGCGAACGACGGCGTCGTCGCCACAGTCCTCGGCCTGCGTGGCTGGCCGTCCGCAGCGGAGGCGATGGCCGTCGCACGTGACCTCGCCGTGCTCGCCGATGTCCACCGCGATGTGCCGGGCGCGCGGCTCCATCTGACCCACGTGTCGACCGTGGAGGCACTCGATCTGATCCGGCGCGCGAAAGCCGCCCGTCTGCCGGTCACGTGCGACGTCACCCCGCATCACCTCGCGCTGACCGATGAGTGGGTCGCCGGAGCGCGGCGCTGGTCGTGGGAGGCCTCGGGCGACCCGTGGGCCGACCGTGCACTCGTCGCGGAGCCGTACGCGACGTCGCTGCGCGTCAATCCGCCTCTCCGGACGCCGGACGATGCGGCCGCGTGCCTCGCGGCGCTCCTCGACGGGACGGCCGACGCCGTCGCAACGGATCACGCCCCCCACACCGAGGTGGACAAGGCGGTCGAATTCGGCCAGGCCGCGAATGGCATCAGCGGCATCGAAACCGCGTTGGGCCTCCTTCTCGCCGCGGTGGACGCGGGACGGCTGCCGCTGATGCGCGCGATCGAGGCCCTGACGACGGGGCCGGCGGCGATCCTCGGTGGTCGCTCGCGGCGTGCCGGATCCGTTGGCCTTCGCGAAGGCGCGCGTGCGGACCTCGTCGTGTTCGACCGCTCGGAACGCTGGACGGTCACCGCCGGCACCCTCGCGTCGCGTGGCAAGAACACGCCGCTGCTCGGGATGGAACTTTCCGGGCGCGTGCTGGTGACCGTCGCCGGCGGCAAGGTCGCCTACGACGCGCCCGACGCGTAAAGGTCAGTTCCCGACCACGTCGATCGCCGGCACGTCGACCGACCCGGCGAAATCGAGGACCAGCTGACGGCCGACGCCGACCGAGTCGCAGTCCCGCTGGGGCCCCATGTCGAACGAGATCGAATCGACGTCCTTCGAGACGGTGACGGTGATCTGGCTGTCGCAGATGCCACCGACCCAGCTCAGGTGCACGCGGCCCTGCGTGCCTGGCTCGGCGTACGCGCCGAACCTTCCCTCGAATGACATCGCGGACGGGTCCACGGCGCCTTTCTCCGCGACCTTCTCCAGGCGGCCTGACTGATCGACGACCGCGACCCGGACCGGCGGTCCGCCCGCGCCGACCTCGCTGGTGAGAACGACGACAGGTGCACCGCGAGGAGGCCACGAGACGGCACCGGACGACGCCGAGGGCGTCGGCGCCGTCCCGCCGACGAGGATCGCCTCGCCGGCTGGATTCATCTCGTAGATCGCATTCGAGCCGTCAACGACGATGTAGGTGACCACTCGCTCGGACTCGAGCACTCGAACGACCCAAAGGACCGGCTGATCGATGAGTCCCGCCTGGCCGGTCGCGAGCGATGGCTCCATGGTGGCGAGACCCGGGCCGTCGACCACGACCGTCGACAGGATCGGCGAGTCCGGCGCCTCGCTCGCGATGATCCTCGCGATGTCGGCGTCGGTCGATATCGGCGTCCCGGTGATATCACGCATCGGCGCGAAGCCCGTGGTCGCGCCGTGGACGATCGCGACGGAATCGACGACGAAGCGGTCCCGGCACGCGTCGTGCTCTGCCGGAGGGCACAGAGCGGCGCGCCGGTCATCGAAGTGGCCGGCGAGGACGACATCGATCGGCGTCGACCCACCCGCGACCGGCATCGGCATGGCCGGAACCCACATCGTGTCGAGGTCCGGATTGATCGCAGGTCCAGTCGGCGTGACCGTTTCCGTTTGATCGCCCGACGTTCGGATCAGGGATTCCGCGTCCTGGGTCAGCCAGACGAGCTGGTCGGGACAGCGCAGCTGCACGGGGCTGACGAAGACCTTGGTCGCTTCGCCACCGCAACTGATCAGCGGCGCCGACGTGAGCCATCCGTGCACGGCGATCTCGCGATCGTCCGTTCCCGCATCCCGCAATGCGATCGCTTCCGGGACGCTGACGATCGGGAGTGCGCCGTCGAACAGCGAACCAGGGAGCACCTGCTCGGTCGGCGTCGGACTCTCCGGTGCCGTCGTCGTCGCCGCTGTTGGCACGACGGAAGACCCGGCAGTCCCGGCCGGCAGGCTCGAGGTAGCGGGGAGGTACATCGCGGCACCCACGAGGACGACGATGACCGCGGCCGCCGCCAGCGACCATGGCTGGCCGATCCGCGGCAGGGTGAACCGTGCGGGCGACGTCCCGGCGATCCGGACGTGGACCTCCTTTGCCAGGCCCGTCGGCACCGTCTTGTCGAATCGCGCGTGGAACGCTGCGTCGAGCCGGTCGTCGTCCCAGTCAGGGTGCGTCATGCGACGTGTCCTTCCGCGGCGAGAGCGTCCTGGAGGGCGCGGCGAGCCGTGTGCAGCCGGGACTTCACGGTCCCGACCGGGACGGCGAGGATCTCGGCGAGTTCCGCGACCGCGTGGCCTTCGAGGTGATGGAGCACGAGGATCGTCCGCTGATCGATCGAGAGGACGTCGAGCGCGGCCCCGAGCAGGTCGGCGTCGGCGCGGACAGGCGGCGCCACACGTTCTGCAGCAGTGGCGAGTGCCGACACGTCTCCCGACGGGATCTCACGAACGCGACGCCGCCCGCGGGCACGCAACGTCATCCGCGCGGAGTTGACGGCGATCCGCTGCAGCCAGGCGTCGAAACGGTCGGTGTCGCGGAGCTCGCGGATCCGCCGCCAAGCTGCGATGAACGTCTCCTGCGTCGCATCGCGCGCGTCCGCTTCGTCGCCGACGATCGCGTAGGAGAGGCGAAAGATGGAGTCGATCCGAGCGTGCATCAGCTCCTCGAACGCGTCGAGATCCCCATGACGTGCCCGATCGGCCGCCGATCGGCCGTTCACGATGTGGATGGATCCCTCCGATGTGCGCATTCGATCATCTGATGCCGCTCGACCCGGCCAGGTTCATCCTATGCCGTGACCCGGTAGGCTTCGAGGATGCCGACGAGTCCGCCGAACGAGGATTTCGAGCGCGGCTCACTCTGGACCGCGACGATGCCGGCACTGCCGGACCGGTCGCGTCGCGAGCTCCCGGATGCCACCGACGTCGTGGTCATCGGGGGCGGCTACGCGGGCATCACAGCCGCCGCGGAGCTGGCTCGACGCGGTGTCACAGTCACCCTGCTCGAGGCGGAGACACTGGGCTGGGGTGCCTCGACGCGGAATGGCGGCATCGTCCATCCCGGGTACAAGTGGGGACCCCGGCAGCTCATCCGACGCTACGGTGAGACGACCGGCGCCGCCCTCTACGACGACACGCTTGCGGCGTTCGAGACGGTCAAGCGGGTGATCGCGGAGGAGGCGATCGACTGCGAATTCCGTGAGACGGGCTATGTCGAGCTGGCATACGCCGCGTCGCACGTGCGCGGTCTTGCCCAGCTCGGAGAGAGCATGGCGGCCAGGGGCGTCGCCTCGATGCTCGTGCCGCGCGAGAAGCTTCATGACGAGATCGGGACCGATGTCTACCACGGTGCACTCGTGATCCCGGGTGGCGGCCACGTTCATCCGGGTCGCCTCTTCGCGGGACTCGCCGCTGCTGCGGACCGCGCGGGGGCGGACCTCCACGAGGGAGTCCGTGCTCGATCCGTTCGACGACAGGGAGACGGCCGGTTCCTCGTCGAGACAGAACGTGGCCCGATCCTGGCTCGTGACGTGTTCATCGCCACGAACGGCTATACGGACGGCGTCGCGCCGACGCTCCGGCGCCGGATCATCCCGATCGGGAGCTACATCATCGCCACCGAGCCGCTGCCCGATGACCTCGTGGCGGAGCTCTCGCCGCGCGGACGGGCGTTCTTCGACACCAAGAACTTCCTGTACTACTGGCACATCTCGGCCGACCGGCGGATGGTCTTCGGTGGGCGGGCGAGCATGCTCCCGACGAGCGTCGACCGAACGGCGCGGATCCTGTACGACGGCCTCCTGCACGTCCATCCTCAGCTCGCCGGGCGACGGATCGACTACGCCTGGGGCGGCAACGTCGGCTTCACCTTCGACAAGATGCCCCACGTCGGGAGGACGTCGGAGGGCATCGCCTACGCCGTCGGGTGCTGCGGCTCGGGAGTGGCGCTCATGACCCACGTCGGCACCAAGGTCGGGGAGTGGCTGGCCGGCGGTGACGCGCCGGCGCTCGCGGCGCTGGGGTTCCCGCTGGTACCGGCGCCGTATGAGGGACGGCCGTGGTTCCTGCCATTCGTCGGGGAATGGTTCCGCTTCCGCGATCGATACGACGCGCGGTCGAAGGCGAGATGAGGATCGGGTTTCGGACATCGCCCCAGAACACCGACTGGGCGAGCCTCGACGCCGCGTGGGCCGAGGCGGGCCAGCACGAGGTCTTCGACTCGGGCTGGCTGAACGATCACCTGATGGACCCGGGCCGTGATCGTGGCGGTCCCGCGTTCGAGGCGATGACGACGCTCGCGGCACTCGCTCACCACGTGCCTGGCAAGGAGGTCGGGCAGACCGTGCTCGCCGCGACGTTCCGCCATCCCGGGATCCTCGCCAAGGAGGCCATCACGCTCGACCACGTCACGGGCGGCCGGTACATCATCGGCCTCGGGGCGGGCTGGCACATCGGCGAGCACGAGTCGTTCGGAATCGACCTGCCGCCCATCGGTGAGCGGTTCGATCGATACGAATCGACCATCCGCGTGCTCCGGGCGCTGTTCAGTGACGAGGCGCGGGCGGAGCCCGGCGTGACACTCGATGCGCCGCCGTACAGGCTCGATCGCGCCGTGATGGAACCCGGGCCCGTACACCCCGGCGGTCCGAGGTTATGGCTCGGCGGGCAGGGACCGCGGGGCCTGCGGCTGGCCGCTCGCTATGCCGACGGCTGGAACTACGCCTCGAACCTCGGCGGCACTCTCGAGGGTTTCATCGAGCGTCGAGACCTTCTGTTCGCCGCATGCGAGGCGATCGGACGCGATCCAGAGACGCTCACCCTGTCGGTCCAGATCATCATCCCGCCCGACGGCGAGCCACGCCGAGCGGCGTTCGAGCGAGCCGTGGCCTATGGCCGCGCCGGAGCGTCCGTGATCATCCTCACGACGCTGGCGCGCGAGGGTGCCCCGGGAATCCGTCGACTTGCGGGAGAGGTGGCCGAGCCGCTCAAGGCGACCTTCGGCTAGACAGCGTCCTCGGCAGCAAGCCGCCGGAGTGTGGCCAGCAGGCGGTCGATGTCCGTGTCGGTCGAGAGGTAGTTGACGATCCCGGCTCGGAGCCAGGTCGAGTCCCGGAGACGCGTCGTCGTCAGCCAGCCGTCGCCTGATGCTTCAAGGGCGGCCTGCAGTCGATCCTGGTGGGCATCGAGGGCGTCGGGTGGCGCCGCGAGCGCGGCCGTTCGTCCGCCGGGCAGGTGCCGGAAGCAGACCACCGAAAGCTCCGGCCTGTCGGGGATCGCCTCGAAGTCGTCCGACTCGGCGCAGCGGCGAGCCAGCAGGGCTGCCAGATCGTCGTTGGCCTCGATGAGCCGGCCGAAGCCCTCGGTCCCGAGGTGCTTCCACGACATCCACAGCTTCAGTGCCCGCCAGCGTCGGGTGCCTTCGAAGCTCAGCTTGTAGAAGTTGAGCTGGTCCGCGTCGTCGTGGACGAGGTCGGTCGTCGGCCGGCCGGACCCCTCGCCGCCGCGGTAGTACTCCGGAGCGCGGCCACCGAACACCTGGCCAAGCAGCGCTCCGTCGCGGACCAGCAGCCCGCCGATGTCGTAGGCCTGGAAGAACCACTTGTGGGGATCGACCGTGACGGAATCGGCCCGGTCCAGGTCCGCGACCCGCTCGCGGTCGCGTTCCGACAGCCTCGCGCCGCCGCCATACGCGGCATCGACGTGCAACCACAGGTCCTGCTCCGCGGCAAGGTCCCCGAGCTCGCCGACGAGATCCACCGAGCCCGTGTTGGTCGAACCGGCCACGGCCGCGATCGCGAACGGGGTCAGGCCGGCGGCCCGGTCTCGCTGGACAGCGTCAGCCACGGGAGCGGCGTGGAGACGGAACCGGTCGTCCGAGGGGAGGATGACCAGCGTCTCGGGTGGGAACCCGAGCAGGTCGAGCGCGCGGGCGACCGAGAAGTGGGTCTGGTCGGAGGTGTACACCCGGACGCCCTCGAGCTGGGACCCGCGTGGCGCGCGGCCGGCACGGAGCAGGCGGCCGAGGTGGATGTCGCGGGCGAGCGCCATCCCCATGAAGTTGGCCATCACGCCGCCCGACGTGAGCAGGCCGAATGAATCGGATCCGTACCCGACGAGGTCGCACAGCCAGCGCACGACCTCCTCCTCGACGAAGGTCGCGAGCGGACCTGCGTGCCAGACGTCGACGCCCTGATTCGTCATCTGGGCGAGCAGCTCGCCCATCATCGAGACCGGCAGCGGCGGCGGGGTGAAGTAGCCGAACTGGCGCGGATGCTGGGGGTTCATCTGACCGCCCGCGAGCCGGTCGCGGAACTCCGCGAGGACGTCGGCGATCGTCGACGGCGAACGCGGGGCGGGGGCCGGACTGCCGCGTTCCCCGAAGAACGAGGCACGCAACGTCGCGTATGGCGAGGGATCGCCCATCGCACGATGCGCCGCCTGGTCATACAGGTAGTCGAGCGCCGTCGCCCACGTGTCGGCACCCAGACGTTCCATGGCGGCGCGCGACGTCGCCTCGTCGCCGTAGAACACGAGCTCGGGTTCGGGATGCCAATCGCGGTCGGAGGTCATGGACGGCGATGGTAGCGGCCGGCCGGGTAGGCTAGGGCGCATGGACGATCACGATCCCGCCGGACGCGCCTGGCTGGTCGGACATCTCGATCCGCTCGGTGTCCCGTACGAGCTGTTCCCGTGCGATCCGGCGCTCGCGGACACCGCCTCGTTCTGTGCGGCGTACGGGTTCGACCCCGAGGACTCCGCCAACACGATCCTGGTCATCGGCAAGTCGGACCCGCCGCGGTATGCCGCGTGCGTGACGCTGGCCCCATACCGGCTCGACGTCAATCGGGCTGTCCGAGACCGACTCGGGACGCGCAAGGCGTCGTTCGCGCCGGCCGAGGAGACCGCCACCCTGACCGGGATGCAGATCGGTGGCGTGACGGTGTTCGGATTGCCCGCCGAGCTGCCGATCTGGGTGGATTCGCGGGTGATGACGCGCGACCGGATCGTGCTCGGTGGCGGCTCTCGGTCGTGGAAGGTGGTCGCAGAGCCCGCGATCCTGCGGGCGCTGGCAGCAGTCGAGGTCGTCGACGACCTTGCGACCGAGCCGCGCCCGAATCGCGAATGACATCGCCAGTCGCGATCCGCGCCGTCGAGGACGCGGACCTGCCGATCTTCTACGAGCACCAGTCGGATCCCATCGCGAACGCGATGGCCGTCGTCCCAGCCCGTGACCGCGTTTCCTTCGATGCTCATTGGGTGAAGATCCGGGCGACCGACACGGGGCTGGCTCGGACGATCGTCGTCGACGGCGTGGTCGTCGGCATGATCCTCAGCTGGCTCGATGGTGAGGACCGATGGGTCGGCTACTGGATCGGCCGCGAGTACTGGGGCCGGGGGTACGCCAGCCGGGCGCTCGCGCTATTGGTCGAGGAGATCCCGGACCGACCGATCCTCGCCTCGATCGCGGACAGCAACATCGGCTCGCGACGGGTCCTCGAGAAGTGTGGTTTCGTGCGCGTCGGCGAGCTCGTGGAGGAAGACGGCGTCGAGGGCTCGATCTACCGGCTCGACTGACGCGCGGCCGTCTTCGCCAGCGCCCGACGGGTCCCTCCCGTATCGTTGCGCCTCGTGACCGACCAGCCCGCCGACCCGTCCAGCGAGCCGCCATTCGACCCGAACGCGGACCCGACGCCACCCCGACGGCCGCGCCCGAACACCGGACCGGTCCAGTACAAGGGCGACGATCTCGAGCCGGAGCGCGGCCCGGGCCTCGGCTGCTTTCGGTTCCAGGTCGTCATCCTCGTCTTCTTCATCTTCCTGACGCCGCTCAGCGTCGTCTGGAATTGGCCGCCGATCGTCAGCACGATCCTCCTCTTCTCGGTGATCCTGCTCCTGCTCGTGACCGGCCAGACGATCATCTTCCTGCTCCGCCTGGTCAGCGCCGACCGCCGCGGCCGCCGTCGCCCGCTGGCGAGTGGCACGAAGACGGTTGGTGAGCTGGAGGACAGCGGCGCCGACACCGGCGATCAGGACAGCGACGAGGCGCAGGCGCCACCGGGCGAAGGCCCCGTGCGACAATAGCCGCCGGGTCACCGCGTGGCCCGGACCGTTCGCCCGAGGAGGACAGCACCGGTGCCCGTGCTCGCGACCTACTTCAGTGTCCGCCGCGGCCGAGACCCGTTCTTCAAGTTCTTCATGCGGACGATCTTCCCGAGGCAGGTGAAGGACTACGAGGAGAAGTTCGGCATCCGCTTCATCGGCTGGTTCAACGTCGCCCACGGCTGGGACTTCGACAACGTGATCCTGCTCGACCTTCCCGACTACGCGACCCTCGACAAGCTCGAGGCTGACGAAGCCACCCGCGCCCTCGGCCATCGAGCCGGCGAGTGGATCTTCGAACGCCATCACTCGATGTTCCTCCGGGAGCGGATGGGCCCCGATCTCGAATACCACCCGTAGACTCACCCGACAGCGAACGGAGGCGACCACCATGGACAGCCACAACGACCTGCTCGGGGAGCTTGCGTCGGACGCCGCCCTCGAGCGTTCCGACTTCATCGTCACCGCGACGGAGCAGCTGCGACGGTTCCTCGACCACCACAAGGACCGCATCGCCGTCCTCGGCGGACTGACCCTCATCGACGAGGAGCCCGACTACCTCTCGATCGCGCCCGACCTGTCCTTCCGCAGCCGGAGCCGCTACCTCGACGATGTGACGGGCGAGTGGGTGAGCGAGACCGAGGTCATCGAATCGGCGTCCGAGCTGGTGGAGCTGTACAACCCGGCGGACATCTACGCCGCCTTCGCCGAGGCCGCCCGTGAGGCCGCGGGGATGCCTGCAGAGCCGACAGCCGAGGGCGACCTGCTCGAGGTCGCCGGGATCTCGCCGGAAGAGGGGATCTCGATCTCCGAGGATCCGTACGCGGCCGCCGCGGACTCGTGGGCTTCGAGCCAGCCCATCTCGCTGAGCGAGGACGACGACGAGTCCGCCGCACGCCGGCTGTACGACCTGGCGCTCGAATTCCAGGAACGGAGCCAGCGCTCCGAGGCGCGCCTGCTCGGTGAGTTCGAAGGAGCGTCCGCGAGCCTCGTCGAGATCATCGGCGACATGATCATCGTCGATGACGAGGACGAGCGGCTCTCGCTGACCTCGACCGGGTTCAAGGCCGAGGTCATCCCCGAGGATTCGCAGGACGAGTGGCGAACGCTCGGCGGCGCGGACGAGCTCGTCGAGTTCTACGATCCGACGGACGTCTTCGGCGACCTTGCCGACGCGCTGGCGGAGGCCTTCCCGTCGGTCGCGCCCGAGCTGACGGGTGTCGAGACCAACGGCACGGGCGAGGCCGAAGCCGTCGCCGACGCAGGCGATGCCGCGGCTGACGCTGACGCCGACGACGCAGAGGGCGAACCGACCGCGTGACCATGCGGCTCGCCGCGGCGGAGCTGGTCGAGAGTCGGGAGATCCTGCCGGGCCAGTGGCTGCAGGCGTACCACGCCCCGGCGTTGGCGAACGGGTCGCGCGCCGGTCAGTTCGTCCACGCCCGCCCGGGCGACTTCTCGGGGATGATCCTGCGCCGGCCGTTCTCGCTCAACACGGCCGACCCGGCGACCGGCATCGTCACCATCCATTTCCGGGTCATCGGTCGGGGGACGGACTGGTTCACGCGGCTGCGACCGGGGGACACGACAGACCTGCTCGGTCCGCTCGGGCGCCCATTCGAGGTGGACCCGCGCAGCAGCCACCTGCTGCTCGTCGCGGGCGGGCTTGGGATGGCCGGCGTCCGGATGCTGGCCGATGAGGCGATCCGGGACGGCCGCCGGGTGACGCTGCTGTTCGGCGCGGCGTCGGCACGCGAGGTCTATCCCTCCACGCTCCTGCCCGACGAGGTCGAGTACATCGTCGCGACCGACGACGGCAGCCTCGGCCACCATGGCTATGTCACGGACCTCGTACCCGAGTACGAGGCGTGGGCGGACCAGGCGTTCGCATGCGGCCCGCAGCCGATGCTCGCGGCCCTCGCACGACTCGCGGCGGGACGGCGAGATCGGCTCGGGGTCGCGAAACTCGGACGAAAGCGAGGCGCCGGCAAGGTCGACGCGCCGGGCTCGCCGGCGTCGCGACGGAAGGCGTTCCTCCAGGTGTCGATGGAGCAGAACATGGGCTGCGCGGTCGGTGCGTGTCTCGGCTGCGTCGTGATGAGCACGACCGGCACGCCACAACGCGTCTGCCGCGAGGGGCCCGTGTTCGCCGCCGAGGAGATCGCCTGGGAGAACGCGTGGTGAAGGCCAAGCGGCGGGCCATCACAGCATCGCCGAGGACGGCCGAGCCGAGATACCCACCTGCCCCGCGGCGTCCGGTGTCCAAGGGCACGGGACGGGGCTCGTCGTCGGCGACCCTCCAACCGTCGGGAACCGGCCGGACGGAGCCGCCCACGCGCGTGCCCGCGGAGTCGGTCGATCTGTCGGTCGACCTCGGGCGCGGCCTCGTGCTCCCGAACCCGATCCTCGTCGCCTCGGGGACGTTCGGCTACGGGATCGAGTACGGCGACGTCGTCGACGTCGACAGGCTCGGGGGCATCTGCTGCAAGGGCACGACCCTCAAGCCGCGTATCGGCAACCCCACTCCCCGCGTCACTGAGACGCCCGGCGGGATGCTCAATTCGATCGGACTCCAGAACCCGGGCGTCGACTCGGTCGTCGAGAAGTACGCCGAAACGTGGACGACCTGGAGGACGCCGGTCATCGTCAACGTCGCGGGCGAATCCGTCCGGGATTACGTCGAGGTCGCGCGACGGCTCGACGGCGTGCCCGGCGTGGCCGCCATCGAGCTCAACATCTCGTGCCCGAACGTCGGCGCCGGCGGCCTCCAGTTCGCCATCGATGCAGGAGCGGCGGCGGAGGTCACCGCCGCCGTCCGACGCGCGACGGACCTGCCGCTGCTGGTCAAGCTCTCGCCGAACGTCGCCGACATCCGGCCCATCGCCCGAGCGATCGCAGACGCGGGCGCAGACGCGTTGACGGCCATCAATACGCTGTCGGGGATCGCCGTCGGACCGGATCGCAACCGGCCGCTGCTCGGGAACATCTACGGCGGCCTGTCCGGACCTGCTGTCAAGCCGGTCGCACTCCGCGTCGTCTACGAAGCCGCCCAGGTCGTTCGGATCCCCGTGGTAGCGATCGGCGGCGTGACCGAGCTCGACGATGTCCTGGACTTCCTCGCGGTGGGCGCCGTCGCCGTCCAGGTCGGCACCGCGATCTTCGCCGACCCGACGATCCCGGTGCGACTCGTGGATGAGCTGGCGGGGGAGTGCGCGCGACGGGGTCTGACGTCGTATCGCGAGCTCATCGGCAGCGCCCTGCCGAAGAAGCCGGAGCGGCCATCCGCGAAGGGCGTGGAGTACCGGCCCTAGCGCTTGGCAGCGGCCCGGGCGGCTATCTCCGAGCGTCGCGCCTCGATCCCCTCGGGGTCCGCGCGGTGGACGAGGATCGCGACGATCTCGGCGCCGACGAGCAGCACGAGTCCTGTCAGGTACAGCCAGATCATCAGGACGATGACACTGCCCAGAGTGCCGTACGTCGCGCCGTAGTCAGCGACGTTCGCCACGTAGATGGCGAAGGCGCCGGTCGTGACGAGCCAGCCGAGCGCGAACACGATCGCACCCGTGAGCGCCGCGCGCCAGGATGGCGTGAAGTTCGGGCCGACGCGGTACATGACCGTCGCAGCGAGGACAAGAAGGGCGAAGACGAGCGGCCAGCGCAAGAGGCTGATGACTCCCCAGGCGCCCTGCAGGCCGAGCCGGCCGACCACCTGCTCCGTGAGCAGGGCGCCGCCGACGATCGTGACGAAGGCAAGGATGATGCCGATCGATCCGGCGACGGTCAGGCCCAGCCCGAGCAGATAGCGCCCGACGAGCGGACGGTCCTCGCGCACGTCGTAGGCGCGGTTCATCGCCTTGATGACGGTCATCGTCCCCGACGTCGCGGCCCACAGCGCGACGAGCGCTCCGATGGTCGCGAGGCCCGGTCGTCCTTGCCCGATGACCTGTTCGAGCTCGACGCGCACCGGTCCAGCGAGCTCGGGGGGAAGGTTGTCGCCGAGGCCGCTGATGATCCGGCCGGTCGGGTCGCCGAGGCCGAGGATGCCCGCAACGCTGGCGGCGACCGCCGCGAGGAAGAGTGCGAACGGGAACAGCGCGAACAGGAATCGGTACGCCATCTCGGCCGAGAGGCCCGTCACGTCGTGTTCCCGGGCGCGGTTCCACAGCGTCGTGACGAGCGAGACGGGCCGTTCGACCGCGACCCTCCCCTCGGCCCTTGTCGCGCTCACGGCTGCGACTGCCGGTCGAGATACCAGAGCGAGACGATCAGCACGATCGCGACGATCAACTCCATCGCCCGAGTCTGCAGAGCGCCGGGCGGCGGGCGCGCCACCGCGACGTGTCCGGGGATGTCGGATGCATGCCGATTTCGGGGGACGCCGCGTAGACTCCAGTCATGACCACCGTCCTTCCTGCCCTCGATCCCGCCGTGCGCAAGGCGATCGCGCTGAAGACCGAGGCGCTGTTCCGTTCGTCGGGCGCGTTCCGCGAGGGCCACTTCCTGCTCAAGAGCGGCCGCCACGGTGACGCCTACGTCGAGAAGTTCCAGGTCCTCCAGGACCCGGCGGCGACGAGCGAGCTATGCGGCTACTTCGCGGCCGAGGGCCGCGGGCTGGACGATGAGGCGATGGTCGATCTCGTCGCTGGCCCGACCACCGGGGGCGTCATCCTTGCCTTCGAGACCGCTCGGCAACTCGGCGTCCGGAGCATCTTCGCGGAGGAGGTCCGCACCGACGACGGCACGAGCCGACGCGAGTTCAGGCGCGGTTTCCGGATCGAGCCGGGTGAGAAGGTCCTGCTCGTCGACGACATCCTGACCACCGGCGGCTCGCTCGTCGCGATGCTCCCAGCGGTCGAGGCGATGGGCGGCGACATCGTCGAGTGCATCGTCCTCGTCGATCGGAGCGGCGGTCGGACGACGCTCACGTCGCCGGCCACCGGTCGGGTGTACCCGCTGCGCTCGCTCTGGCAGCTCGACCTGCCGACCTACGAGCCTGGCGCGGACACGTGCCCTCGCTGCGCCGATGGGATGGCGCTCCATGCGCCGGGCAGCACGGGGGTCACCACAGGCGCTGTCCCCGGCGCGTCCTGACACCCGGAGAGTGGATCGCCCGACGCGGAACCTGTTCCTCGCTGCGCTCGTCGTCGTCATCGCGGTGACTGGCGCGGCCGCGTTCCTGCTCGGCGGGTCTGCCGTCCGCGATCCGGAAGCGCCGCCTGGCGCCCAAGCGGTCGTCGGCGTCATCGTCGGCGTCGAATCGGAAGGTCTCGACAAGGTCGGGGGCTTCGACCTGCGGACGACCGACCAGGGGACGATCACGTTCGTCCTCGGCGACCTCGACAACGGCGCAGAGTTCCCGCCGGGTCACCTCGTCGAGCACCAGGCGACGGCGCAGCCGGTCCGCGTGTGGTACCGGACCGAGGGCGGCGAGCGCGTCGCCGTCCGGCTGGAGGATGCGACCTGACGAGTGGTCAGCCGCCCTTGGTGATGACAGGCAGGATCGACTCGAGCTCGGACGGCGTGATCGTCACTTCGTAGGAGCCCTGGACCACACCGTCGCGATCGACCGCGAAGATCCACGGTTCGGAGAGCAGGCCCCACTCGTTCGTGATGTCCGTTGCCTGGAGCTGGCCGTTTGCGTCAAGGACCGGCTGGAGGGCGCCGTCGGTGAAGGCCAGCTTGTAGGGCTCGACGTTGATGAATGTGACGTCCGGGTTCGCCTTGGCGATCGGCTTGAACTGGTCGAGCGTCGGGCCGCATTGCTGGCTCGTGCAGAACTTCGGCGTCGCAAAGACGAGCATGAACGGCTTGTGCGCGGCGAGTGCGTCGGCGACCGAGGTCTGATAGAAGGCGGCGTCCGGCTTCGCGTCGGTCGAGATCTTCGCGAGGTCACCGCCCACATCCGCGGCCGTCGGCGTCTTCGAGGCGGGCGCCTTCGCCCCGATCTTCACGGTCGGGGTCGACTCGCGGACGTCGAACGTCAGGCGGACGGTCTCGGGCGGCGAGTTCGGCGCCTCGGTCGTGAACTCGGCACCCCAGGTCCCGGCAGTGGGGAAGTCGGCGTTGACGACGTACATCCCTCGTTCGTTCTCGATGGTCCAGACGAACTCCCCGTCCACCGTCGTGACGGGCTTGGCGCGGTCGGTCGCCAGGTCGTAGAAGGCGACCTTCGCTGTCCGGTCCGGCGCGCTCGCGACGGTGTTCTTCGAGTCGAGATAGAGGAACAGGATCCGCGCCTTGCCCTTGGCGATGGCGTTCGTGACCAGCACGGGCGTGAGCTTCGGCGGTGTCGCCGGTGGGCCCCAGGCATCAGCCGCCGACGGCGCCGCGGACGAGCCGCCGGAGCTGCACGCGACCGCGAGCAGGGCGAGCACGACCAAGAGCGGGAGGGAGCGGATGGGGTTCATCCGCGACAGGGTATCGCGGGCGGCCTGAAGCCGCCGCCGAGTAGAATGGGCGCCTCGTGAACCGCTTCCAGAAGCTTGCCGCGCTGACCCTCGCGACCGCTCTCGGGCTGGTCACCATCGGCGTCATCGTCCGCGCCACCGATTCCGGTCTCGGCTGCCCGGATTGGCCGCTGTGCCACGGCCAGCTCATCCCCTCATTGGGCGATACCAAGGCCTGGATCGAGTGGATCCATCGGACGGTCGCGGTCGTGATCGGCTTCGAGATCCTTGCGCTCGCGATCCTTGCTGTCCGCGACTATCGGGATCGCCGGTCCATCCTGTGGCCGGCTCTCGCGGCGGTCGGCCTCGTCGGTTTCCAGGCGTGGCTGGGGCGGGAGACGGTCCGCCTCGGCAACAGCGGGGAGTCCGTGACGGCGCACCTGGCCGCGGCCCTGACGCTTGTCGCCCTGCTGGTCTACCTCACGGTCCGGGCCGGCTACCCGGCGCGCATCGGCGGTCGCGGCGCGAGCCAGCGGTTCACGCTGTTCGCAGCGTTCACGACCGGTGCGACGTTCGCCCTGCTGCTGTTCGGATCGCACGTGACGGCGACCGCGTCAGCGCTCGTCTTCCCCGACTGGCCGCTGATGAACGGCTCGCTCATCCCGGCCGTGACCGACGTGACCGTCGCGCACGTCCTCCATCGCTGGGTCGCGGCCGTCGTCGGCGTCATCGTGCTCGGCCTCGCGGTCGTCGCGTGGCGAACGCAGCGCGACCACCCGACGCTTGTCCGCCTCGCTATCGGAGCCGCCGTCCTGTTCGCGATCCAGGTCCTGGTCGGCGGAGCGCAAGTGATGACCCAGCTCGCCGAGTGGACCCAGACCCTCCATCTCGCGCTCGGTGCGGTGATCTGGGCGATGCTGACCGGCCTGACCGTCACGAGCTATTACACGGCGCGCGTGGACGTCGGGGCGGGGACTGGCGACGTCGTCGAGGCCGGTTCGGACACTGCTCCCACAGGCGCGAGGACGACCGCCGACACGCTCCGCGCCTATATCGCCCTGACCAAGCCTCGGATCATCGAGCTTCTCTTGGTGACGACGGTGCCGGCCATGGTCCTCGCGACGCGTGACCTGCCGGGGGCGGGGATCGGCGTCGACTGGCTCGGGTGGGTCGGCCTGGTGTTCTGGACGATGATCGGTGGAACGCTCGCCGCCGGCAGCGCGAACGCCATCAACTGCTACCTGGACCGCGATATCGACCTGCTGATGACCCGCACGCGCCGCCGACCGCTGCCCGCGCACCAGGTCGAGCCCGAGCGAGCCGTCGTCTTCGGCATCGCGCTCGGTGTCGCCTCGTTCCTCGTGATGGTCTACTTCGTCAACCTCGTCGCGGCGTTCCTGACGCTGCTCGCGATCGGCTTCTACGTCGTCATCTACACGATGCTGTTGAAGCGCTCGACACCCCAGAACATCGTCATCGGCGGAGCCGCCGGGGCACTCCCGCCGGTGATCGGCTGGGCCGCGGTGACCGGGAACGTCGGGATGCCGGCGATCCTCCTGTTCCTGCTCGTCTTCTACTGGACGCCGCCGCACTTCTGGGCGCTGTCGCTGAGGATCCGCAAGGACTACGCCGCGGCGGGCGTGCCGATGCTCCCGGTGGTCAAGGGCATCCCCGAGACGACGCGTCAGATCGCCCTGTACACGATCCTCATGGTCGCGATCTCGCTCGTGCTGTTCGCCGTCGGGCGGATGGGCCTGATCTACCTCGTCGCGGCAGTCGGTCTCGGTGCCATCTTCCTGTGGCAGGCGTACGGCCTGTGGCGTCGCGGCTCGTCCGAGGAAGCGTCGACTGCAGGCGCCATCCGGCTCTACAAGTATTCGATCAGCTACCTGAGCCTGCTGTTCCTCGCGGTCGCGGTGGACGCGCTCGTCCTCATCCCCGTCTGAGGTCGTCGAGCAGCGGCCCCGCGGTCAACGGGGCTCCGAGGAACGCTTCGAGCAGGTCCGCCGGGGTGCGCGACGCGCCAGCCGCGAGCAAACGGGTAGACATGAACCCGTACCAGCCGGGATCGCCTTCGAGCCACGACCCACGGACCGCCCGCGTCCGGTCCCTGACTGCGGCCGCGACGATGGCCGAGAGCGCGTAGTTCGCCATGTAGCCCGGCTGCTCGATGAGCTGGCCACGCATCGCCCACCAGGACCATTCGGGATGTGGTTCGATGCCGAGGCCGTCGGTCGTCAGCTCGGTCCAGACATCATTCGGCCGGCGCTCCGGATGGCGGTGGAGCTCGATCTCGAACAATGCCCAGGCGATGTCGAGCATCAGCGCTCCGTACCGGTCGAGCAGCGCTTCCTGTCGTGTCGCCGCGTCGCCGAGCCAGTGCCGCTGCCAGGCGGGCTCGGTCGCATCCCACCCGAGGACGTCCGCGGTGCCCTCGAGGAACGCGGTCTCGTCCTCGGTCCACTCCGTGAATGCGGGTCGCGTGCGGATCGCCGCGTAGTGGATCGCGTGGCCGCTCTCGTGAAGCAGCTCGACGAGGTTCCCAAGGCCGCCGACCTCGTAGGTCGCGAAGACCTCGGGTGGACGGAAGGTGCCGCCCTCGAGCCCCATCCCGATCGTGAAGGCGACAGGGATCGGCGGGCGCCCGGGGCGAGAGACGACGTCATAGCGGATGCCGAGGACGTCCGGGTCTGCTCCCAGCGAGGCGAGGTATCGCCGGTTGACGTCGAGCAAGCGGTCGCGCGTGATGACCCCGCGGAGTCGGCGGGAGGCCGCCCCGACCGAGTGCCAGTAGTCCCACGGCTCGACCCGCCCGGAGCTGAAGACGGCGCGCCACGCTGCGAGGATGGCGTGGAGGGTCGTCTCGATCGAGCCTTCGGGCAGGCCGAGGGAGCGCGCGTTCGCTTCGACGGGCGAGCCGAGCTGCTGCCATCGTCGGGCGCTCGCTGCCAGCAGGGCGCGGTACGGGCTCGCACCCTCGCCGTCGCCATCCACCGTCCGCCAGATGCCGCTGAGCGATTCGAGCAGGCCGCGCCGGACCGACTGGTCGGGCTCGGTCGCCAGCCGGGCCAGGACGGTCAGCCTGTCCAGCCGTTCATTCCCGAACGGCACGGACGCGACGGCAACGCCGTAGCGTCGAGTGACCCGAGCCCGGAGCCGGCGGATCGCCGCTTCCTCGGCTTCCGCGCTCGGGGCGGGCGAACGTGAGCCAGGCGTGGGCTCGAGCTCGTCCAGCCAGTCGAGGACGCCCCGGACGTTCGCCAGGGCGCGCTCATCGTCGGGATCGACCGATGACTCCCGAAGCCCCGCCAGCGCACCGCCGACGGCTCGCCGCCTTCCTCGATAGCGCCGGATGAGCGCCTGCGCAGAGCCCGGACCACTGTCGTCGGAAGGGCCCCTGGTCCTGGAAACGACCAGGTCGCCGTACGCGGCGAGCAGGTCCGCGAAGGACTGTTCGACGGCCGCGATGTCCATGCGCTGCGGAGGATACGCGCCCGTTCCTGTCGGCTGTCACCATGCGTGGATGCAGATCCAGTTCCTCGGCGGCGCCACGACCGTCACGGGCTCCCAATTCCTGCTCACGACCGAACGCGCGAAGGTCCTCATCGACTGCGGGATGTTCCAGGGCAGCCCGAACGAGTCGATCCGGAACCGGATCCCGTTCGCGTTCGATCCGGGTGAGCTCGATGCGGTCCTCGTGACCCACGCGCACCTCGACCATTGCGGTCTTCTGCCGCTGCTCGTCAAGTCGGGCTACAGCGGCCGGATCCACGCCACCGCCGGCACCGTCGAGCTCGCGACCCTCGTCCTGCTCGACTCCGGCAAGCTGCACGAGGAATTCGCCAAGCGCGAGGCGCGCTGGGAGAAGCGCCACCCCGACAAGGTCGCCGCCGATGACCGGCGTGAGGCGGACGAGTACCAGGCAGCGGTCGATCTTGCCGCTGCCGGCGAGGTCGCGATCGCCCAGGAAGTGGCGGAAGCCGGCGGCGAGCACGTCCCCACGTCCGTCGAACCGACGTCCCCGGCCTGGCCGGCCGACCCTGAAGCCCAGCTGCGCGCCCAGCCGCCGCACCTCGACATCGATCTCGACGAGCCGCTCTACACCGCCAAGGACGCCGAGCGGTCGCTGGCCCAGTTCGAGGCGACCCACTACGGGACCGAGATCGAGGTCGCGCCGGGGGTCCACGCCACGTTCGAGGACGCCGGCCACATCCTTGGCTCCGCGATCATCCGGCTGCGCGTCCAGGACCGTGAGGGCGGCGAGGAGCGGATCATCGTCTGCTCGGGTGACCTCGGACGGCCGAACACGCCGATCCTGCGCGACCCGACACCGATGACGGCCGCTGACTACGTCCTGGTCGAATCGACCTACGGCGGCCGCGAGCACGAACCCGAGACCGAGGCGATCAAGATCCTCGCCGAGACGATCCGGATGGTGGCCGACGCCGGCGGCGTCCTGCTCGTCCCGTCATTCGCGATCGGCCGGACCCAGGAGGTCGTCTGGCAGCTCGACCGCCTCATCGACCGAGGCGAGATACCGCTGCTTCCGTTGTATCTCGATTCGCCGATGGCGTCGAAGGCGTCCGACATCTACCGGCACCATCCTGAGTATTACGACGAGGCGACCGACCAGCTCCTGCGCAACGGCGGCACGCCTCTCGACTACCCGAACCAGATCGTCACCAACGACGTGAAGCAGTCGCAGGCGATCGAGCGCGCGCCCCGGCCGTACATGATCGTCGCGAGCAACGGGATGCTGACCGGGGGCCGCGTCGTCGGACACCTCCGCAACCTCATCGATGACCCGAGTGCCACGATCCTGTTCGTCGGCTACCAGGGTGAGGGCACGCTCGGCTCGCACCTCCAGGCCGGCGCCGAGACGGTCAAGCTGGACGGCCAGCTGCGCCAGGTTCGATGCAAGACGCGGTCCATCAGCGGTTTCTCGGCCCACGCGGACGAGAGCGAGCTGCTCGGCTGGCTCGGCGGGTTCGCGGCGGGCAAGCGACCAGGCGATCCCGGCTATCCTCGCCGCGTGTTCCTCGTCCATGGCGACCCGGAGGCCCAGATCGCTCTCGAACCGAAGGTCCGCGAGCTCGGCTTCGCGACCCACGTCCCGCACTGGCACGAACGAGTCTCACTCGACTGATCGATGGCGACGCTGATCGATCGCGCCCTCGCGGTCATCGGCTGGTTCGCCGCAGTCGTCCAGCGCGTCGCCGGTGGCTCACCGAAGGCGACGACCCGCGTGGCGCTCGGCTTGTTCGTGCTGACCGCGATCCCGATCGGGCTCGTCTCGACGTCGCATCGGCCGACCGACCTGTCGTTCGAGGACATGCGCCTGGAACGCCTCCCGGGGCTGACGTCGTGGGGGCGCCTCGAGGGCGAGCTCCATCGCACGCAAAGCGCGTTCGGCGGGCTGTATGAGCTGCACGATACGAAGAACCCCGATCTGTACGTGATCGTCATCAGCGACGCCGATCTGCCCGACGGCCACGCGATGGTGACCGGCCGCGTCTCGCCGCGATACACGACAACCGGAAACGCCGGTTCGATCGATGCCGACGTTCCCGCAGTGCCCCGGGTCGACGAACCGATCTGGCTCTACCTGACGCCGGGCGTCGTCGGACTCCTGCTGCTGCTCGGGCAGCGCCTTGGCTACCCGGTCGTTCGCGGCGATCGCCGTTCCGAGTTCTTTCGCGCCCAGGTCGCGGACGGCGAGGCTGTCCCGGTCGAATGGAGCGGTCGGATCGGGAAGGAGGTCGTCGAGCGCGGCGACGCTCGGCGGGCGACGGTCGCGGTCGCGCAGGCATCCGACGCCACCGAGATGGATGAGCTCACGATCGCGGACGACCGCACGGACGAGGCGCGAACGACTCGGCTGCGCCAGCATGCAGCGATCCGCGAGGTCCGGCTCTGCCGCCTCGAGCGCAGCCAGCCCGGCCTGGAGCTGCATCCAGCGGCCTCCGACATCGTGTTCGCGTTCCCGGACCGTGCAGCGCGCGACAGGCTCGTCGCCCGCCTGTTGTAGCCGGAACGACGCGCCCAGCCTCGTCGCGCCTGATGGGACCGGGCGACGCATCAGGCGGGACGCGAGAGGCAATAGGAATCGCATCCCGGACGATCGGCGGCATGGCATCCCGCCGCCTCGAGCCCTCCGCCGTCGCGTCATCCGGGCAGGTACGCTGATGTCGACCATCACGGCTCCGCCCAGAGGACCCCGCATGCGCCCGTCACTGCACATCCTCGACGACGCGCTGATCGACCGGATCGTCGACGAGGCGATGCGCGTCCTGGCCGAGGTCGGGATGGAGATCCGCGGGAAGGAGATGCGGCGCCGGCTGCTCGAACACGGACTGCCGACGAACGCCTCCGGCGAACGCGTGCTCTTCCCGCGCGAGGTGGTCGAGGCCGCGATCGCGTCCGCGCCGGGATCGTTCTGGCTCCATGACCGCGACGGCTCCCCCCACGCCGATATCGGTGGTGACCGCGTCCATTTCGTACCGGGTTCGTCGGGACTGAAGGTCCTCGACCACCGAACGGGCGAGACGCGCCTCGCGAATTCGACGGATTTCGTCGAATACGTCCGTCTGGCCGACGGTCTCGTCAACATCCCGTACCTCGCGACCGCGTTCTCGACCAACGACGACATCGAGGCAGGCGTGTCGGACGCGTGGCGCCTGTACATGACGCTGACCAACTCGAAGAAGCCGGTCGTCTCCGGTGCCTTCACCGAGCATGGCGTCCCGCGGATGGTCGAGATGATGCAGCTCTTCCGCGACGACCGCGCGGACCTGATCGCCCGACCGATGTCGATCTTCACGATCACGGCCACCGGCAACTTCCGGTACAGCGAGGATTCGTGTCAGAACCTCATCGACTGCGTCGAAGCGGGCATCGCGGTCGAGATCGTCCCGGTCACGTTGATGGGGCTGATCGCTCCGGTGACCGTGGTCGGCGCCACTGTCTTTCACACTGCGGATGTGCTGGCCGGCATCACGATGGCCCAGGTGATCCGGCCCGGTGCGCCGGTCCTCTTCGGCGGAGCGCCCGCGACCTTCCACATGAAGATCGCGAGCTCACCGATGTCGGCCATCGAAGCCCTCCAGCTCGACGCCGCATATGTCGCCGTGGCAAAGAGGCTCGGGCTGCCCACGCAGTCGTACATGGCCCTCTCGGACGGCCCGATCCTGGACGCGCAGGCGGGTGCCGAAACGTTCGGTAGCGCGCTCATCGCCGCGCTGGCGGGCGTCAATTCCGTGTCGGGGCCCGGGATGCTCGACTTCCTGCTCGTGTTCAGCCTGCCCAAGCTCGTCTTCGACGACGAGATGTGCGGTCAGGCGCTCCGTTTCGTCCGGGAGGTCGTGCCTGTCGATGACCTGCCGGTCGGCGATCTCGTCGACCAGCTGATGGCCGACCAGCACCTGATCATGGCCGCTCACACGACGGCGCACTGGCCGACGGAGCTCTACCTGCCGAGCGCCATCGTCGATCGCGACAACCGCGAGGCGTGGATGAAGCAAGGCTCGAAGGACACCTACCAGCGGGCCTGCGACGAGGTGGACCGGCGGCTGGGTGCGTATCGACAGCTCGAGACGGATCCCGCCGTCGATACCGAGCTCCGCCGGATCATCCGCTCGGGGCTCGTCGACCAGGACCGCGCGTTGCCGGACATCCCGGTCGCCCCGGAGCCTGTCGCCATCGGCGGGGCAGAACGTCGCCACAACCGCCGCCGTGAACTCCCGCCTCGTTCGGCACTCCAGGAGGACAGCGTTCCATGACAACGCCGCTTGCCAGCCCCGCGACCGAAGCGTCCTCGACTCTCTACTTCGGGCCGTGGTACCGGCGCTCGCCGTTCTTCGAGAAGACGCTGGAGGCGGGCTGCAGCGCCTACGACATCTACAACCACATGTACCTCCCTGGCTACTACGCCGACCCGATCGAGGAGTACTGGGCGCTGCTCGAGGGCGTGACGGTCTGGGACGTCTCGGTGGAACGGATCGTCGAGATCACGGGACCGGACGCGACGGCGTTCACGAACCTGCTCACCTGCCGCGACCTGACCAAGTGCGCCGTCGGCCAGGGCAAGTACATGCTCGTGACGGCGGAGGACGGCGGCATCGTCAACGACCCGGTCCTGCTGCGGATCGAAGAGCACCGCTGGTGGATGGCCCTGGCCGACTCGGACGCGGGGCTGTGGGCGCGCGGGGTCGCGACGCATGCCGGGATGGACGTGAAGGTGCGCGAGCCCGAGGTCTACCCGCTCCAGGTCCAGGGACCGAAGTCGCGCGACGTGATGCGGACGATCTTCGGACCTGCCATCGACGACATCAAGTACTACTGGACGCTGACGACCGAGGTCGACGGCATCCCGGTCGTGATCAGCCGGACCGGCTGGACGGGCGAGGTGGGCTATGAGGTCTACCTGCGCGACCCGTCCCGCGGAGGCGACCTGTGGGACCGGCTGATGGAGGCCGGCCGTCCGCACCGGATCCGGCCCATCGCCCCGTGCGAGGCGCGCCGCATCGAGGCCGGCATCTTCAACTACGGCTCGGACATCACGATCGCGGACACGCCGTTCCACCTCACGGGGCTCGAGCGCCTCGTCGAGACGCAGGACGCGGACTACATCGGCAAGGCGGCGCTCGAGGAGATCCGCGCGACCGGCGTGGACCGCAAGCTCGTGGGCCTCGAGGTCGCGGGCGACGCGCTTCCGTTCGAGCTGTCGCGCAAATGCGACGCGCTGTCCAACGGGAAGAAGGTCGGGACCGTGACGGACCTCATCTGGTCGCCGCGGCTCGAGACGAACATCGGCTATGTGTGGGTGCCGATCGACCTCGCCGGGCCCGGCAACGCGCTCGAGATCGTCGCTCCCGACGGTGGCATCTGGCCGGCGACGACGGCGTCGATCCCGTTCCTCGACCCGAAGAAGACCGTGCCGCTCGGCTGAGCCCAGGAGACCCAGTGACACGCCCATCGCCGCTCACGACCGACGAGATCGCCTCGGTCCGCAAGCCGTATCGCGCGGCGTCGCTGCTCCCCGGGCGGGCCTACCACGACCCGGACATCTTCGAGTTCGAGCGAGACGAGTGGTTCAGGCATGACTGGGTCGTCGTCGGGCGCGAGGAGGATGCCGCCGGGCCGGGGGCGTACTTCCTGGCCGAGGTGGACGACGAGCCGCTCGTCGTCGTCCGTGGTCGTGACGAGGTCCTGCGGGCCTTCTACAACGTCTGCCAGCACCGCGGAACGGCCGTCGTCGAGGAGCCGTGTGGCAAGGCCGTCCGTTTCCAGTGCCCATACCACGCGTGGATCTACGACCTCGACGGGTCGCTCATCCGGGCCAAGCACACAGACGACCTCGATGACTTCAGCCTCGCGACGTCGGGCTTGGTCGCCGTTCCGATCGAGACGTGGCAGGGCTTCGTCCTCGTGAATCTGGACGCCGCCGCGCCGCCGCTGCGCGAGTGGCTGGGCGATCTGGTGCCGCATCTCGAGCGGTTCGACTTCGGCGCCCTGCGCGTCGCGCACACGGAGACCTACGAGGTCGACGCCAACTGGAAGTTCATCGCCGAGAACTACAGCGAGTGCTACCACTGCCCGGGTATCCACCCTCAACTCAACAAGCTGACGCCATACGACCTCGGCGGCGACTTCTCGCCCGAGGGCCCG
>JBJMMQ010000106.1:0-12753 GCA_045804705.1 Chloroflexota bacterium
ATCCGGGTTCCGCGCCCAGCCCGCGAATCGAGCCTCGGCGATGGCCCGCACGTCGCCGCCGATCGCCTCCAGGTCGCCCCCGACGATCAGGGTCATCCGGCTGGGGTCGAGCCGGCGCCGGTGGATGTCCCGGATCGCCGCCGCGTCGAGGAGCGGGACGGTTTCCTCCGACCCGGCCGAGTGCCGACCGTACGGCGAGCCCGGCGCGTAGATCGTCTCGACGAAGCCGTCGTCGGCGCGGCGGCGCGGATCCGCCTTGGCCTGGAGCAGGTCGTTCATGCGCTCGTCGCGGAGCCGGTCGATCTCCGACTCGGGGAACGTCGGCTCCTGCGCGACCTCCGCCGCAAGCTCCAGCGCGGCCGACAGCCGTTCCGCGGGCACGTCGACGCTGATCGAGAGGCCGTCCCAGCCCGCCTCCGCGTGCAGCGAAGCTCCGAGTCGCTCGGCGGCCTCGGTCAGCGCGACCGCGTCGTGCTTCGCCGTGCCCTCGGTCATGGCCCGGGCCATCAGCGATGTCACGCCGGCGAGCTCCGGGGGCTCGTCGACGGCGCCGCTGGCCAGCACCAGCGAGGCCGTCACCAGCTGGCGTCCGGGCAGGTGGACCGCGATCAGCCCGAGCCCGTTGGAGAGCTCCTCGCGCTCGAACCTCGGAAACTGGTAGGGCCGCGGCTCGCCGTGCGTCGGGCGGTCAGCGATGACGACCGGACGCGCCTCGTTCGTGGTCATCCGGCCGACTCGGCGCTCGGCATGGCGTCGCTGCCGGCGACGGGCACGTACGTCACGACTGCGCGGTTCTCCGGGACGAAGACCTCCGCCGCGACGTCTCGGATGTGCTCTGCCGTCGTCGAGAGGTAGCGCGGCAGGATGCTGTTGATCATCTCGGGATCGTCGAACAGCGTCGCGTACATCGAGAGGCGGTCGGCCTTCTCGTCGACCCGCTGGAGCGCGCCCAGCTCGTCCGCCTCCGTGAGCGCCTTCGCCCGCTCGAGCTCGTCGTCCGAGACCAGCTCCCGGCCGAGTCGGACGAGCTCCTCCCAGAACGCGGTTTCGAGCCGCACGAGATCCACGCCCGGGCGCGCCGTCGCCCAGCCCGCCGTCACGGATCCGCCGCCGACCAGGCCCAGGGAGAACAACGCGACGTCCTGGGCGTGGCGCTCATCGCGGACGAGCCGGCGATGGAGCCTCGATCCCTTGCCACCCGCGAGGATCTGGCCGGCGAGATCCAGCGCGTCGAGCCTCCGGTCGCCGAACACGGGGCTCCGGAAGCCCCAGTAGATCCGAGGCAGGGGCACGCGATCCGGCACGACCTCGCGAAGCTCGCTCCCGATCGCCGGGGGCAGTGCCATGTCCGGCAGGGGAGCCGGCTGGTTCGGGTTGGCCGGGATGGCGCCGAAGAACGTCTCGACCGCGGCGCGAACGTGGTCCGGCTCGACGTCGCCGACCACGGACAGGACCGCGTTGTTCGGTGCGTAGTGGAGGCGGAAGAACGCGGACACGTCCTCGACCGACGCGGCGTCGAGGTCCGCCATCGAGCCGATCGTCGGGTGGTGGTACGGGTGCTCCTCGGGGAACAGGTGGCCGAGGATCTTCTCGTTCCAGGTCCCGTACGGCCGGTTGTCGTAGCTCCAGCGCTTCTCGTTCTTCACGACCTCGCGCTGGTTGTCGAGGTTCTCCTGGCTGAGCGCGTCGAGGAGCGTCGCCATCCGGTCGGCCTCGAGCCACAGGGCGAGCTCGAGCTGGTGGGCGGGCAGCGTCTCGAAGTAGTTCGTCCGATCCAGCCAGGTCGATCCGTTCATCGTGCCGCCCGCGGCCTGGACGAGGGCGATGTGCTCCGCCTTCGCGACGTGGCGCGAACCCTGGAACATGACGTGCTCGAACAGGTGGGCGAAGCCCGTCTTGCCCGGGACCTCGTGCTTGGAACCGACGTCGTACCAGAGGTTCACCGCGACGACGGGAGCCAGGTGGTCCTCGGCGACGACGACGCGCAGTCCGTTGTCGAGCCGCTGGTCGCTGAACGCGACCTCAGGGACGGTGATGGGCACGGATCACCTCAAAGAGGGGTTGGCGGGGGTCAGATCGGCAACAGCATGAAGACCGCCGTGATGGCCACGGCGATGATTCCACAGTACGCCACCATCCATCGCGCTGCCGCCCGGTCGGCCGCCGTGGCCGCCACATCGCTGACGCGTTCGGTGGAGTCGGTGCCGACGATGCTCCTGATGCCGAGATAGGCGAAAGCGCCGCAGAATCTCCGGCGCGCCTCCTCGAGGCTGACCAGACCAGCCCCGAGCGGAAGGACGACGATCGCGCGGGCGAGGGCCGGTGCATCGACCGCCACGAGGAGCGCGCCAAGGGCGATCGCGCCGGCGATGCTCACGATGCCGAACCTGCGCCTCTTGGCGATCTCGCGGCCATCGATGTTGCAGACGCCCGGCCGATACGCCCCCTCGACGCGGTCCAGGTACTCGATCCGCACAGGTCCTCCCGTTCCTTTGTAGACTCGCGCCCATCATGCTTCACGAACGGATCAGGCGCCTTGCGACCGCCGTCACAGTCGCAGCGGTCGCCCTCGTCCTCGTGCCGGGTGTCGTCCTCGGGCATGCCGAGCTCGAAACCGCGACGCCCGCCGACAAATCGGTCGTCACCGAACCGGTGGCCGAGGTATCCGGCATCTACAGCGAGGCGATGAAGCCCGACGGCAGCAGCCTCGTCGTGAAGGACGCGAGTGGGACCCAGGTCGCCAAGGGTTCTGTCGACCCCGAGGACGACACGAGGATGGTCGCGACGCCGCCGAGTCCGCTGGGCGATGGCGCGTACACGGTCGAGTCGACCACGCTCGCCGAGGACGGCGACATCGAGCACGCGAGATGGACGTTCACGGTCGCGGTCGCCGCGACACCGGCACCGACGCCAGTCGCAAGCGCGGCCGTCAGCGCGGCGCCCACTCCGACGGCAGCAACGCCCGTGGCGACGGTCGCACCAGCCCCCTCCCCGTCAAGCGATGGCACGGCCGCGGCGAGTGGCAGCGACGTCTTGCTGCCGATCATCGTCGCGCTGATCGTGCTGGGCGCGGGCGCGGCGTACCTCCTGACTCGACGCAGTCGCCCGACTGACCAGGCGTGATCCGCCGCACGCGCGGCGCGACCGCGGCATCGGCCGCCCGAGTCGTCGCCGCCCTCGCGGCGGCGCTCGCCACCGCCTTGGCAGTCCCCGCTGGCGTCGCAGCGCACAGCATGAATGCGACCTATGCGAGCCGGCTCCCGCTCGCGGTCTACGTCGTCGGGGCGGCCGTCACGGTCGCCCTGTCGTTCATCTTCGTCATCGTCCGCGATGTGCGGGCGGCACCGCCTGATCTGACCGCCACAGGTCATCTCCCGCCGGCCTGGATCAGCTGGCCCCTGCGCGTGCTCGGGCTCGTCGGCTGGGCCTGGATCATCGCCCAGGGCATCGCCGGCGGCTCGAGCGACGGAGACGTCGCGACGCTGTTCCTGTGGGTCTATGGCTGGGTCGGACTCGCGATCGTGTGCGCGATCATCGGGCCGGTCTGGCATTTCCTCGACCCCTTCTCGACCATCCACGACATCGGCGCCGCCATCCTGCGGGCCTTGCACATCGAAGGCTGGGATGTCGCGACCTATCCGCTCACCATCGGCCGCTGGCCTGCGACAGCCGGGTTCGCGTTCTTCGTCTGGCTCGAGCTCGTCGTGCAGGCCGGTCCATCGATCCTGTTCATCGTCGTCGTGGGATACACGGCCCTGACGGTCGCGATGATGGCCCAGTTCGGCCGCGACGAGTGGCGGTCGCAGGGTGAGACCTTCACCGTCTGGTTCCGCCTCCTCGGCCGCCTCGCGCACTGGCGCCTGGTCGACGAAGAGGGCCGGGTCCACACTCGCGCGTTCGGGAGCGGATTGCTCGAACGAGGTTGGAGCGCCGCCGACGTGACGCTCGTCGCACTCGGCGTCTCCTCCATCATCTTCGACGGCCTCTCGCAGACACAGCCGTTCTTCGACGTCTTCGGGGCACCCGGGCTTTTCGCGAAGACCGTCCTGCTCTTCGCGTTCCTCGGCATCGTCGTCCTGATGGCCTTCGCGGTCGCGCGGACGGTCGGGATGGGGGCGATCGGGGCAGGGCTACTGCCGATCGCGCTCGGCTACCTCATCGCCCACTACCTGACGTACCTGCTCATCGACGGCCAGCGCATCCTCATCGCGATCTCCGACCCGTTCAACAAGGGCTGGAACCTGTTCGGGACCGCCTTCCACGAGCCGACCGGCGCGTGGCTGCCACCGGGCCTCGTCTGGACCGTTCAGCTCGCGGCCGTCGTCGGCGGGCACATGCTCGGGGCGTGGGCTGGCCACGTGGTCGCCGCCGCGGACGCGCCACCCGGCATCTCTGCTGAGGCGCTGCGACGACGGCAGATCCCGCTCGCGGTCGTCATGATCGCCCTGACGACTCTGACGCTCTGGTCACTCGGCCAGGCGATCATCGTCACGCCACCGAGCTGAGGTCGGCGTCCCCGATCAGGGCGGCGTCGGCGTCCCCGATCAGGCGGGCGTCGCCGCCCTCGCCCTGCCGGGCTCCGGGACCCATGACGCGAGTGATCGCACCTCGCCCAGTCGCGCGGCGATCTCCGGGTCGAGCGCCTCGGCCGCCGCGACCGCAGTCTCCATCGCCGTCAGGCAGAGGATCCCCTCGCCGGTCGCCGCAAGCCTGATCTCGGCCGCATCGCGGACGGCGCCGGAGCGCGGCGTGGGCGTATTGACGACCAGCCGTACCTTGCCCGATTCGATGAGATCGAGGATCGCGACCTCGCCATCCGCCTCGTTCGCCTCCTCACCGAGCTTGGCAACGGGCCGGGCGTCGAACCCGGCTGCGGCGAGCGCACGTCGCGTCCCGGGCGTGGCGGCGAGACGATACCCAGCCGCGGCAAGGGCCCCGGCGAGGCGTGGCAGCGACTCCTTGTCGCGATCGGCGATCGACAACAGCGCGAGCGCGCCGTCCGTCCCTGGTCGAGGCGGGACGAGCGCTGCCCCGAGCAGCGCCTTGGCCAGCGCCACCCGCGGATCCGTGGCGATGCCGATGACCTCGCCCGTCGACTGCATGCCGGGGCCGACGGAGGGGTCGACGCCGCGCAGCTTCGCCGTGGAGAAGGCGGGCGCCTTGACGGCCACGAAATCGGGCGGCGCGAGGTGGCCGCCGTCCCAGCCGAGCTCGGCGAGCGTCGCACCGAGCGAGATCCGGACGGCGAGCTCGACCATCGGGACACCCGTGACCTTCGACATGAACGGCACGGTCCGTGACGCGCGCGGGTTGACCTCGATGAGGTAGACGCCATCGTCACGGACGATGAACTGGGCGTTGACGAGGCCATGCGCCCCGAGCGCGAGCACGATCCGCTCCATCGTGTTGACGATCAGCGCCTGGTCACCGTCCGAGACCGTCTGGGGCGGGAAGACCCCGACCGAATCCCCCGAATGCACGCCGGCACGCTCGACGTGCTCGAGGAGCCCCGGGATCAGCACGCGCTCCCCGTCCGAGACCGCGTCGATGTCGACCTCGACGCCCTCGAGGTAACGGTCGATGCGGACGGGCCGGTCGGGGTCGACGACCGTGGCCGCAGCAAGCTGTCGCGCGAGGTCCGACGGCGAATAGCAGAAGTCGATGGCGAGGCCGCCGATGACGAAGGAGGGTCGGACGATGACCGGGTAACCGATCCGCTCCGCGAGCGTGAGCGCCTCTTCGACCGAGTGCGCCATCCCTCCTTCGGGCTGCGGGATGCCGAGCCGATCGAGGAGAGCGGAGAACCGCGTCCGCTCCTCGGCCTGATCGATCGCCTCGAGGCTCGAGCCGAGGAGCGGGACGCCTCCCCCGGCCAGCGGGGCCGCGAGGTTGAGCGGCGTCTGGCCTCCGTAGGCCACGACCGCGGGCAGGAGGTCAGATTCGTCGGGTGACTCGGCGTCGATGACGCTTCGGACGCTTTCAGGGTCGAGCGGCTCGAAGTAGAGGCGGGTCGAGGCGTCGAAGTCGGTCGAGACCGTCTCCGGGTTCGAATTGATCATCACCGCGCTCCAGCCGGCTCGGCGGAGGGTGTCCGCGGCCTGGACGGCGCAGTAGTCGAACTCGATCCCCTGCCCGATCCGCACGGGGCCGGAACCGATCACGAGAGCGGCCTGACGCCGGACCGGGGGCGCTTCCGGTGCCGAGCCGGCCGCCGCGTACGTCGAGTAGAAGTAGGGCGTCTCGGCAGCGAACTCCGCTGCGCAGGTGTCGACCATCGCGTAACCCGGGCGCAGGCCCAAGGTCAGACGGGCTGCGCGGATCTCATCAGGCGAAGTCCCCGCAAGGCCGGCCAGCTCGCGGTCGCCGAAGCCCGCCCGCTTGGCGGTCGCGAGGAGGGTCGCGGCTCGGTCGTCTCCGGGATCCGCGAGGCGTGGCCCCGCCGCGGAGACCTCGGCCTCGAGCGCCACGTTCCGGCCCATCTCGGCGAGGAACCAGGGCGAGATTCCCGTCGCCTCCCTGACGACGGCCTCCGGCACGCCCCGCCGAAGAAGCCCGAGCAACCGCCACAACCGACTGTCGGACGGGGCAAGGAACCGTCGGAGGACGATCGGCGCTGCTGTCCGCTGAGCGTGCCGCGTCGATTCGCATGCCTGGCCGGCCTCGTCGACCCAACGGATCGGCTCGTCTGCGTCCACGTCACCGGCATAGACACCCGCGAGATAGTCGAAGGTCGACCGCCATGCGTCGTCCTCGGCGAGCGGTCCGACGCCGGCCTGCTCGAGGCCACGGAGCGCCTTGTTCAGCGCAGAGCCGAACGTGCGGTCGATGGCCATCACTTCGCCGGTCGCCTTCATCTGGCTACCGAGACTGCGGTCCGCCCCCGGGAACTTGTCGAACGGGAAACGCGGCAGCTTGACGACGACGTAGTCGAGCGCGGGTTCGAAGGCGGCGACAGTCGTGCCGGTGACGACGTTCGGGATCTCGGCGAGCCGCCGCCCGACGGCGATCTGGGCCGCGACCCGGGCGATCGGGTAGCCGGTCGCCTTCGAGGCGAGCGCGGACGAGCGCGAGACGCGCGGGTTGACCTCGATGACCGCGTATTCGGTCGAGTCGGGCGACAGCGCGAACTGGACGTTGCAGCCGCCCTCGACCCCGAGCGCACGGATGATCGCGAGCGCAGCGCTGCGGAGGCGCTGGTGGACCGCGTCGGTGAGCGTCTGGACCGGTGCGACGACGATCGAGTCGCCGGTGTGGACGCCGAGCGGGTCGACGTTCTCCATCGAGCAGACGGCGATGCACGTGTCGTCGGCGTCGCGCATGACCTCGTACTCGATCTCCTGCCAGCCGACCAGGCACTTCTCGACCATGACCTGGCCGATCGGGCTGGCCCGGAGCCCCGCCCGGACCCGTTCGCGGTACGCAGGCTCGGTCTCGACGATCCCGCCGCCGGTGCCGCCCAGCGTGAATGCCGGGCGGACGATCGCCGGCAGGCCGATCTCCGCGAGGGCGATGTCGACGTCGCCGGGCTTCTCGACGATCCAGGACGGCGCGTATGGCTGGCCCAGCCTGTCGAGGAGATCGCGGAAGGCTTCGCGGTCCTCGGCCATCCGGATGGCCTCCAGCGGCGTGCCAAGGAGCCGGATCGGGTGACGCTCGAAGACGCCCGCCTCGGCCATCGCAGTCGTCAGGTTCAGGGCGGTCTGGCCGCCGAGACCGGCAAGCAATCCCTCCGGCTTCTCCGCGGCGATGACGGCCTCGACCGCCTCGACCGTCAGCGGCTCGAGGTAGATGACATCCGCCACGGACGGGTCGGTCATGATCGTCGCCGGGTTCGAGTTCACGAGGATCGTCCGGACACCCTCGGCGCGCAGCGCGCGGCAGGCCTGCGTCCCGGCGTAGTCGAACTCGGCCGCCTGGCCGATGACGACGGGCCCGGAACCGAGGATGAGGACCGACGCCGGCTTCGGTCCAGGCGGGCTCAACGCGCGGCACTCCGCGTCGCGGCGACGAACCGGTCGAACACCGCAAGCGCATCAAGCGGCCCCGGCGCTCCCTCCGGGTGGTACTGGACGGTCTCGATGGGCTTCTCTCGGTGACGCAAACCCTCGACCGAACCGTCGTTGAGGTTGACCTGGCTCACTCGGAAGCCGGACGCGGCAGGCAACGATCCGCCGACGACCTGGACCTCGTGGTTCTGCGCGGTCACCTGGACGACGCCCAGCTCGACGTCGTGGACGGGGTGGTTCGCGCCGTGGTGTCCGAACCGCAGCCTGGTCGTGTCCGCGCCAGCGGCCCGGCCGACGATCTGATGGCCGAGGCAGATGCCGAGGAGCGGCCGCCCGTCGTCGATGATCGCCTTCGCCAGGGCGACGGGGCCGTCAAGTCGAGCCGGGTCGCCCGGCCCGGGAGACAGGATCAGGCCGTCGATGTCCGGAGCGAGAGCGACGGCCGACGAGATCGTGTGCGGCAGGATCCGGACGCGCGCCCCCCGATGGCGCATGGCACGGACGATGTTCGACTTCAGGCCGAAGTCGACGATCCCGATCAGCGGCCCACCGTCTTCGACACGACCGACGTCCATGATCGACGACGGCGAGACGTGGCCGACGAAATCCTGGTCCTCCCAGCGCATCACGCCACGGGCGGCCGCGAGGGCCGCCGCAGGATCCGTCTCGCCGGGCGCCGTCACGATCCCCCGCAAGGAGCCGTGCATCCGCAGGTGCCGCGCAAGGGCCCGAGTGTCGACACCGGCGATGGCCGGGATGCCGTCGTCACGCAGGAGCGCGGCAAGCTGCCGCGCGTCCTCGAGGACGGCTGCCGTGGCATTCGCGACGACGAGACCACGCAGCCACGGCTGGATCGACTGGTCGTCGTCCGCCAGACGGCCGTAGTTGCCGATCAGCGGATAGGTCATGACGACGACCTGGCCCGCGTACGAGGGGTCGGTGCAGACCTCCTGGTAGCCGGTCTGGCTGGTGTTCACGACGAGGTCGCCGCCGGCCGCGACCGGGGCGCCGAAAGCGACGCCCGGGAAGATTGTCCCGTCCTCGAGAGCGAGCAATGCCGGTCCCAGATCGCCGATCCGCGGGTCGACGACGGCGCTCGTCCGGGGTGCCGGCGGCACGGGTCGCGCGATCACGCGGCCCCGGATACAACGAACCCACCGGCCGTGCGGGCTCGGTGGGCGGACGCGTGCGCAGACATCGATGCCTCCTTCGCCGGCCTCACGGGACCGGTACGCCAGCCTCACAGGACGGGCCATGAAAGGACGGGTTCAGGGTAGCATCTCGCGACCTCGAACCGCTGCCCGCCGAGGCGGTCAGGTCCGCCGCGTGTTCAGCGCGAAGGTCGAAAGCAGGAGGTCGACGAACCGGCGCTCGTCGGCCTCGAGTGCGACGTGCACGTTCGGCTCGCCGTCCCCGCGGTGGTTCGTGTCGACAACGGTCTCGCCGATCGTCAGCTCACCGGTCGTCTCGACGTCCACGTGCAGGAACGTGGTTCCGATGACGGCCGGATCAACGATGGAGGCGACCGCGAGGGCGTCGTGGACGGGCGCCGCGTTCGGTCGCTTCATCGGCTGGGTTCGGTCGTATCCCTCGATCCGACGTTCCGTGAAGAGCGCCGCGGCCTGTCCGGCCGGCGTGCCGAGCGCCCGGAGAGCGGCGCAATCGTCGAGCGAGACGAGCGCCTGGTGCGTCGCGTCGAGCGGCACAAGGGTGATCTTGCGGACGCCGCTCCGGAGGACGACCCGTGCGGCCTCCGGGTCGGCCCAGACGTTGAATTCGGCCCGGGGCGTCACGTTCCCGTAGCGGTTCGCGCCACCCATGATCACGAGCTCCGGGATGAGGTCGCGGAGGCGAGGTTCGGCGGTCAACGCGCTGGCGATGTTCGACATCGGGCCGACCGGCACGAGGATGATCGGTTCGGTGGCAGCACGGTACGTCTCGACGAGGAATTCGACGGCACCGGTCGCCTGCTTGGTGGAGCGCGACGGCGGGATGTCGAGGTAACCGCCGTGGACGGCGCCGGTCGATCTGATAGCCGGCCGCGCGATCGGGAAATCGTCCCGAGCGATCGGGTGGCTGACGCCCTCGTACACGGGCACGGGGACGCCGATGTGGTCGAACACGCGGAGCGAATTCTCCGTGCAGTATTCGACCGGGACGTTGCCGTTCACCGTCGTCGCACCGATCAGCTCGAGGTCCGGGTGGAGCGCCGCGAGCATCAGGGCGACGGCGTCGTCGGTCCCGGTGTCGACGTCGAGGATGAGCTTGGTCGGCATGTCGGAAGTCTAGGGTCCGGCCCGAGACGTCGTCGTGACGGCGAGGGTGTAGTCATCACCCATGGCCAGTCGCAGTGGAGGATGAACCCATGCCCGACCATCAGAAGACCCAGGACGACCTGAGGACCTGCTTGAAGAGGGCGGGAAACGACCCAGCGGCGCAGTCGGCATGTGAGACGGCGTTCAAGGCCGCTGGAGGGACCGTGGAGGGGGGCAAGGTCTTCACCACGCCCGACGCCGATGGGACGGCCGGGACCAACGGGGGCAAGGTCTTCAAGATCAAGCCCGCCTGATCTCGCCGGGAGTCGTTCACTGGATCCAGTGGCGGCGGCGGCCGACTGCGGCTAGCCTTACCGGGTGGCCCAGGACGCCGACGAGCCGGAGACAGCCGAGCGAGGTCCCGATGACCTCGCGCGCCTCGTCGAGGCTCTCCACCCGACCAAGGAAGAGGACGAGCGCGCCGAGCGTTTCGCCGCGCGTCTGCTCGAACAGCCGGCCGTCCCCGAGAGTGCGCCCTCTGCCGCTTCGACGGCCGACCCCGAGCATGACGGGCTTGTCGCGGCTCTCGCAGAAGCGAAGCGGCGTTCCTGGCAGCGTGATGTGCTGATGGCGGCGATCGGCGCGATCCTTGGCATCGTCGGAACCCTGATCGTCGTCGCCCTCACCTAGTCCGTCCGCGACGTCCGTGCAACGTATCGGTCGCCACTGCCGGCACGCGTCTGACGCCGGACACGCGACGATGGTTTCGACAAACCGGGCAACCTTTTCGACGTCGGCCCGGCTCTTGATCTCCGGACCCCGCGGCGCTGATCGGCGCCCCGGGGTCCGCATCTCTCGCGGACGAAAGGGCCGTCGCGGTCGCAGTGAGACCCCGACCTGGCAGGGCGTTCGACGTCGGTCGGGGCCTCAAGGTCAGCCTCCCGATTTCTGGGACTCGGGAGCCGCCGGCGAGACGATACGGCGAGTGACCATCGCGCGCCGATTGCCGAGCGACGCCGATCCATTGCATCCGCGTGACGCAATAACAGGAGATCGCGCGCCTCACGTGTGGGGCCACACGTGCATCGGGGCTCCGCCGGAACGGTGATGGTAGGATTCCGCCGGGCCCGTAGCTCAGCGGCAGAGCAGGAGACTCTTAATCTCTCGGTCGTGGGTTCAAGTCCCACCGGGCTCACCATGTTCCCACCCTGATGACCATCATCACCGACCCCGGCCCCGACATCGCGGCCGAGCGCGCAAGCGACGTGGATTCGGCCGCTGCGGCGCCGATCGAGGTCGACGAGGGCCGGCACGTCCGCATCGGGACAGCGTCATGGACCGACCCTACGATGACCGCCGCCGGCGTGTTCTACCCGGGATCGGCCGCGAACGCCGAGGATCGGCTCCAGTACTACGCCTCCACCTTCCCGCTCGTCGAGGTCGACGCGACCTACTACGCGCTGCCGTCCGCAGCGACCGCCGAGCTGTGGGTCGAAAGGACGCCACCCGACTTCACCTTCGACATCAAGGCGCACGCCCTCATGACCGGCCAGGGGACGGAGACGAAACGACTCCCCAAGGCGATCCGGACAGCTCTGCCGGAACCCGTTGCTGAGAAGGCGCGCATCTACGCCAAGGACCTGCCGGCGGAACTGCTCGACGCCGTGTGGGAGGCATTTCGTGACGGGCTCGAGCCGCTCCGCGAGGCGGGGCAGCTCGGGTCGATCCTCCTCCAGTACCCGCGCTGGTTCTTCCCGTCGTCGGAAAACCGGGCCGCGATCGAGGACGCGGCGGAACGGTTGGGCGGGCTGACCTGCGCGGTCGAGTTCCGGAACGGGTCGTGGCTCAACGAGAAGAACGCGGAGCGCACCCTCCGGTTCCTCACGGACCACGGGATGGCGTTCGTGATGGTCGACGAGCCGCAGGGCTTCAAGAGCAGCGTGCCCCCGGTCACCGCCGTCACGTCGGACCTGGCCATCGTCCGATTCCACGGCCGCAACGCCGAGACGTGGGAAGCCAAGGGCATCACGCCCGCGGAGCGGTTCCGTTACCTGTACACGCGCGATGAACTCGAGGAATGGGCGCCGCGCATCCGCGAGGTCGCCTCGGACGCCAAGGACACCCATGTCCTCATGAACAACTGCTATGCCAATTACGGGACCACGAACGCCCGGGAGATGGCGGCGATCCTGGCCGGCGAGCTCTCAGGCTAGCGGACGTTCGCGGGCTGACGGTCGAGCGCCGGGAGGAGCTCGCGTCGTGCGAAGTCGATGAACCCGCGCTGGTCGGGGCCGACCTGGTGGATGTACACGTGGTCGAAGCCTGCATCGAGATAGGCGCGGATCTTCTCGAGGTGACGCTGGGGATCGGGACCGCACGGCACGGACTCCGCGACCTGATCTTCGGTGACCGATGACGTGAGCTCCTCGAAGTGCGATGGCAAGGGAAGCTCCTGGCTCGCGGCTCCGTGGACCGCGACGTTCGGCCACCAT
>JBJMMQ010000107.1:0-18569 GCA_045804705.1 Chloroflexota bacterium
CGCGGTCCTCCGCCGGGAACTCGATGCGCATGACTCCGCCGACGTCCGCGAACCGGCCGTTGCCGCCCACGATCGAATAGCGATCTGGGTCAACATCGAGTTCCGTCATGCCATCGAACGTGATCTGACCCCTGCCATAGAGTCGAACGACGCCGCGGCACATGTCGCCAAAGCCGGTCATGCACGTCACGTCGATCGTGCCGACCTGCGTGTTCGTATTCGGGGCGAAGAGCTTGTCGCGAAAGACGACGTAGTCACCGATGCTGTCGCCCGGCGGCTGGTTGTCGACGACGCCGAGCTTGTTGCCGTACCGCTCAACAACCTTGATCTCCTGCCAGATGCGGTCCTGCGGGATCGATGCCTCCGCCCGAGCGGCCGTCCGTACGCCGCTGGAAGAGTCGTGATTCCAACGTGCCGCGGCCGGCGACTGAGCGCCAGTGACGACGATGCTCGTCGCCAGGAGTGCGAGCACGATCGCGCCGCTGATGCCTGCCAATGCGATTGCCTTGCGCGGCGAACGAAGCCTGTTCACGCGGAAACCTCCCCATACCCGTTGCTCTGACACGTCGCGTGATGCGGACGCGGCTCGATGCTAGGACGGCGAACCTTCGTGCGGAAGTGCTGCGTGCACGCCTGTTTGGCCTACGCCGGCAAAGGCGACCCGTTCCGGTCGTTTACTGGTCGGCGTTGTGCTCTGCTGCTTCGATCGCAGTCGCGAGGTCGGCACTGGCCAGCCCGCGCGGCTCCTTGCCCTTCGGCCAGTACAGCTCCTTGTGGACCTGCTCCTCGGGATAGCCCCGAGCGAGCAGGGTCTCTTCGGCGGACAGGATCATGTCCGGGTTGCCGCAGATATAGGCGATCGAATCCGACGCGTCGATGCCGAGCTCGTCGAGGACCGGTCCGAGGATCGACTCGACGCGGCCCGTCCGACCCATCCAGCCGGCATTGCGCGGATCCGACGGGCGCGAGACGGTCGGGAGGTAGGTCACTGGATACTCGCCTGACGATTCCCAGCCCTCGAGGACATCGCGATAGCCGAGCTCTTCCTCGTAGGACACGCCGTTGAGGAACACGACGGGCCGAGGCCGGCCGTCGATGAGGAGCTGGCGCATCATCGCGACGAACGGCGCGTTGCCGGTCCCGGACGAGATGAAGATGTGCGTCCGGTCGTCATCGGGCGCGAGCATGAACTTGCCCTTCGGGCCGATCATCCGCATCCCCTGGCCGACGGGCATCCGCCACAGGAGCGGCGTGAACGTGCCGCCGTTCACCAGTCGGACGTAGAACTCGTAACCCTCGGAGCCGGCTACCGCCGGTGGAGAGGCGACGGAGTACGGACGCTGGACGATCCGTCCGTCGACCATCACCCCGATCGTCATGTACTGCCCGGCTTCGAACGGCGTCGGCTCGCCATCGAACCGAACCCAGAACGTGGACAGCGAATCCGTCATGTCCTCGCGTCGGACGAGGGTCGCGTTGTACTGCGGAGCCTCGGCCTCGATGACGCGCGTATCGGCGAGGAGATCGGTCATGCGTCGATGGTACCCGGCCGGTCGCGCGACGCGGAGTGCCATCCGGCCCGCTGCGCTCTGGAGCCTCGTCGACGTGGCACGATATCGGTCGTCTCGACACGCGACCGAGGTCTTTCGATGCCGACCACGACCGACACCTTCACAGGCTTCCGTCCCGAGGCGATCGAGTTCCTGGTCGACCTCGCCGACAACAACGACCGAGCCTGGTTCGCGCCGCGCAAGGCGGACTACGAGCGACTGCTGAAGGCCCCGCTCGAGGCCTTGTGCGTCGCGCTCGAGGGCGAGTTTCGGAACCGGGGCATCCCTCTCCACGCCGACGCAGCGAAGTCGCCCTTCCGCATCTACCGTGACGTGCGCTTCTCCAAGGACAAGAGTCCGTACAAGACTGCGGCGTCAGCGAGCTTCGGATGGCTCGGGGACGATGGAGGCGTCGTGGAGGGACGCTCTCACGCCGACAACGTCCATGCATCGGGCGGCTACTTCCATCTCCAGCCCGGCAACATCTACGTGGGTGGCGGTGTCTGGCATCCCGACCCGTCGTGGCTGAAGGGTTTCCGCGACCGGGTCGTGAACCAGACCGACGAGTTCCGGAGGATCGTCGAGGCGCCGCGATTCGTCGAGGCGTTCGGCTCGGTCAGCGACGACGGCGAGTCGCTGAAGCGAGTCCCGCCTGGCTACCCGCCCGATCATCCGGCGGCTGACCTGCTGCGCAAGAAGAACGTGACGTTCGGACGTCGATTGTCCGACGACGACGCGTTCAGCCCGGCTCTTCCGTCGATCCTCGCCGATGCGTTCGCGATCGGGACTCCGCTGATGCGGTACCTCGCCTCGATCTAGCCGGCGCAGGTCCCCCGGCCGCAACCGACCCGCAACCGGGGACCGTCGGAGCGCGACGGTACAATCTCCTGACCACGAACGACCACACGCGGCCGCGACGCGGTCGCCGTCCCGCCAGGAGGTTTCCACGCCCATGACCACGACCGCCACGCCTCCGGGCGAGCGTGCCCACAAGGCCGCCAAGCGCTACATCTACGCGTGGGGCGGTGGCCGCGCCGAAGGCGACGCGACGATGCGCGACCTCCTCGGTGGCAAGGGTGCGGGCCTCGCCGAGATGACCAACGCCGGACTTCCCGTCCCGCCAGGTTTCACGATCACGACCGAGGCCTGCAACGACTACTTCACGGCAGGCGAGCGGCTGCCCGACGGCCTCTGGGAGGACGTCCTCGAGGCCGTCCGAGAGGTCGAACGCGGGACCGGGAAAGGCTTCGGCAACGCCGCCGATCCGCTGCTCGTCTCGGTGCGGTCGGGTGCCAAGTTCTCGATGCCCGGGATGATGGATACGGTCCTCAACCTCGGTCTCAACGAGGAGACGCTTCACGGTCTCGTCGCGCTGACCGGCAACGAGCGTTTCGGGTGGGACGCGTACCGGCGCTTCATCCAGATGTTCGGGCGGATCGTGATGGACGTGAAGCCCGAGCGCTTCGACAACGCCCTCGATGCGGCCAAGCATGCCCGCGGCGTCGCACAGGACACGGACCTGACCGCCGGCGACCTGCAGGCGCTCACGACCGAGTTCAAGGACATCGTCCGCGCCGATACCGGCCGCGACTTCCCGAGCGACCCGTACGAACAGCTCGATCTTGCCATCAAGGCGGTCTTCGCCAGCTGGTTCGGCAAGCGTGCGGTCGACTACCGCAACAACCAGAAGATCGCCCACGACCTCGGCACTGCAGTGAACGTCGTGACCATGGTCTTCGGCAACATGGGCGACGACTCGGGGACCGGCGTCGCGTTCACTCGTGACCCGAACACCGGCGAGAAGGTCCTCTACGGCGAGTACCTCACCAACGCCCAGGGCGAGGACGTCGTCGCCGGCATCCGGACGGCGCCCAAGATCAGCCAGATGCAGACCGACATGCCGGCGGTCTACGACGAGTTCCTGCGCATCGGCGAGCAGCTCGAGCGCCACTACCGCGACGTCCAGGACCTCGAGTTCACGATCGAGCGCGGCAAGCTCTACATGCTCCAGACGCGGTCGGCCAAGCGGACCGCCGCTGCGGCCGTCCGCATCGCCACGGACCTCGTCAACGAGGGCGTCATCTCGAAGGAGGAAGCGCTCGGACGCATCGAGCCGGCTCACGTCGACCAGCTGCTTCGCGATCAGTTCGACCCGGCGGCACGGACCAAGGCGGCACGCATCGCCAAGGGACTCAATGCATCGCCGGGCGCCGCGGTCGGTCGGGCGGTGTTCGATGCGGACACAGCGGTCGACTGGGTCGGGCAGGGCGAACGCGTCGTCCTCGTCCGTGTCGAGACGTCGCCCGACGACTTCCACGGGATGGCGGTCGCCCAGGGGATCCTGACGGCTCGGGGCGGCGCGACCAGCCATGCCGCGGTCGTCGCCCGCCAGATCGGGAAGCCCTGCGTCGCGGGCTGCCACGAGCTCGTCATCGACTATGGAGCTGACACCGCGACCGCCAACGGGATCACCTTTGCCGAGGGCGACTGGATCAGCGTCGACGGCTCGACCGGCGAGGTCTTCGTCGGCGCTCTTCCGACCGTGTCGGCACGGTTCGAGGACCAGCCCGAGCTCCAGACGATCCTCGGCTGGGCCGACGACGTCCGCCGGATGGAGGTCTGGACGAACGCCGACAAGCCCGAAGAGGCCGAGATGGCGCGTCGCTACGGCGCCCAGGGCATCGGCCTGTGCCGGACGGAGCACATGTTCCGGGAGGGCGAGCGGCTCGAGATCGTCCGTGGAGCGATCCTCGTCGCGAACGTGGCGACGCGGGCAAAGGCGAAGGTCGCCGCCGGTGGCACCCCGTCCGACGAGGAGTCCGAGGCGGTCCACGTCTTCGACGCTGCCATGTCGAAGTTGGAGGTCCTCCAGCAGGGCGACTTCGAGGGCATCTTCCGCGCGATGGACGGCCTGCCGGTCGTGATCCGCCTCATCGACCCGCCGCTCCATGAGTTCCTGCCGAATCTCGAGGAGCAGCTCGTCAAGGTCACCCGGGCCGAATCGGCCGGCGGCGCGTCCGAGGAGGACAAGGAGCTCCTGGCGACCATCAAGAGCCTGCACGAGCAGAACCCGATGCTCGGGTTGCGCGGCTGTCGGCTCGGGCTGATGATCCCCGACTTCGTGAAGGTGCAGACCCGAGCCATCCTGAACGCGCTCATCGCCGTCAAGGCGTCGGGCGGGAACCCGAAGGCGAAGATCATGATCCCGCTCGTCGGGCACGTGAACGAGCTGAAGGCGACCCGCGACCTGCTCGAGGCCGAGGCGAAGGCGGTCGAATCGGCCGCAGGTCTCGACGTCGAGTACGTGTTCGGGACCATGATCGAGGTGCCACGTGGCGCCCTGACCGCTGACGAGATCGCCGAGCACGCCGCGTTCTTCTCGTTCGGCACGAACGACCTGACCCAGATGACCTTCGGGTACAGCCGCGACGACGCCGAGGGCGGCTTCCTGCTCAAGTACGTCGAGGACGGCATCCTGCCGGTCAACCCGTTCCAGACGCTTGACGACGCGGTCGCCGGACTGATGAAGACCGCGGTGGACAAGGGTCGCGCGACCCGCCCCGACCTCGAGCTCGGGATCTGCGGCGAGCACGGCGGCGACCCGGAATCGATCCACAAGTGCGAGCGGATCGGGCTCGACTATGTCTCGTGCTCGCCGTTCCGCGTCCCCGTGGCGCGACTTGCGGCGGCACAAGCGGTCCTGGCCTCGGCCGAACGCGACAAGTAGCCGGCGCGCTCGGCCTGCCGAGGAGCATCGCCTCGACGTTCGTGCGCATCGCGGCCTGATTCGGTACCGTCGACATCGTGGTCGAGCAGAAGCTGCCGCATCGGGTCGTCGTCGTCGGCGGGGGGTTCGCCGGTCTGTACGCCGCGCGCAGCCTCGGCATCGACCCCGAGATCCGCGTCACGCTCGTCGACCGCCGGAACTTCCATCTGTTCCAGCCGCTCCTGTACCAGGTCGCGACGGGTGCCTTGTCGCCCGGCGACATCGCCCAGCCGCTCCGCTCGCTCTTCCGGAAGCAGCGCAACACGACGGTGATCCTCGGCGAGGCGATGGGCATCGACGTCGAGCGGCGTGAGATCAAGCTCGCGGATGGCGGCCCCATCCCGTACGACACCCTCATCGTCGCGACCGGGGCGCACCACTCGTATTTCGACCATCCGGACTGGGCGGCAGTCGCGCCGGGGTTGAAGACCGTCGAGGACGCGACGGAGATCAGGCGGCGGATCCTCATCGCGTTCGAGGCGGCCGAACGAGAGGCCGACGCCGACCGCCGACGCGCCTGGATGACGTTCGTCCTCGTGGGCGGCGGGCCGACCGGGGTGGAGCTCGCGGGCGCGCTCGGGGAGATCGCTCACGACACGCTCCGTCGCGACTTCCGGGCCATCGAGCCCGATGAGACGCGGATCATCCTGATCGAGGCGATGGACCGCGTTCTGCCGCCGTACCCGCCTGACCGGTCCGTCTCAGCGCAGCAGCAGCTCGAGAAGCTCGGGGTCGAGGTCCGGACGCGCACGCGGGTCGTCGACCTCGACGCTGAAGGAGTGCGGGTCACAGGACCTGACGGAACGGACGAGCGCATCGAGGCCAAGACCATCTTCTGGGCGGCCGGCGTTCGAGGGGCGCGCTTCAGCCGGCTCGTGGCGGAGGCCACTGGCGCGCCGACCGATCGCGCGGGACGCGTCGTCGTGGAGCCGGACCTGACGGTGCCGGGTCATCCCGAGATCTTCGTCGTCGGCGATGCCGCAGTCGAGCCGTGGAAGCCCGACAAGCCGACGCCGGGCGTCGCCCAAGGCGCGATCCAGGGCGGGTCGTATGCCGCGAAGGTGATCCGCCGGCGCATCCTCGGCCGGCCCGTCGAGCCGTTTCGCTACAGCGACCACGGCGACGCCGCGATCATCGGCCGCCTGTCCGGCGTGACCAACATCGGCTGGCTCGGCCCGTTCGGCCGCCAGGCCGGCTTCATCGCCTGGGCGTTGTGGCTGGGCATCCACCTCTTCTATCTGATCGGGTTCACGAACCGGATCGTGGTCCTCCTGCGCTGGGCGTGGACGTTCCTGACCCACGGCCGTGGGACCCGGCTCATCACCGGTAGCGTCCTGCTACCGCCGATCGAGGAGCCTGAGCCGCCCGTCCTCGCCCCGTTCGATCCCGACGAGGACGCCACCGGGACATGAACCCGCGATCAGTCGAAGGCGATGACCTGGCGGAGGCCGTCACCTGAACGCAGTCGGTCGAACGCGGCCTCGATATCGTCGAGCCCGATACGGCGGTCGATGAGCCGGTCGATGGGCAGCCGGCCGTCCAGGTGCATCCGGGCGTATCGCGGGAAGTCGACCGCGGGGTCCGCGAAACCGTAGTTCGAGCCAAGGATCCGCCGGCTGCCGTCGACGAGCGGATAGACCGCGAACGAGGCGCGCGCCTCGAACGGCGTCATCCCGACGAGCACGGCTGTCCCGCTGATCGGCAGCGCCTCGATGGCGAGCTCGACGGTGTCGGGGCGGCCGACGGCTTCGAATGCGTAGTCCGGGCCACCATCTGTCAGGTCGCGCAATGCGGTGAGGGTCTGAGCCACGTCGTCACCGGCGAGGAGGCCGTCCGTGGCGCCGACGGACCGGGCGACTGCGAGCTTCGACTCGACCCGGTCGACCGCGACGATCCGCGACGCTCCCGCCAGTGCGGCCCCCATCACGCACGACAGCCCGACCCCACCGAGCCCGATGACCGCCACCGACGCTCCGGGCGGCACCTCGGCAGTCTTCAGCACGGCTCCGACACCGGTCGAGACGCAGCAGCCGATGAGGGCCGCGACGGCTGGGTCGACGCCGTCGGGCATCGGGATCGCCGCGGCCTCCGGAACGACTGCGACCCCGCCCATCGTGCCGATCCCGCAATACGAGAGGATCGCCTCGCCATCGCGGGTCGCGAGAACCGTCGCGCCGTCGGGCATCCGGTGGCGGAACGACGGCGAATCGGGACAGGCCCAAGGCCAACCCGCACGGCACGATCGACACACACCGCAGGGGATCAGCCACGACAGCGCGACCGGCTGGCCCACACCGAGCCGCTCGACTCCCGGTCCGACTGCCTCGACGACGCCCGCGCCCTCATGGCCCATCGCGATCGGCACCGGCCGCGGCCAGTCCCCGTCGCGGACGTGGAGGTCCGAATGGCAGACGCCCGATGCGAGCATCCTGACGCGGACCTCGCCCTGCCGCGGATCTGCGACGACGACGTCCTCGACGCTGACCGGTTCGCCGCCTGCCCGCAGGACCGCGGCACGCGCGTGGCGCTTCCTGGCGGTCGGCGCGGGTCGTGTCACGTCCCGGCGGTCCGCCGGCGTTCGGCCGGACGTACGGGCTCATACGCGACGTACTCCGGCCACCACATCGCGCCGTCGACGAGCGCGTCGACGTTCGTCGCGGCAGGGACGCCAGCCATACCGGCCTCGATCGCCTCACGAGCGACCGCGATCGCGATCGCCCGCGTCACGTCCCTGAGGTCGTCGACCGGCGGGTAGATGCCGCCACGCTCGAAGCGGTCGTCCGTCACGGCGGCGGCCAGTGTCCGGGCCGCGAGCAGGAACATGCGGTCCGAGATGACCCGCGTCTCCGCGGCGATCGCGCCCAGTCCGAGACCCGGGAAGACGAACGCATTGTTGGCCTGACCGATCACCACCGTCCGACCGTCGACCTCGACGGCATCGAACGGAGAACCGGTGGCGACGATCGCTCGGCCGCCCGACCAGCGCATCACGTCGATGGGGGTGGCTTCCGCGACCGAGGTCGGGTTGGACAGTGGCAGGACGACCGGCCGCCCGGTTCCGGTCGCGGCTGCACGGACGACCTCCTCGGTGAACGTGCCACCGATCCCGGTCGTGCCGATCAGGACGGTCGGATGGACTCGCTCGATCGTCTCGACGAGTGTCGGGAACTCGGTCGTGAAGCCGTAGTCCGCGAAGGCCGCCGCCGGCAGCGCGAGCTCGCGCTTGGTCTCGTCAAGGTCCTCACGCCGGTCATGGACCTGCCCGCGCGAATCGACGAGGACGATCGCCCGCCGCACCGCCGTCTCCGGCATGCCCTCGTCGAGCATCGCGAGGCGGAGCAGCCGGCCGATGCCGATCCCCGCGGCACCCGCGCCGACGAGGACGACCCGGGTGTCGGCAAGGTTCGTCCCGAGGCCGCGCGCTGCGGCCAGGACGCCGGCGACGACGACGGCCGCGGTGCCCTGGATGTCGTCGTTGAACGAGGGCACGCGGTCGCGGTAGCGATCGAGGATGCGCAGCGCGTTCGCCTGCTTGAAGTCCTCCCACTGGATGACGCAGTCGGGCCAGACCTCGGCGACGCCCGCGACGAACGCCTCGATCAGGTCGTCATAGGCAGGGCCACGCAGCCGCGGCGCGCGGTGACCGACGTAGAGCGGGTCGGCGAGCAGCGCCGGATTGTCAGTCCCGACGTCGAGCGAGACGGGCAGCGTCAGCGCCGGGTGGATCCCACTCGCCGCCGTGTACAGCGCGAGCTTGCCGATCGGGATGGCCATGCCGCCGGCGCCCTGGTCGCCGAGGCCGAGGATGCGCTCGTTGTCGGTCACGACGATCAGCCGGACGTCGTCGTACGGTCCCTCGCGCAGGAGCTGCGGGATGCGGTCACGGTCGGCCGGCGTGATCCACGTCCCGCGCGTCCGCCGGATGATGTGGCTGAACTCCTCGCACGCCCGGCCGACAGTCGGCGTGTAGACGATCGGCATGAATTCGGCCAGGTGCTCGGCGAGGAGTCGATAGAAGAGGGTCGCGTTCCGGTCCTGGAGCGCCGCCAGGCCGATGTATCTCTCGAGCGGATCGTCCTTGCGGCGAAGGTGTTCGAGCTCGAGGTCGATCTGCTCCTCGATCGACAGCACGCGGTCGGGCAGCAGGCCGCGGAGGTGGAACGCGTCGCGTTCCGACTCGCTGAACGCGAGATCCTTCGTCAGCAGCCGGCTGCCGAGGAGGGCCGGCCCTGCCAGCGCGATCGATGCCGGCCGGCCGGCGGCGATCGCGTCGAACGGGGCGGGGAGTGGGCGCATCGTGGCGAGCATAGCGGCGGGGCCGACCCGCGAGCCCGCCTCCCGGGATCAGTCCGGCGTGACGACCACCGTACCGACCATGCCGTACGCCTCGTGGCCCGGGAGGTGGCAGATGTAGAGATACGTGCCCGGGGCGTCGAAACGAACGGTCGTCTCGCGCGTCGAGCCTGCAGGGATCGACACCTCTGTCGGTCGTGACCCGTGGACCGGCTCCGTGCCCGTCCGATGACGGGCGTGGACCGCCGCGTCGCCGACGATCCACTCGTGATCGATCGGGTCGTCGTTGTGGAGGACGATCGTGATGGCAGTCCCGGCACGGACGGTGATCCCCAGGGGCGAGTAGTGCGAGTAGTGGATCCCTATCTCCGTCCTCGCGGGTCCGTGGCCTGGGGCGGCCGTCCACGCGGCCGCGATCCCGGCGAGACCGACCGAGAGGGCGATCCCGCCCGCCAGGGCGAGCCGCCCGGGCCGGCGATGTCCGCTCATCGTGGCGATCCGCTCAGGCCATCGACAGCGGGGGCCGCCGTCGCGAGACGAGCACGAGGCCACCGATCCCCGCGACCGTGAAGGCCAGACCCACGAAGAGCGGGACGAGCTCACCGGTTCGATCCGGTGTGGTGATCGTGCCGGGCCGGTCCAGACCTGCCATCACGCGAGATGGCGTGCCCGCCCCCGAGGCGTCGATCGCGAGGTCGAACCCCAGGTCGGGGACCGCAGCATCGATGGTGACCTTGGACAGCCACGCCGAGGCGGGGATCCAGCCCATCCCCTTGTCGCCACGCAGGTCATCGAGGAGTGGATCGCTGGCTGGAGCGCTGTGGCCCAGGAGGAGGCCATTGTCAGCGCCCGGCGCCGGCAGGAGCGCCGGGCGGTGGTCGGTCAGCAGGTAGACGTCGGCATCGACGCGTTCGGTCGCCGTCTTGCCGAGCGTGAGGATGCGCAATGGCACCCACGGGTTGTCGGTGGGGATCGTGACGTGGACCGGTGTCCCGTCACCGATCGCCTGGCCGCGAGCAGCGGCAGCATCGGCATCGAACACGGCCGCAAGGAAGATCGGCGAGCGCTCGGCGTAGAAGTCGAGGACCTCCGGGGCGTCCGGCGGAAGCCGGAACCCGTGGTCTTTCGCCCACTGGCCGACAGCGGCCGAGCCGCCGCGCAACACCGTGACGTCGAGCGCGTCGATCCGGACCTTCATGAGCTCCTCGGCCGAGCCTGCGGCCGGGGCGGCGGCTCGGACCGCCAGATCGCCCTCGAAGAGGACAGGGTCGGTCTCGCGAACGAGCCGCTGCAGCGTCCAGTCGCCGCCCTTCTCGACGCTCGACGGGATCCCGGGGAGTGGCGTCAGCGAGCCGAACGCCCCACCACCCCCCGCGAACTGGAAGGCGGTGACGTAGTGTTCCGCGCCATCGTGGTACGCCGCGAGCGTCGTCGTGCGGAGCAGGTTGACCGCGCCGTTCGGACCGATCAGGCCGCCACAGGCGAGGGCGGGTGCCGCCGACAACACGATGATGAGAAGCGCGGCGCCGATGGCCGCCACGGACCTGTCGATGATCGAACGGTGCATCGTCGATCTCCCCTGGATGGCCGGCCCGACGGGCCGGTCCTGTGGGGCCAAAGACTCCGGAAGGCACGCCTGTGTTCCCTCGGCGGTGCGGTCCCGGTCGCGACTAGGTCCATCGCCGGGTATCGGGTGGTTGCGCTCGGGAGCGATGATGCGTCCATGCACCACCACCTGCGCCGCCCGATCCTTGCTGCCTCGGTCGCACTGCTCGCGCTGACGATGGCCGTGCCCGTCGTCGCCGCAGCCGACTTCCCGCCCGCCGACGCGAGGTACCACACGTACGCGGAGATGGTCGCGGAGATCCAGGCCGCCCAGGCGGCACATCCCGGCATCGTCGCGCTCCGCTCCATCGGCAAGAGCTACAAGGGCCGCGATCTGTGGGTCGCGAAAGTGTCCGACAACGTCGGCGTCGACGAGGCCGAGCCGGAGGTGATGTTCGACGGCCTCCATCACGCCCGCGAGCACCTCTCGCTCGAGCAGACGCTGGCCATCCTGCGCTGGCTGACGGTCGGCTACGGGACGGACCAGCGGATCACGAACATCGTCAACAGCCGCGAGATCTGGATCGTCTTCGCGGTCAACCCCGACGGCGCCGAGTACGACCTGACCGGAACGCCCTATCGCGGCTGGCGCAAGAACCGACAACCGAACCCTGGCTCCACCGCGATCGGGACCGACCTCAACCGGAACTACGGCTATCACTGGGCTTGCTGCGGCGGGTCATCGAGCACGAAGTCGGCCAGCACATACCACGGCCCGAGCGCCTTCTCGGCCCCCGAGACACGAGCGATCCGCGACTTCATGGCCAGCAGGCGCATCGGCGGCCGCCAGCAGATCAAGACGGCGATCACCTTCCACACCGCCGGCGAGCAGATCCTGTGGCCGTACGGCTACACGAAGACCGACGTCCCGGGCGACATGACGACGGCCGACCACTCGGCGCTCGTCGCGCTCGCCAGGAAGATGGCCACCACGAACGGCTACACCGCGATGCAGTCGAGCAGCCTGTACATCACCGACGGCGACGAGATCGACTGGGCGTACGGCAAGCAGCACATCTTCATGTACACGTTCGAGATGTACCCGAGCCACAGCCAGGTGAGCTCGATCAACCGGTTCTATCCGCCCGACGAGGTCATCACGCCGCAGACCGAACGCAACCGGAACGCGATCCTGATGCTCATCGAGGCTGCCGGCTGCCCGTACACGCTGACCGGCGCGGCGGCTGCCAACTGCGGCCCTCTCTACGACGACTTCGAGACGTACGGCGGCTGGATCACGAACGCGCTCGGTAAGGACACCGCGTCGGGCGGCGCCTGGCAGCGTGGCAACCCCGCTGCGACGTCACGACAGTCGGGGACGACGGTCTCGGGATCCGAGGCGCTCGTGACAGGCACGAAGGCCGGGAGCTCGGCCCACGCGCACGACGTCGATGGCGGCGTCACGACGGTCCGCTCGGCGCCGATCGCGCTGCCCGCGACGGTCGGACGGCTGACCTTCCGGTACTACCTGGCCCACAGCTCGAACGCGACGTCGCTCGACTATTTCCGAGCCTACGTCGAGCGCGCCGACGGGTCGCGGACGCTCGTCCTCCAGGAGGTCGGCGCGGCGAACACGGACCTCCCGGCGTGGGCGTCGGCGTCGATCGCGATGACTCCGTGGGCCGGCCAGACGGTGCGCATCGTCTTCGCCGCTGCGGACCGTGGCGGCGCGAGCACGATCGAGGCCGCTGTCGACGACGTCAGGATCAGGCGTCCCTGATCGGTAGCCGGATCCGCATCGTCGTGCCCTCGCCGGGTCGCGACTCCGCCTCGATATCGCCGCCATGTGCCGCCACGAGCTGACGCGCGATCGCCAGGCCCAGGCCCGAACCGCGTGACGCGTCGTCCTTGACGAAGCGATCGAAGACGTGGGGCAGCAGCGCCGGGTCGATGCCGGCGCCCGTGTCGCGGACCTCGAGCCGGATCCAGCTGCCCGGGTCCACCCCACCGACGACCGTGACGCGGCCACCGGCCGGGGTATGGCCGAGGGCGTTCGCGACGAGATTGGACAGGACCTCGCGCATCCGGACCGGGTCCAGGTCCGTGATGGGCAGATCGCCATCGATCGAGGCTCTCAGGGCGACACCTGCCGCGGTCGCGGCGGGCTCGAACGAGCGCACGACCTCGGCGACCAGCAGGTCGGGGTCGGTCGGTTCCGGATGGAGGGTGAGCGTCCCCGCCTCCGACAGCGCAAGCGTTCGTAGGTCGTCGATGAGCCTCCCGAGCACGCGCGTCTCGTCGAGGATGAGCCCGATGTGCTTCGGATCTGGCGGGTAGACGCCGTCCACGATCGCCTCGAGGTTGCCCTGGACGACGGTCAGGGGCGTCCGGAGCTCGTGACTGATGTCGGCCAGGAGGGTCCGGCGCTGGCGCTCGTCGGTCTCGAGACGCTGGGCCATCGTGTCGAAGCCGATGTTGAGCTCGTCGACGAGCCGGGTGCGGCGGCCGGGCGGCATCCCGGGCGTCACGCGCACCGAGTAGTCGCCCTCCTCGACCCGTCGTGTGGCGTCGACCAGCCGGTCGAGGGCGCGCCCGGTCACCAGCAGGGTCCGGCCCATCCAGCCGAGGAGCAGCACGACCAGGGCAAGGACGATGAGCCCGGGCACGGGGCCGAGGCTCGCGAGCACGAATGCCGAGCCGGCGACGACCGATCCCGCGAGCACGAGGAAGAGGAGACCGAACAGGCAGCCGAAGCGACGAGCGACGAACCACGGCGGCCGGCCACGGGGCCCGACGGCGCCCTCGGCCATCCGGCGCCGGCGCCAGGATTCCCGGGCAGCACGCCAGTCGCGCTCGCCCCATCGGTTCGGATCCTCGTCGGGGTTCATCCGTCGGTCTTTTCGTCGACGAAACGGTAGCCGACGCCGTACACGGTCAGGATGTAGCGCGGCCGGCGCGGGTCGGGCTCGATCTTGCGGCGAAGGTTCTTGACGTGGGAGTCGATCGCCCGCTCGTAGGTGTCGAAGGCGATGCCGTGGAGCGCGTCGAGGAGCTGGGCCCGCGTGAAGATCCGACCGGGCCGTGCGGCCATCGTCGCGAGCAGCCCGAACTCGGTCGGAGTGAGGTCGACCACCGTGCCCGCGACCTCGGCCCGCATCCGGGGCAGGTCGAGGACGACGTCCGCGGCATGGATCGTCTCGGCCGCCTCGGGCGGCCGCTCGGCACGGCGGAGGACCGCCCGCACGCGCGCGACGAGCTCCCTGGGGCTGAACGGTTTGGTCAGATAGTCGTCGGCGCCGAGCTCCAACCCGAGCAACTTGTCGAACTCGTCGTCACGGGCGGTGAGCATGACGATCGGGACGGACGAGTCGCGGCGCAGCTCGCGGGTGACGTCGAGCCCGTCGAGGCCCGGCAGCCCGAGGTCGAGCACGACCAGATCCGGTCGCCGCTGGCGGACCGTTGCGACCGCGTCGTGGCCGTCGCCCGTCGTCAGGACGGAGAACCCCGCGTGCTCGAGGTAATCGCGGGCGAGGGTGACGATCTTCGGTTCGTCATCGACCACGAGGATGGTCTTCATCTCGCGCTCATCGTAGATGCCGACGCGCCCCCGGACGTCTTCGAGTCCAAGGGCGCGGTCGAGGGGAGGGTCGAGGGGTCAGGCGCCGGAAGCGCGATCGGTCGGGATCGGAGCAGGGGATGTCGGCTCGTGCGCATGCCGATGCCAGTCGTCGAAGGTCTCGTGGGCGCGAGTCTCCCAGCCTGATCTGCCCGACCCCGGACCCGAGCCATCACCGCCCCAGCCCCGCCGTCCCGAGCCGCCTCGCCAGAAGATCGCCCGGATGAGGCCGAAGACGAGGAACAGGAAGAACAGGCCGATGAAGAACCCGAAGAACCCGAAGAAGGGGTGCCAACCCCAGCCCCAACCGTAGCCATACGCCGGGACGACCACGGGGGCCGCGACCGCTCCCGCTGCGGTCGTCGTCGTGGTCACTGCCGTGGACAGGCCGGCCTGGTAGGCCGTGGTTGCGATGATGCCGCCGCCGACGACGAGGACGACGACGAGGAGGATGGCTGCGAAGACTCTGGGCATATCCCTGGGACTCCTTTGTCCGTTGCTCGGGATCCACCACGGATCCCTGTTCGACCAGATGCTCGCGCCAGGATGTGGAGAGGGGATGGAGGCCGCATGGCGGTATCTTGAGTCGAGTATTGACAGTGTAACGTTTCACTGTCATGATACGGCGATGCCAGACGACGATCGATACTCACTGACTGAGCTCGCCGACCTTGCCGGCGTGACGCCGCGGACGGTCCGCTACTACCTCGCGCAGGGCCTCCTCCCCGCCGTTGGCCAAACGGGTCCGGGCAGCAAATACGGCGAGACGCACCTGGCTCGGCTCCGACTGATCCGACGTCTTCAAGCCGAACACCTGCCGCTCGCCGAGATCAGGCGCCGCCTCGAGGGACTCAGCGGTCCCGACATCCTGACGCTGGCGGCCGCCCCGGCTCCGCCAGTGCCGACCGATTCGGCGCTGGACTATGTCCGGACGGTCCTTGGGGGTGGGGCAGCGGGGATGCGTTCCGTCACGCCGCCGCCCGCGGCGAGCCAGGCGCCCCCGCCGGGCATGCCTCTTCTCAACCGCTCGATGACCCTGTCAGACGCCTCGTCGGCCGTCGCGCCGGGAGGCCCTCCGTCGTTCGCCGAAACAGACCCGTCGGCGCCAAGCGTGGACCGGTCGCAATGGGAGCGGATCGCGCTTTCGCCCGATATCGAGCTCCACGTCAGGCGTCCGCTCACCCGGGCGCATCAAAAAGGGGTCGAGCGTCTCGTGACGATCGCCCGTGAACTCCTGGAGGAGGACTGATCATGACAACCCGCATCGAGCCCACAGTCGAGGTCCGCCAGGATCGCCACCTCATCCGACCCAATGCCCACAGCAAGCGGTTCGTCCGAGTCCGGATCGAAGCGCCGCGTGCGACCACCGAGCGCGCGCGGCCCTCGGTCAACCTCGCCATGGTCGTCGACCGATCCGGCTCGATGTCGGGCGAGAAGCTGCGTGTCGCGAAGGCGGCGGTGGAGGAGGCGATCGGCCGCCTCCAGCCTGATGACCGGTTCAGCGTCGTCGTCTACGACGATGTCGTGGACGTGGTCTGCGCCTCGACGCCCGCCTCCCCCGAAGGCCGCCGCGGCGCGATCGACAGGCTGCGCGCCATCGAGGCCCGTGGCAGCACGAACCTTGCCGAAGGTTGGTTGCGCGGCTGCGAGCAGGTCGCCGCGCACCTCGCGACCGAGGGCGTCAATCGGTGTCTGCTCTTGACCGACGGCCTTGCCAACGTCGGCGTCACTGCCCCCGAGGAGCTCACCCAGCACGCCCGCGAGCTCAAGGCACGGGGCGTCTCCACGACCACTTTCGGTGTCGGCAACGATTTCGACGACACGCTCTTGACGGCCCTCGCGGACGCAGGCGGCGGCCACTTCTACTACATCGCAGACGCACCGCAGATCCGGGACGCGATCACCTCGGAGGTCGGTGAGACGCTCGAGACCGTCGCTCGCGATGTCGTCCTCGAGATCACGGCGCGCGATGACGTCCGGATCGACGCCATCAGTCCGTACCGGCTGACGACCAGTGGGAACCGGACCACGGTGTCACTCGGGGACCTCGTCTCCGAGCAGGTCGTCGAGGTCGTCCTGCGGCTGTCTTTCCCGTACGGCCAGATCGGGCAGGAGACCGGCATGATCGTCGCCGTCACCGACCGGGACGCCGTGTTCGCGGGTGCGACCGGACGCGACCCGGTGCGGGTCACATGGGCATACGCCACTGATCGTGAGAACGATGTCCAGCAACGTGATCGCGACGTCGACCGCGCCGTCGCCGGCCTCTTCGCAGCTCGTGCCCGTCAGGAGGCGGTCCGCCTCAACCGCGCCGGCGACTTCGAGGGCGCTCAGCGGGTCCTCGCGGCGACACGAGCACGCATCGAGGCGTACGCCGGGAACGACCCGGAGATCCGTGCGGTCCTCCGCACGCTCGACGAGGAGCAGGTCGTCTATGCGGCGCCGATGGCGGAAGCCGTGCGCAAGCAGGCCTTCTACAGCAGCGCCAACGCCCTGCGCAGCCGAGACTTCCAGGGCCGCTCTGTCCGGCGCACCTGACGAAGTGGTGTGCGGTCGCACCATGTGACCGATCGGCCGCTGGGCGGAGGTGGCGTTGAGGCAGTACGCTCTCGCGCACCGTCTCAGCCGTCACCTGCCGACATCGGCCACTGAAGGGATCTGCCAAACGATATGCGTCTGTCCAGAAGCCGCCTCGTCCTCGCGACCGTTACTGTCCTGACCGTCCTGCCGCTGGCGGCCGCGTCGACGATGGCACGTGACGGCGGACACTCCGAGCACGATCGGATCGTCTCGTACTGGACTCGTGACCGGATCGCGAACGCGGTCCCGCGCGACTTCGTCAAGTCGGGAGCGAACGATCTGGCCTCGCCGAAGGGCAACGCCAAGCCGACCACGGGCGGCGGGATCAAGGGCGCCTCCTGGACGGGCGATCAGACGGTCGTCAAGAGGACCGGCAAGGTGTTCTTCTCGATGGGTGGCGGCAACTGGATCTGCTCCGGGACGGTCGTCAATGACAATGCGCGGCCCGGGTACTCGATGGTCCTTACTGCCGGCCATTGCGCCATCGATGAGAAGACGGGCATCTTCGCGACGAACTGGATGTTCATCCCGGCCTTCGACACCGTGCCGACGTACACATGCGCGAATTCTGCGTACGGCTGCTGGACGGCGACGGCGCTCGTCGTCCGCAACGAGTTCGCGACGGCCGGCGCGTTCAACACCCAGGCGATCACGAACGATTGGGCGCTCGCCGTGGTCGGCTCCGGTGGCAACACGAACGGACAGCTCGACACCACTGTCGGCGACTATCCGATCGCGTTCGATGGCGTCACCAAGGGCAATACGCTTGATGCCTTCGGTTATCCCGCTGGGGGCAAGTACCACGGCAGCGACCTGATCTACTGCGAGGGGGCGATCGGCACCGACGCGCGCATGGGAAACGCCACATGGGGCATGCCGTGCGACATGACGGGTGGGTCATCGGGCGGGCCGTGGCTGAAAGGCTTCAGTGCCGCGGGTGGAGGAACGCTGAGCTCCCTCAACTCGTACGGCTACAGTGGGTCGGCCGTCATGTACGGCCCGGTCTTCAACAGCCGGACGCAGACCACCTACAACGCCGCCCTCGACGCAACGAGCAGCAACCTCAAGGTGACGGGCAGCTGATTCCCGACCCGAGGGGCTTGATTCGCGGCGTATAGTCGCCTCCGAGAGGCGTCCGAACACGTCTGCCTGTGCCCGGCAGCGGACGTCGAGACGGTTTGGAGGGTTCTATGTCTCTCGAAGGGATCATCATCGGGCT